>NZ_JBYTBO010000014.1:0-184059 GCF_058789255.1 Pseudomonas sp. FW215-R2
CTTCGGCATGGGACGCGGAGCGTCCCGGGCTGCATTCCCACGCGGAGCGTGGGAACGATCCAAACCATCAATAACCGACCGTAAACCGCTGACGCGAATGCTTCGGCGTTTCCACTTCGTCGATCAGCGCAATCGCGTAGTCGGCAAAGGTGATCGAGCTCTGGCCTTCGGCGCTCACCAGCAAGTCATCCTTGCCGACGCGGAACTTGCCGGTGCGCTCGCCTTCGACAAACAGCGCCGACGGCGACAGGAACGTCCAGTCCAGCTCCTTCTCCTGACGCAGCGCATCAAGGAACGCCGCACCGGCGCTGGCCTCAGCCTTGTACTCGGCTGGGAAACCGGCGCTGTCGATCACTCGGGTGCCGTCCGGCAGCAACAGCGAACCGGCACCGCCGACCACCAGCAGACGTTTCACCCCGGCCTGTTTCACCGGACCGATCAGCGCGCTGGCCGGGACCGTGGCGAAATGCGCGGCACTGATCACCACATCGTGACCGGCGACGGCGTCTTGCAGCGCGGCGGCATTCAAAACGTCTACGTTCTTGCTGACCACACCGGCGCGGGCGCCGATCTTCGAGGTGTCCCGAGCGATGGCGGTGACGCTGTGGCCGCGACGCAGGGCTTCTTCCAGCAATTGGCTGCCGGCACGGCCGGTGGCACCAATGATTGCGATCTTGCTCATGACATTCTCCAGTTGGCTTGAGAGTGCTGCGTTTTTCAGAATCGGGTTACCACTTCATCTCGCCCTTGGCGACTTTGGCGCTCAGCTCCAGCGAGCTTTCTTCGCCCAGTTTCGGGTAGCGTTTTTTCATCGCGGCGATCAGCGCGGCAGAGTCCTTGGCCTTGGCGGTTTCTTCGTCGAACGCCTTGATGTAGTCGGCGGTGAACTTCACGGCGGCCAGTGAACGGGCGCTATCACCCAGGTAGTGACCCGGCACCACGGTTTTCGGTTTCAGGGTTTCGATCGAGTGCAGGGTTTCCAGCCAGTCGGCGTGGGATTGTGCAGTCTGGGTATCGGCCATCCACACGTGGATGTTCTCGGCGACAACGACACCACCGACCACGGCTTTTAACGAAGGAATCCACACGAAGCTGCGATCCGGTTGCTTGCCTTCCAGACCGACTACCTGCAGTTTCTGGCCTTCAAGCATCAGGCTGTCGCCCTTGAGCACGCCCGGCACGATGGTTTTGGCCGGCACGTCGGCGCCCATTTTCGGGCCCCAGAACGCCAGTTTGCCGTCGACGGTTTGCTTGATGTGATCAACGGTCGGCTGCGAAGCCAGTACCTTGGCATTCGGGAATGCCTTGGTCAGGGTGTCGAGACCGAAGTAGTAATCCGGGTCACCGTGGCTGATGTAGATCGTGGTCAGTTGCTTGCCGCTGGCGCGGATCTTTTCCACCACTTGCTCGGCCTGGGACTTGCCGAACTGGGCGTCCACCAGGATCGCGTCCTTCTCGCCGCTGACCAGCACCGAGGTCACCGGGAAGATTGCGTTGGTGCCTGGGTTGTAGACATCGAGGCTCAGGTTCGCTGCCGCTGCGTGGGCAGCAAAACCGAGGGTGGCGGTGGCCAGTAAAACGCGCTTGAGAGTGGTGAAGCCGATCATGGGTTGCTCCGCTGTTCGTATGCCGTGCTTGGCGATGGGACAGAGCTTAGTTGCCAGACTCATTACAAAAAATGCGATGCTTAAACATAGTTTGTTTCTGAAAGCGGGCAAATCATGGATCGTCTCCAAGCAATGCGGGTGTTTGTCACGGTTGTGGATCTGGGCAGCCAGTCGGCGGCGGCCGATCACCTGGACCTGTCGCGGCCAGTGGTGTCGCGGTATCTGGCGGAACTGGAAGACTGGGTCGGCGCGCGCCTGATGCACCGCACCACGCGCAAACTGAGCCTGACCGCCGCCGGCAACGAGATCCTGCCGCGCTGCCGGCAGATGCTCGAACTGTCGAGCGACATGCAGGCCGCCGTCAGCGAACCCGACGATGCGCCACGGGGTTTGCTGCGGATCAGCGTCAGCACCTCGTTCGGCCAGGCGCAACTGGCCGATGCCATGGCCGCGTTCGTCAAACGCTACCCGGGCGTCAACATCGACCTGCAAATGCTCGACCGCACGGTGAATCTGGTGGACGAGCGCATCGACCTGGCGATCCGCACCAGCAACGATCTCGATCCCAACCTGATCGCCCGGCGCCTGACCGTCTGCCGCTCGGTGGTCTGCGCCGCACCTGCCTATCTGCGGGAACACCCGCAGCCGCAGCGCGTAGAAGATCTGAGCCGACACAACTGCCTGACCCATTCCTATTTCGGCAAGAGCCTGTGGCATTTCGAAGAGGATGGCGAACCGGTGTCGGTGCCGGTGCAGGGCAACATCAGCGCCAATGAGGCCAGCACCCTGCTGCGCGCGACACTGGCCGGTGCCGGGGTGGCGATGCTGCCGACCTATCAGGCCGGCGTACATATTCACAGCGGGGAACTGGTGCGCCTGCTGCCGCACGCCGAGCCTCGGCGGATGAACATCTACGCGGTGTACGCCTCGCGCAAGCACATGCCGGTGGCGCTGCGCAGCATGCTGGATTTCCTGGTACTGCGGTTTCCCGAAAACCCGCAATGGGATGTCGGCTTGTAAACCCGTTCGCCGCGCGGCTGGCAACTCCACGGCGCTGACCTATGCTGAAAGTAGTACCCAAGGGTATTCGTTCAGAGGTCAACGCCATGATCATGAGCACCAGAACAAGAAGATACCTCGCGATTTTCATCACCTGCGCGGCCACGCTGGCGCTGTACGGCACCGCGGCATGGCGCGTGGAGCAGTTGCGGCAACTGCCCCGTGAGTACGCGAGCTGCAACTTCGAGCGCTGCATCCCTCACAACGCCACCCTCAACGCCCTGCGCTGATACAGGACGTCAGGCGTCGTCGTTCTGCTCGGCCTTCAAGCGGTCGCGGAACGCCTTTGGCGAGATCCCCACCCGGCGCCGGAACAGGCGCGTGAAGTTGGTCGGATCGGAAAAACCCAACACGTCGGACATCTCGTAAATGGTCATGCTGGTGTACGTCAGCAGACGCTTGGCTTCCAGCAACTGACGTTCATGCATGATCTGCAACGCCGGCTGCCCCGCCAGTTCGCGGCAGGTGCCGTTGAGGTGCGAGACCGAAATCCCCAGGCGATGAGCCAGGTCCTCGACCTTGACGTGCTGACGGTACGTCTCCTCTACCAGTTGAATAAAGCCATTAAGGTATTCGCGCTGACGCTGCGGGCGTTGCGTGGCGTTGTGACGGTGGATCGCCTGGCGGCTGACCCAGACCATGATCACGCTGACCAGCGAATGCATGAGCATTTCCCGCGCCGGTTGATGACCGTTGTACTCGGCCTGCAACGCGGCAAACAGACTGTTGAGGTAGTCCGCGTCCTTGCCCGCCGGGTAGCTTTCGGCCTGGGCCAAAGCCTGCACTGCGCTGCCCAGTTGCGCCTGCAAATGGTTGATCAACGGCGTGGCCAGGGTGACGACAAATCCTTCGACGTCCTCGGAAAAACGGAAACCATGCACCGATAACGGCGGCAGGATCTGGATCGCGGTTTCGTTCAGTTGCGTGCGTTGGCCTTCGATTTCAAGCTCTGCCTGACCTTTGAATACGAAGAGCAACTGGCACAAATCGGCGTGGCGGTGGGGTTTGATTTCCCATTGATGTTCGCGGCTGCGTTTGGAAATGGTTTCACAGTGCAGCAAGTCAGGGGTTGGCCAGTCCAGGCTTTCACCGTAGAGCTTGAACACCGGAATCGAAGGCAGGTCAGGCTTGTTCATCACTTCAATCCAGGCCTCGAAGGTTGCGGGCGATAATCGCACCGATTGGCAGAATGTACAGGTATCGGCTCAGTTTTCACCTTCAATTGACAGACCCGCAAGGGAAAAATGCAAGCACTCGAATCCTGAAAATCATTCACCGGCCGTTGTCGCGTGAAGCTTGCGAGTCATAAAAACAATGAAAACGCTGAAAACCCAAGTCGCCATCATTGGCGCCGGTCCGTCCGGATTATTGCTCGGCCAACTGCTGCACAACGCTGGCATCGACACCCTGATTATCGAGCGCCAGACACCTGACTATGTACTCGGCCGAATCCGCGCCGGGGTCCTTGAACAGGGCATGGTAGAGCTGTTGCGCGAGGCTGGCGTGGGTCAGCGGATGGACGCCGAAGGGCTGGTCCACGGTGGGTTCGAACTGGCCCTCGACGGGCGTCGGGTGCACATCGATCTGCAGGCGCTGACCGGTGGAAAAACCGTGATGGTCTATGGCCAGACCGAGGTCACCCGCGACCTGATGGCCGCTCGTCGGGAGACCGGCGGACAGACGATCTACGAAGCCAGCCATGTCGCTCCCTGTGGCATGAAAAGCGACGAGGCCTACGTCACGTTTGAAAAGGATGGCGAAACCTGGCGTGTCGATTGCGATTACATTGCCGGTTGCGACGGTTTCCATGGCGTGGCCCGGCAGTCGATTCCGGCGGAATGCCTGAAGGTCTTCGAACAGGTTTATCCGTTCGGCTGGCTGGGGATACTCGCCGACACACCACCGATTCACGACGAACTGGTCTACGCCCGTCACGAGCGCGGCTTTGCCCTGTGCAGCATGCGTTCGGCAACCCGCACCCGCTATTACCTGCAAGTGCCGGCCGAGGAGAACGTCGACGACTGGTCGGATCAACGCTTCTGGGATGAACTGCGCAATCGTCTGCCGGCGGATCTGGCGCAGAAGCTGGTGACCGGTCCGTCGATTGAAAAGAGCATCGCGCCGCTGCGCAGTTTTGTGGTCGAGCCGATGCAGTACGGGCGGATGTTTCTGGTGGGGGATGCAGCGCATATCGTTCCGCCGACCGGTGCCAAGGGTTTGAACCTGGCGGCCAGCGACGTCAGCACCCTGTTCAGGATTCTGCTGAAGGTTTACCGCGAAGGGCGCGCTGACTTGCTGGAGAAGTATTCGGAAATCTGCCTGCGTCGGGTGTGGAAAGCCGAGCGGTTTTCCTGGTGGATGACCTCGATGCTGCACCGTTTCGACGAACACGATGATTTCAGCCAGCGGATCAGTGCTTCGGAACTGGACTACTTTGTCAGTTCAGAGGCCGGTCAAAAAACCATTGCAGAAAATTACGTCGGACTTCCTTATGAGGCTATCGAATAGCCTGCTACCGACTTACACTGGCGAGCATCCACCCGCTCGCCTTGCCCCTGCGGGTCAATCACTGCCCGCAGGTTCGCCCGTGACCAATCTCAACCATCCCGAAACGCCCAAACCGGCCATTCGCAGCGTGCTGGTCGCGCTGATGATGGCGATCTTCCTTGGCGCGCTG
The DNA here is from genome assembly GCF_058789255.1 of Pseudomonas sp. FW215-R2. Taxonomy (NCBI): domain Bacteria; kingdom Pseudomonadati; phylum Pseudomonadota; class Gammaproteobacteria; order Pseudomonadales; family Pseudomonadaceae; genus Pseudomonas; species Pseudomonas sp. FW215-R2. The sequence continues at coordinate 5,344 of NZ_JBYTBO010000014.1, forward strand.
GACCAGACCATCGTCGCGGTTTCCATGCCGGCCATCTCCGCGCAATTCAAGGACGTGAGCCTGCTGGCCTGGGTGATTTCCGGCTATATGGTGGCGATGACCGTGGCGGTGCCGATCTACGGCAAGCTCGGTGACTTGTACGGGCGGCGCAAACTGATGCTGTTCGGCATGGGCCTGTTCACCCTGGCCTCGCTGTTCTGTGGCATGGCTCAGAGCATGGAGCAACTGGTGCTGGCGCGGATCTTCCAGGGCATCGGTGCCGGCGGGATGATTTCGGTGAGCCAGGCGATCATCGGCGACATCGTCCCGCCCCGGGAGCGTGGTCGCTATCAGGGTTACTTCTCCAGCATGTACGCGGTGGCCAGTGTTGCCGGTCCGGTGCTGGGCGGCTACATGACCGAGTACCTGTCGTGGCGCTGGGTGTTCCTGATCAACCTGCCGCTGGGCCTCGGCGCCTACTGGGTAGCGCGACGCAATCTGATCGGCCTGCCGATTCCCCAGCGCAAACCGGTCATCGACTACCTCGGCACACTGCTGATGATCATCGGCCTGACGGCATTGTTGCTGGCGATCACTCAGGTCGGCCAAGGCCATGCGTGGCGCAGCAGTGAAGTCCTCGGTCTGTTCGCTTGTGCAGTGGCGGTGCTGGCGGTGTTCGTCTGGCATGAGCGACGTGCCCGGGAGCCGTTGCTGCCGATGCACCTGTTCACCAACCGCAGCGCCCTGCTGTGCTGGTGCACGATTTTCTTTTGCAGCTTTCAGGCGATTTCGTTGATCGTGCTGATGCCGCTGCGCTTCCAGAGCGTGACTGGCGCCGGGGCGGACAGCGCGGCCCTGCACTTGTTGCCGCTGGCGATGGGTTTGCCGATCGGTGCCTATTTCGCCGGTCGTCGCACGTCGATTACCGGGCGCTACAAGCCACAGATTTTCACCGGTGCGCTGCTGATGCCGATCTCGATCCTCGGCATGGCCTTCAGCCCGCCCGATGCGACGCTGATCAGTAGTGTGTTCATGTTGCTCAGCGGTATCGCCGGGGGTATGCAGTTCCCGACCTCGCTGGTCGGCACGCAAAACTCGGTCGAGCAAAAGGACATTGGCGTCGCCACCAGCACCACCAACCTGTTCCGCTCTTTGGGCGGTGCGGTGGGCGTGGCGTTGATGTCAGCACTGTTGCTGGCGTTGTTGCAGGACTCCAGTTTCGCCCACCTGACCGGCGCATCGCTGATCGGCGAAGGTCATTCCGGCAACGTGCTGCTCGATGGCCTGAACGCGGCGCCCGGCGATGCGCAGAATGCCTTGCGCGCCGAGTTGCTGGTGACGTTCCGGCATTTGCTGATGGTCAGTGCCGGGGTGTCGCTGCTCGGGCTGGCGGCGGCGATTGCCATGCCGAACCGCCTGTTGCGCGGGCGTGAACACAGCGCCCGCTGACCGATGCCGATGGCTCCCACGCCTTGCGTGGGAGCCACTGGGATCAAGCGCTGTAATAACCGACCGCCACCAGATAATCCCCGACCTTCTTCAGGTAGGCATGTTTGTCCTCGACCTTGCCGGTCACCGGATTTTTCCAGCGGTATTCGTACTCGCCCTCATCCTGTTTGCCGATCAGCGCCAGAATCGGCTCGCCCACCGGTTTGCCTTCCGGGTCCTTGACCTTGGCGAAGTCGGTATTGATCAACCGCAGGTTGGTACCGTGGGCGACGTAACGCTGGGTTTTCAGGTCCACCACGAACACGTAAAGGTCGTCCTGCAAGTAACCGCCCTTGAGCGAGTTGACCGCCATCAGCGTGCCCTTCTCGTCCTTGGTCAAATCGGTGGCGGCTTTGTCGAGGAATGATTTCGCCTGTTCCGCCGATGCTCGTGGCAAGTAATAACCGACCGCCAGAATCCGCTGACCGATGCGCTGATAGAACACATGCTTGCGCTCGACCTTGCCGTCGGCCTGATTCTGCCAGCGATATTCGGCCTGCTGGATGCCGTTGCCTTCCGGCACTTTCAGCGCGTCCTTGAACGCTTTCTGCAAATCCGGCCCGAGCACTTCGCTCACGTCCCGGCCGATCAACGCCGAAGACGGCCCGCCGCTGGCGAGCATTACGCCCTTGGTATCGACCACGAACACGTAGCGATCCTTGTCGACGAACTCGCCCTGGCGGCTGAACGCCGCGAACGCCTTGTCGCCGTTGTCGTGATAGTAGGCCAGAGCCTTTTCCAGCAAGGCGATGGCGGCCTTGCTGTCATCCTTTTCCGTGGCCGCATTGGCCTGTCCGAAACTCAACAACAGCACCGCGCCGAGCCAGGCCAGTTTTTGCACAAACCCCATGACGCATCCCTCGTTCTTGTTGGTGTTTCAAGAGCGTAGACGGCCTGACGGCAGGTATGGATATTCAGAAAGCTTCTGAATGTTGCGATGGGTGTGTGGCGAGGGCGTTCGCGCCCTCGCCACAGAAGGGGCTCACGGCCGGGCGTTGATCTGCTGTTGCAGGTTCTGGATCTGCGCCTGCAGGGTGTTGAGGTTGCGGGTCATCTGCCCACGAAACGCATCGAACTCGGCGGTGCTGGAGCCGCCCTGTGCCGAAGCCGGACGGTTATCCTGCTCGCTCTTGAGCACAACGATTTCCTGTTCCAGACGATCGATCGCGGCGTTCGACCCGCCTTGTTTTTTCAGGGCCGTGATGTCGGCGCCGAGGCTCTTGAACTGCGCATCGAAACCCTTGACCTGTGCATCGAAGCTTTTCAGCTGGGCATCGACCTTGCTGGTGTCGGCCGGCGTGCTTTTCAGCGTTGCCAGCTCTGCACTCAGGGCTTTGACCTGGGCCTGCAACTGGGTATTAGCGTTCTGCTGTTCAGTGGTCTGGGCGGTCATCTGCGCCAGACGCTTGTCCAGATCCGTCGCCTGACCCGCCACACCCTGCTGCTGTTTGCTCTGATCCTGCAGTGCGCTTTGCAACTGTTTGATCTGCAGTTTCAGCGCTTCGCTGTCGGTGTTGACGTTGGTCTGGCTGGCCACGACCTTGCCGGAAATGTCCTGCAGGCGTCCCGCCGCTTCTTCACTGATCCGCGCGAAGCTTTCCTGGGTCGCCACCAGTTGCTGCTCCATCAGCGAGATCTGCTGGAAACTCCACCAGGCCAGACCGATGAAGGCAAAGAACAATGCGCCGACCAGCGCCCACAATGGCCCGGTGCTGGCCGACTTGACCTTGACCACGGGTGGCGTGCGCGAATGCACGGAAGTGCGAGTGGTGGTAGGGAAATCGTCGTCATCGAGTGTGTCGGCGCGCAGGCTCGGAACATCGTCGAAATCGTCGTCGTGTGCATCGTTACGCATGGACATTGAGGCAACCTTTGTGAAACCCGGTAATGGCTGATTGCGGCGCAGTATAAACCCCGCAGCCGCAGGGATTGACCCCCAACCCGTGGCTGGGTTCAGCACTTCGTATCAACGAATGTCCTGGGCCTTCCACCAGCCACAGAACTCATCGAGGGCCGTCCAGAGACTGACTTTCGGATCGTAGTCCAGATAATGCCGGGCGCGACTGATGTCGAGGGTGAAATTTTTGTTCATCACCTGCATGCCCAGCCGCGACAGGGTCGGCTCGGGACGTCCCGGCCAGAGTTTACATGCGCCTTCGTTGAGCGCCGCCACACTGTAGGCCAGCCCGTAGGAACGGTACTTGGTGACCTGTGGGACTTCCATTCTGCGCATCACGTAATTGACCACATCCCACAGCGGCACCGGGGCGCCGTTGCTGATGTTGTAGGCCTTGCCCAGCGCAGAACCGGCCGCCAGAAGACTGCTCAACAACGCTTCGTTGAGGTTGTGCACGCTGGTGAAGTCGACCTTGTTCAGGCCGTTGCCGATGATTGCCAGACGCCCTTTGCGCTGCATCTTCAGCAGGCGCGGAAAAATGCTCATGTCCCCGGCGCCGGTGACGAAACGCGGGCGCAGGGCCAGGGTTTCGAGGCCGAACTCCTGAGCGCCGGAGACCTTTTGCTCGGCCAGATACTTGGTCGCCGCGTAGTGGTGTTTAAAGCGCTTGGGCACTTGCTCTTCGGTCAGGCCGAGGTGGTCGCGGCCGTCAAAATAGATCGACGGCGACGACAGATGCACCAGACGTCGCACCCGTTGCTTGAGGCAGGCTTCGACTACGTTTTCGGTGACCTGCACATTGCCCTGATGAAAGTCCTGATAGCGTCCCCACAGCCCGACCGCGCCGGCGCAATGCACCACGGCTTCAACGTCGGTGCAGAGCGCACGCACCAGTTCCGGATCGCTCAGGTCGCCCTGAACGAACTCCGCACCCCGACGCACCAAATGCTCGACACCCTCGGCCCGGCGACCGTTGACCCGCACGTCCAGGCCCTGCTCCAGGGCAAAACGCGCAAAGCGTCCGCCAATGAAGCCGCTTGCGCCGGTGACCAGAATTTTCATGTAGAGCTCCGCTGTCTTTCGTTTTGCCTGATTCGTGAGTCTTGACGCTGGCCGTCAGTCCAACGGCACCAGCCATTGCGACGACGAACGCACCAATTGGTCGGTCAACAACCCCAGCAACTGGCCGCCATTGCGCCAATGATGCCAGTACAACGGCACGTCGATCGGTTTATCTGGCAACAGTTCGCGCAACACGCCGCGTTCCAGTTGCTCGCGCACCTGCAATTCCGGCACCAGTCCCCAGCCGAGCCCGGCTTCGGTCAGGCGGATAAAACCTTCGGATGACGGGCACAAATGATGTTCGAAACCACCATCGACGCCGAGAGACGCGAGATACCGGTGTTGCAGAAAGTCGTCCGGACCGAACACCAGCGCCGGGGTGCGCGGCAGTTGTTCGGCCCGAACGCCGTCGGGAAAATGCCGCTCGATGAATGCCGGACTGGCCAGCGCCCGATAGCGCATCGCCCCGAGCAACACACTGCGGGCGCCCGCCACCGGCCGTTCACTGGCGCAGACACAGGCCGCCACTTCACCAGCACGCATGCGCTTGAGGCCGACGGTCTGGTCTTCGACGATCAGGTCCAGCAACAGGTGTTGCTCGGCGCAGAAGTCGCCCACCGCCTCGGCCCACCAGGTGGCGAGGCTGTCGGCGTTCAGCGCGATGCGCAGCCGTTCCGGCAGGCCCTCTTCGTCCAGCGCCGGCACCAGCGTCTGCAAATCCCGTTCGAGCAGGCGCACCTGCTGCACATGGTTGAGCAGGCGCCGACCGATCTCGGTGGGTGATGGCGGCGTCCCGCGCACCAGCACCGGCTGGCCAACCCGCGCTTCCAGCAGTTTGATCCGCTGGGAAATCGCCGATTGCGAAAGGCCCAGCACCTGCGCCGCCCGTTCGAATCCGGCCTGCTCGACCACGGCGGCCAGAGCGGAAAGCAATTTGTAGTCGAACATCAGTTTTCCTAATGAGCGATCAGCACTATTGGTTTTTCTTATACAGCGTCTGCCCGGAGAATAGCCAGCAAGCACTCTTTATCAAGGACCACCCCCATGGCTGGCGAAACCTCTTTGACCACCCTGCTGCGCAGCATGAGCCCGCAGCTCAATGCCGGCGAATACGTGTTCTGCACCTTGCGCGACGGCCAGTTGCCGAGTGGCCTGGAGGTCGTGGGCAGTTTCCGCGAACAGGAAGGCCTGACGGTGATTCTGGAGCGCTCCCACGCCGAACGCGCCGGTTTCAGTTTCGACTACGTTGCGGCCTGGATCACCTTGAACGTGCATTCGGCGCTGGAAGCCGTTGGCCTGACCGCCGCATTCGCCACCGCACTGGGCAAGTCCGGTATCAGCTGCAACGTGATTGCCGGCTACTACCACGACCATTTGTTCGTCGGTCAGGCCGACGCCGAACGCGCCGTGCAAGTGCTGCGCGATCTCGCAGCCAACGCGGAGTAATTGTCATGTGGCAAAGCTATACCAACGGTTTGCTGGTGGCGTTCGGGCTGATCATGGCGATCGGCACCCAGAATGCTTTTGTCCTGGCCCAGAGTCTGCGTCGTGAACATCACCTGCCGGTCGCCGCGCTGTGCGTCGCCTGCGATGCGTTGCTGGTGGCGGCGGGCGTGTTCGGTCTGGCCACGGTGCTGGCGCAGAACCCGACGTTGCTGGCGGTTGCCCGCTGGGGCGGTGCAGTGTTCCTGATCTGGTACGGCAGCCAGGCGTTGCGCCGGGCGTTCTCGAAACAGAGCCTGCAACAGGGTGAAAACCAGACCGTGCGTTCATTGCGCGCGGTGATGCTCAGCGCACTGGCGGTGACCCTCCTCAACCCGCACGTCTATCTGGACACCGTGCTGCTGATCGGCTCCCTCGGCGCGCAACAGTCAGTGCCCGGCGCTTATGTCGTGGGCGCGGCGAGCGCTTCGCTGCTGTGGTTTTTCACTCTGGCGTTCGGCGCGGCATGGCTGGCACCGTGGCTGGCGCGTCCGGGTACGTGGCGAATTCTCGATCTGTTGGTGGCGGTGATGATGTTCACGGTGGCGGGTCAGCTCATTCTGGCCTCGTGATTATTCCAAACGGCTCTGGAACCTCTATCCCACACAGTTGTTGCGTGGTTATGCCGCACCCCCGGTGCTATGATCCGAACCCTGCGCCGCAAAGAGTAAAAACTCGCCGGTGCATTTCTGGCCGCCCGTGATCGGCCTTGCGCTCACCGCAACAGACCTGATTAGGAGAATCATCATGGCTTTCGAATTGCCGCCGCTGCCTTACGCACACGATGCCCTGCAGCCGCACATTTCCAAGGAAACCCTGGAATTCCACCACGACAAGCACCACAACACCTACGTCGTGAACCTGAACAACCTGGTGCCAGGCACCGAGTTCGAAGGCAAGACCCTGGAAGAAATCGTCAAGACTTCCTCGGGTGGCATCTTCAACAACGCCGCTCAGGTCTGGAACCACACCTTCTACTGGAACTGCCTGGCGCCAAACGCCGGCGGTCAACCAACCGGCGCACTGGCTGAAGCCATCAACGCGGCTTTCGGTTCGTTCGACAAGTTCAAGGAAGAGTTCAGCAAAACCTCGATCGGCACCTTCGGTTCCGGCTGGGGCTGGCTGGTGAAAAAGGCTGACGGTTCCCTGGCTCTGGCCAGCACCATCGGCGCCGGCAACCCGCTGACCAGCGGCGACACCCCGCTGCTGACCTGCGACGTCTGGGAACACGCTTACTACATCGACTACCGTAACCTGCGTCCTAAGTACGTCGAGGCGTTCTGGAACCTGGTCAACTGGAAGTTCGTGGCCGAGCAGTTCGAAGGCAAGACCTTCACCGCTTAAGCTGCGCGCCAGACAAAAAACCCGGCTATTGCCGGGTTTTTTTATGCCTGCGAAAAACACGAAGGTGAATCTGATCGCAAACAGGGCCATTTCCCACACGCAAAGCAGCCCTTGTCCCCTTGCTCCCGAGCCACAGCGGACTAACATCAAACAGAGGAAAAAATGTCCGACGCCCCTCAAGTTGGAGGCCAAAACTACCGACACAGTACAACCAGGGCAAATACTCCAGGCAGCAGCATTTCGGCCAAGGCCACGGACAAATTTTCCGCGGCTCGATTGTCCCTTTGACTGCCAACACGGGATTGCCAATACTCATGGCAACTTGACGCTACCCGCACGGAACAAGGAATAACCCTTTGAAGCTGGAACTCAAGAACAGCTTGTCGGTGAAGTTGCTCCGGGTCGTGCTCCTGTCGGCATTGATCGTCGGCGTAGTCTTGAGCTGCGCGCAGATCGTTTTCGATGCCTATAAAACACGCCAGGCCGTCGCCGGCGATGCCGAACGCATCCTCGACATGTTCCGCGATCCTTCAACCCAGGCCGTCTACAGCCTGGACCGGGAGATGGGCATGCAGGTGATCGAAGGCCTGTTCCAGGACGATGCCGTGCGCCAGGCCTCCATCGGGCATCCCAACGAAGCGATGCTCGCGCAGAAATCCCGTGAATTGCAGCATTCCAACAGCCGCTGGCTGACCGACCTGATTCTCGGACAGGAGCGCACGTTCACCACCCAACTCGTGGGTCGCGGCCCCTACAGCGAATATTACGGCGACCTGAGCATCACCCTCGACACCGCCACCTACGGTCAGGGTTTCATCGTCAGTTCAGTGATCATCTTCATTTCCGGCGTATTGCGCGCCCTGGCCATGGGCCTGGTGCTGTATCTGGTCTATCACTGGCTGCTGACCAAGCCGCTGTCGCGGATCATCGAGCACCTCACGGAAATCAACCCGGACCGCCCCAGCGAACACAAGATTCCACAGCTCAAGGGTCACGAGAAAAACGAACTCGGCATCTGGATCAACACCGCCAACCAGTTGCTCGAATCCATCGAACGCAACACCCATCTGCGCCACGAAGCGGAAAACAGTCTGCTGCGCATGGCCCAGTACGACTTCCTCACCGGCCTGCCGAACCGTCAGCAATTGCAGCAACAGCTGGACAAGATTCTGGTGGACGCCGGCAAGCTGCAGCGCCGGGTCGCGGTGTTGTGCGTCGGGCTGGATGACTTCAAGGGCATCAACGAACAATTCAGCTACCAGACCGGCGACCAATTGCTGTTGGCCCTCGCTGATCGCCTGCGCGCCCACAGCGGCCGTCTCGGCGCCCTCGCCCGCCTGGGTGGCGACCAGTTCGCCCTGGTACAGGCCGACATCGAACAACCTTACGAAGCGGCGGAACTGGCGCAAAGCATCCTCGATGATCTGGAAGCGGCATTCGCCCTCGACCATCAGGAAATCCGCCTGCGCGCCACCATCGGCATCACCCTGTTCCCGGAGGACGGCGACAGCACCGAGAAGCTGTTGCAGAAAGCCGAGCAGACCATGACCCTGGCCAAGACCCGCTCGCGCAACCGCTATCAGTTCTATATCGCCAGCGTCGACAGCGAGATGCGCCGTCGCCGCGAACTGGAAAAAGACCTGCGCGATGCCTTGCTGCGGGATCAGTTCTACCTCGTCTATCAGCCACAGATCAGCTACCGCGATCACCGCGTGGTCGGTGTCGAGGCCCTGATCCGCTGGCAACATCCGGAGCACGGGCTGGTGCCGCCGGACCTGTTCATTCCGCTGGCCGAACAGAACGGTACGATCATCGCCATCGGCGAGTGGGTGCTGGATCAGGCCTGCAAACAACTGCGCGAATGGCACGATCAGGGTTTCGTCGACCTGCGCATGGCGGTCAACCTGTCCACCGTGCAACTGCACCACGCCGAGCTGCCCCGGGTGGTCAACAACCTGTTGCAGATGTACCGCCTGCCGCCGCGCAGCCTGGAACTGGAAGTCACCGAAACCGGCCTGATGGAAGACATCAGCACCGCCGCCCAGCACTTGCTGAGCCTGCGCCGCTCCGGCGCACTGATCGCCATCGACGACTTCGGAACCGGCTACTCCTCGCTGAGCTATCTCAAGAGTCTGCCGCTGGACAAGATCAAGATCGACAAGAGCTTCGTCCAGGATCTGCTGGATGACGACGATGACGCGACCATCGTTCGCGCCATCATTCAACTGGGCAAGAGCCTCGGCATGCAGGTGATCGCAGAAGGCGTGGAAACCGCCGAACAGGAGACCTACATCATCTCCGAAGGCTGCCATGAAGGTCAGGGCTATCACTACAGCAAGCCGCTGCCGGCGCGGGAGTTGAGCGTTTATCTCAAACAGGCCCAGCGCAGCAACGCGGCGATCCTCTGAACGCTGCCGGCAAGGGCCGCCACACGCCTTGTGCCCGGCACCGTTGATCCAGCGCAAACCCCGCGCGAATAGGAAATATTTCCAGCCACAACCCTTTACACATAATGCGAAAGATTTGCATTATGTCGCAGCTTTTGCGCACCCCCGCGCCTGTCCACTCAATTACCGAAGCAGGATGTTCGCCATGATTCGTATGCCTCTGGCTACCGCCAGTCTGCTGGCCATCGCTATTTCCCTCGCCGGTTGCGGCGAAGGCAAAGACAAGGCCGCCGCTCCAGCAGCGCCGACGCCAGCCGCCAGCACCGCCGCGCCGGCGGCTCCTGCCACTGCCGGTAAAGTCGACGAGGCCGCTGCCAAGGCTGTGGTCGCACACTACGCCGACATGGTCTTCGCCGTTTACAGCGATGCCGAATCCACCGCGAAAACCCTGCAGACCGCTATCGACGCTTTCCTCGCCAAGCCGAACGCCGACACTCTGAAGGCCGCACGTGCAGCCTGGGTTGCCGCCCGCGTTCCTTACCTGCAGAGCGAAGTGTTCCGCTTCGGCAACACCATCATCGACGACTGGGAAGGTCAGGTTAACTCCTGGCCTCTGGACGAAGGCCTGATCGACTACGTCGACAAATCCTACGAACACGCACTGGGCAACCCGGGCGCCACCGCCAACATCATCGCCAACACCGAAGTACAGGTCGGCGAAGACAAGGTCGACGTCAAGGACATCACTCCGGAAAAACTCGCCAGCCTGAACGAGCTGGGCGGTTCCGAAGCCAACGTTGCCACCGGCTACCACGCCATCGAATTCCTGCTCTGGGGCCAGGACCTGAACGGCACCGGCCCTGGCGCCGGCAACCGTCCAGCTTCGGATTACCTGGAAGGCGCTGGCGCCACCGGCGGTCACAACGATCGTCGTCGTGCCTACCTGAAAGCCGTGACCCAACTGCTGGTCAGCGACCTGGAAGAAATGGTCGGCAACTGGAAGCCGAACGTGGCCGACAACTACCGCGCCACCCTGGAAGCCGAACCGGCCGAAAGCGGCCTGCGCAAAATGCTGTTCGGCATGGGCAGCCTGTCTCTGGGCGAGCTGGCTGGCGAGCGCATGAAGGTGTCCCTGGAAGCGAACTCCCCGGAAGACGAACAGGACTGCTTCAGCGACAACACCCACAACTCGCACTTCTACGATGCCAAAGGCATTCGTAACGTTTACCTGGGCGAGTACACCCGCGTCGACGGCACCAAAATGACCGGTGCCAGCCTGTCGTCGCTGGTGGCCAAGGTTGACCCGGCTGCCGACACCGCCCTGAAAGCCGATCTGGCCGCTACCGAAGCCAAGATCCAGGTCATGGTCGATCACGCCAACAAGGGTGAGCACTACGACCAGTTGATCGCCGCCGGCAACACCGCTGGCAACCAGATCGTTCGTGACGCCATCGCCTCGCTGGTCAAGCAGACCGGTTCGATCGAAACGGCGGCCGGCAAGCTGGGTATCAGCGACCTGAACCCGGACAACGCCGATCACGAGTTCTGATCAAGCGCGTCTGACTGAACAAGGCGACCTCCGGGTCGCCTTGTTCGTTCTGGCTGACCTGACGTGTATCAAGCAAACGATAATTCCTCTTATTCAAACCCCCTCGCCCTGTTAGACTTTGCGCCTTTAAATTCGCCCCTCTTGCAGGAAGTCTGATGCCCTCGCTGCCTCTTCGCTTGTCCGCACTGTTTCTGGCCCTGGGCCTGAGTGCCTGCGATGACGCCCCGCGTTTCACCAAGGCCGAGCCCGGCGAAGCCCGCTCCGGCGGCACCGCGACCGTACGCAAGACGGGTCAGAATTCATTTTCCCTGCCCTCCGCGAATCTTCCGCCCTCGCGTCGGGTGGACTTCAGCGTCGGTAACAGCTTCTTTCGCAGCCCTTGGGTGATCGCACCGTCGACCACCACCGCCCGCGACGGCCTCGGCCCGTTGTTCAACACCAACGCCTGCCAGGGCTGCCACATCAAGGACGGCCGCGGCCATCCGCCGACGCCGGATGCGCCCAACGCCGTATCGATGCTGGTGCGCCTGTCGATTCCCGATGCGCCGCAGTACGCCAGATTGATCGAGCAGGTCGGCGTGGTGCCGGAGCCGGTCTACGGTGGGCAGTTCCAGGACATGGCCGTGCCCGGCGTTGCGCCGGAAGGCAAGGTGCGGGTCGATTACACGCCAGTGCCGGTGCGCTTCACGGACGGCACCGAAATCGAACTGCGCAAGCCGGTCTTGCAGATCACCCAACTCGGCTACGGCCCGATGCACCCCGACACACGTTTCTCCGCACGCGTTGCGCCACCGATGATCGGCCTGGGTCTGCTCGAAGCCATCCCCGAAGAAGCGATTCTCGCCAACGCCGCCGCGCAGGCCAAAGAAAACAACGGCATCAACGGCCGGCCCAACCGCGTCTGGGATGACGCACAGCAAAAGACGGTCATGGGGCGATTTGGCTGGAAAGCCGGCCAACCGAACCTCAATCAACAAAATGTTCACGCGTTTTCTGGTGATATGGGCCTCACCACGAGCCTGAGACCGTTTGATGACTGCACTGATGCGCAAATCGCCTGCAAACAGGCGCCGAATGGCAATGGCCCGGACGGCGAACCTGAAGTCAGCGACAACATCCTGCGCCTGGTGCTGTTCTACACCCGCAACCTCGCCGTTCCCGCACGCCGTGGCGTCAACGATGCTCAGGTGCTGGCCGGCAAGAACCTGTTTTTCCAGGCTGGCTGTCAGTCCTGTCACACGCCGAAATACACCACCGCCGCCAACGCGGCCGAACCTGAACTGGCCAATCAAGTGATTCGCCCGTACAGCGATCTGCTGCTGCATGACATGGGCGAAGGCCTGGCCGACAACCGCACCGAATTCCAGGCCAGCGGCCGCGACTGGCGCACCCCGCCCCTTTGGGGCATCGGCCTGACGCAGGCGGTCAGCGGCCACACTCAGTTTCTGCATGACGGCCGCGCCCGCAACCTGCTCGAAGCTGTGCTCTGGCATGGCGGCGAAGCCAAGGCGGCGCAGCAACAGGTTTTGTCTTTCAATGCCGAGCAGCGTGCCGCGCTGCTGGCGTTTTTGAATTCACTTTAAACACTTAAAAGAATCGGGAGCCCGACATGTTCCGTCCCAAGCTGTTGTTCACCAGCCTTGCCGCACTGGCCCTCGGCGCGTGCTCGCCGCAGGATCCGCAAGCCGTCACCTCCGCCGCCATCGCCAAATCGGTGATCCTGCCGACTTACACCCGCTGGGTCGAAGCCGACAAGCAACTGGCTGTCAGCGCCCTCGCCTACTGTCAGGGCAAGGAAAACCTGGAAACCGCCCGCGCCGACTTCCTGCACGCGCAGAAAGCCTGGGCCGAGCTGCAACCGCTGCTGATCGGTCCACTGGCCGAGGGCAATCGCTCGTGGCAGGTGCAGTTCTGGCCGGACAAGAAAAACCTGGTCGGCCGTCAGGTCGAGCAACTGGTCACCGCCCAGCCGCAGATCGATGCCGCTGCACTGGCCAAGTCCAGCGTCGTGGTCCAGGGCCTGTCGGCCTACGAGTACATCCTGTTCGACGCCAAGCCTGACGTGGCCAACGACGCGCAGAAAGCCAAGTACTGCCCGCTGCTGGTGGCCATTGGCGAGCGCCAGAAACTCCTGGCCGAAGAGATCCTCAGCAGCTGGAACAACACCGACGGCATGCTTGCGCAGATGAGCAAGTTCCCGAACCAGCGCTACGCCGATTCCCACGAAGCGATCGCTGATCTGCTGCGGGTACAGGTCACCGCCCTCGACACCCTGAAGAAAAAGCTCGGTACGCCAATGGGCCGCCAGAGCAAAGGCGTGCCGCAACCGTTCCAGGCCGACGCGTGGCGCAGCCAGTCGTCTCTGACGGCCATGGAAGCCAGCCTCGCCGCCGCCAAGACCGTTTGGGAAGGCGTCGACAACAAAGGCCTGCGCGGCTTGCTGCCAACTGAGCAGAAACCATTGGCGGACAAGATCGACGCCGCTTACGCAGCCTCGCTCAAACTGTTCGGTAGCACTCAACGCTCGCTGACTGAAATGCTCGAAGACGACGCCGGTCGCCAGCAACTCAACGACATCTACGACAGTCTCAACGTCGTCCATCGCCTGCACGAAGGCGAACTGGCCAAGGCGCTGGGCATCCAACTGGGCTTCAACGCCAACGACGGTGACTGATGAGGGCAAGTGCCATGCTGCGACGCCAGGCTCTGACTTTAGGTAGTTTGCTGCTGGGAGCAGTGACACTGGGCGGCTGGACGCTGTTCAAGCGCAAGGATCAGAGCCCGCTGCTGCTGTCGGCGCGGGACGACACCGACGGCAAGCACTACGCCGTCGGCTATCGGCTGGACGGCAGGCGAGTGTTCGCCACCGAAGTCGGTCAGCGCTGCCACGACATCATCAATCACCCGACGCTGCCGATCGCGCTGTTCGTCGCCCGGCGTCCGGGCACCGAGAGCTACCTGATCGACCTGCGCGACGGTGCGTTGTTGCAGACCGTGTCCTCGCAGCCGAACCGGCATTTTTACGGCCACGCGGTGATCCACCACAGCGGCGATTACCTGTACGCCACCGAGAACGACACCACCGATCCGGGCCGCGGCCTGCTCGGGGTGTACAAGTTCGAGGGTGAACGGCTGGTGCACAGCGGCGAGATTTCCACCCACGGTCTCGGCCCGCATCAAGTGTCGTGGATGCCCGACGGTGAAACCCTGGTGGTGGCCAACGGCGGGATCCGCACCGAAGCCGAAAGCCGGGTCGACATGAACCTCGACGCCATGGAACCGAGCCTGGTGCTGATGCAACGCGACGGCACCCTGCTGAGCAAGGAAACCCTCGCCCAGTCGATGAACAGCGTGCGGCACCTGGGGATCGCCGGCGACGGCACCATCGTCGCCGGCCAGCAATTCATGGGGCCTTCCCAGGAGCGTTCCGAGTTGCTGGCGATCAAACGTCCGGGCCAGCCGTTCGTGGCGTTCCCGGTGCCGGAGCATCAGTTACAGTCGATGGGTCATTACACCGCCAGCGTTGCCGTACACAGCGACCTGCGTCTGGTGGCGCTGACCGCACCGCGTGGCAACCGCTTCTTCATCTGGGATCTGGACAGCGGCGAAGTACGCCTCGATGCACCGTTACCCGACTGCGCCGGTGTCGGTGCGGTGAAGGACGGTTTTGTCGTGACCTCGGGGCAAGGACGTTGCCGTTATTACGATTGCCGCCAGGACGAACTGCTGGCCAAACCGCTGGATTTGCCCGCAGGGCTCTGGGACAACCATCTTCATCTGATGGCCTGAAATTCGCCGCCGACCGCTCGGTCGGCGGCACCGCTTTTCTACACCTTCCTCCATCACACCCTGTAAAAACTGGCAGTTGGAATCCCTGCCGGAGTCGGGGTAATGTGCCCGCCTGTCTCGCCTGATTTTCTCCAAGGAACTGGAATATGCTGCGTCGCCGCATGCTGATCATGTTGGGTGTTGTACTGCTGATCGTTCTGCTCCTCGCCGGTTACAAGGCCTTCTCGATCTACACGATGATCCAGGGCTTTGCCAAACCGAAGCCGCCGATCAGCGTCGCCGTGGCCACCGCCGCCGAGCGCCCGTGGCAGATGCGCCTGCCTACCGTCGGCACGCTCAAGGCGCTGCAGGGTGTCGAGCTGAGCCTGGAAGTCGCCGGCACCGTGACCGAACTCAAGTTCGAATCAGGCCAGAAGGTCAAGGCCGGGCAACCGTTGCTGCAACTCGACAGCGCCGTCGAATCCGCACTGCTGGAAACCGCCAAGGCCGACCTCGGTCTGGCGCAACTGGACTTCGGCCGTGGCAGCCAGCTGGTTGGCAGCAGTGCTATTTCAAAAGGCGAGTACGACCGACTCTCGGCGGTCCTGCAAAAGAACAAGGCCACGGTCAATCAGCTCAATGCATCGCTGGCAAAAAAACGCATTTCCGCACCGTTCAGCGGCACCATCGGTATCCGTCAGGTCGACGTCGGTGACTATCTCGCCAGCGGCACGAAAATCGCCACCCTGCAGGATCTGAGCAGCCTCTACGCCGACTTCTATGTGCCTGAGCAATCAGTGCCGAAGCTGGCCATCGGTCAGCCGGTGCAGATTTCGGTTGCCGCCTATCCCGGGCAGAACTTCCCTGGCGCGATCAGCGCGATCAACCCGATTGTCGAAAGCACCACCCGCAACATTCTGGTCCGCGCGACGCTGGCCAATCCCGACGGCAAGTTGCTGCCGGGCATGTTCGCCAGCCTTGAAGTGCTGCTGCCGGACCCGCAGAAACACATCGTCGTGCCGGAAAGCGCGATCACCTACACCCTTTACGGCAACTCGATCTACGTGGTCGGGCAGAAGAAAGCCGAGGACGGCAGTGTCGAGAAAGACGACAAGGGCCAACCGGTACTGATCGCCGAGCGCCGTTTCATTGAAACCGGTGAGCGCCGCGAGGGGCTGGTGATGATCAACAAGGGCGTGCAGAGCGGCGAACAAGTGGTGACGGCCGGCCAGATCAAACTGGACAACGGCGCGCACATCGCCATCAGCGACGACAAGACCCTCGGCGAGCAGAACAGTCCGCGCCGCGCTGACTGATCAAGGAATCCTCATGGCCTTTACCGATCCGTTCATTCGCCGCCCGGTGCTCGCCACCGTGGTCAGCCTGCTGATTGTGCTGCTGGGCTTCCAGGCCTGGAGCAAGCTGCCGCTGCGCCAGTACCCGCAAATGGAAAACGCCCTGATCACGGTGACCACCGCCTACCCCGGGGCCAACGCCGAAACCATCCAGGGCTACATCACCCAGCCGATGCAGCAGAGCCTGGCGAGCGCCGAGGGCATCGACTACATGACCTCGGTCAGTCGGCAGAACTTCTCGGTGATTTCGATCTACGCACGCATCGGTTCCAACAGCGACCGCTTGTTCACCGAACTGCTGGCCAAGGCCAACGAGGTGAAAAACAAACTGCCACAGGATGCCGAAGACCCGGTACTGAGCAAGGAAGCCGCCGATGCCTCGGCACTGATGTACATCAGCTTCTTCAGCAAGGAACTGAGCAACCCGCAGATCACTGACTACCTGTCCCGGGTGATCCAGCCGAAACTGGCGACGCTGCCAGGCATGGCCGAAGCCGAGATTCTGGGTAACCAGGTGTTCGCCATGCGCCTGTGGATCGACCCGGTGAAACTCGCCGGTTTCGGCCTCAGCGCCAGCGACGTGAGCAACGCGGTGCGCCAGTACAACTTCCTCTCCGCCGCCGGCGAGGTAAAAGGCGAGTACGTGGTTACCAGCATCAACGCCAACACCGAACTGAAGTCGGCCGAGGCCTTCGGCAAGATTCCGCTCAAGGTCAGTGGCGACAGCCGTGTGCTGCTCAGCGATGTGGCGCGGGTGGAAATGGGTGCGGAGAATTACAACTCCATCAGCTCCTTCGGTGGTACACCCTCGGTGTACATCGGGATCAAGGCGACGCCCGGCGCCAACCCGCTCGACGTGATCAAGGAAGTGCGCAAGATCATGCCCGAGCTGGAGGCCCAGTTGCCGCCCAACCTCAAGAGCGAGATCGCCTACGACGCGACGCTGTTCATCCAGGCCTCCATCGACGAGGTGGTGAAAACCCTGTTCGAAGCGGTGCTGATCGTGATCGTGGTGGTGTTCCTGTTCCTCGGCGCCCTGCGTTCAGTGGTGATCCCGGTGGTGACCATTCCACTGTCGATGATCGGCGTGATGTTCTTCATGCAGATGATGGGCTACTCGATCAATCTGCTGACCCTGCTGGCGATGGTGCTGGCGATCGGTCTGGTGGTGGACGATGCCATCGTCGTGGTGGAAAACATCCACCGACATATCGAAGAAGGCAAGACACCGCTGGACGCCGCACTTGAGGGCGCCCGGGAAATCGCGATGCCGGTGGTCTCGATGACCATCACCCTGGCAGCGGTGTATGCGCCGATCGGTTTCCTCACCGGGCTGACCGGGGCACTCTTCAAGGAGTTTGCGTTGACTCTGGCCGGGGCCGTGGTGATTTCCGGCATCGTCGCCCTGACCCTGTCACCGATGATGTGTGCCTTTCTGTTGCGACATGAAGAAAACCCCAGCGGACTTGCCCACCGCCTCGACCGGATCTTCGAAAACCTCAAGCGACGCTATCAGAGCATGCTCCACGGCACCCTCAACACCCGGCCAGTGGTGCTGGTGTTCGCAGTGATCGTGCTGTGCCTGATTCCGGTACTGCTCAAGTTCACCAAATCGGAACTGGCGCCGGATGAAGACCAAGGCATCATTTTCATGATGGCCAACGCGCCGCAACCGACCAACCTCGATTACCTGAACACCTACACCGACGAGTTCGTGAAGATCTTCAAGGAATTCCCGGAGTACTACTCCTCGTTCCAGATCAACGGCTACAACGGTGTACAGACCGGTATCGGCGGTTTCCTGCTCAAACCGTGGAACGAGCGCAGCCGTACACAGATGCAGATTCTTCCCGAGGTGCAGGGCAAACTCGGCAACATCCCGGGGTTGCAGATCTTCGGTTTCAACCTGCCTTCCCTGCCCGGCACCGGCGAGGGTCTTCCGTTCGAATTCGTGATCAACACGGCCAATGACTACGAGCTGTTGCTGCAGGTGGCTGACCGGATCAAGAAGCGTGCGATGGAGTCGGGCAAGTTCGCGTTCGTCGACCTTGACCTGGCCTTCGACAAACCGGAGGTGGTGGTCGATATCGACCGCGCCAAGGCGGCGCAGATGGGCGTGTCGATGCAGGATCTGGGCGGTACCCTCGCCACCCTGCTTGGCGAAGCGGAGATAAACCGTTTCACCATCGAGGGTCGCAGTTACAAGGTCATCGCCCAGGTTGAACGGGCCTACCGCGACAATCCGGACTGGCTGAACAACTACTACGTGAAAAACACCCAGGGCGAGCTGTTGCCGCTGTCGACCCTGATCACCGTGACCGATCGGGCACGACCGCGACAGCTCAACCAGTTCCAGCAGCTCAATGCGGCGAAGCTGTCCGGGTTCCCACTGGTCAGCATGGGCGAGGCCATCGACAGCGTGGTGCAGATCGCCCGGGAAGAGGCACCCGCCGGTTTTGCTTTCGATTACGGCGGCGCTTCACGGCAGTTCGTACAGGAAGGCAGCGCGCTGTGGGTCACCTTCGCGTTGGCGCTGGCGATCATTTTCCTGGTGCTGGCGGCGCAGTTCGAGAGTTTCCGCGACCCGCTGGTGATCCTGGTGACCGTACCGCTGTCGATTTGCGGGGCGCTGATTCCGCTGTTCCTCGGCTGGTCGAGCATGAATATTTACACCCAGGTCGGGCTCGTGACACTGATCGGCCTGATCAGTAAACACGGGATCCTGATCGTCGAATTTGCCAATCAACTGCGCAAGGAAAAGGGCCTGACGCCCCGTGAAGCGGTCGAGGAAGCGGCGGCGATTCGCTTGCGACCCGTCCTGATGACCACCGCTGCCATGGTGTTCGGCATGGTGCCGTTGATCCTCGCCAGTGGCGCGGGTGCGGTGAGCCGCTTCGATATCGGGACGGTGATTGCCACCGGGATGTCGATCGGGACGTTGTTTACGCTGTTCGTCTTGCCCTGCGTCTACACCGTGCTGGCCAAACCCGATCCCAAACCCTCCACCTGACCGCCGCTTCCACACAAGCATAAAAAAAGGCCTCGCATGTGCGAGGCCTTTGGCTCTTGTAGACGTTTCAACTCTGCGGCCTCATCCCTTGAGAAAGTCCGAACATGAACAGCAGCAAATCATGGTCGGGCTTGGTTGCCACGGAGGCTTTCGCCACCCGCGGCATCGGACAATGGGCATCATTGGTCGATGCCCCGATCACTTGCATGCGTGGCTGTTCCCAGGCCGCCACCGCCAAAGATGCAACTGCCAAGGCTCCTACCAGAAACAAACCTCGCGCAATTTCTAGTTTCATCGCTATAAACCTTTGATAGCGCTGCCAAACGCCGTCTCATAAAAATAGACGAGTTTCTTCCAGTCCGTAGGGCTGAACGACGAGTGGCGGCGCAATTGTTTCATGTCATGGGAGGCCGCGCGATGAGCGGTCAGGCGTTGACGGCACTTTTCCAGATCGATCAGGGCCACTTCGACTTTGGCTGACTCACCCTCGCCGGTGACGCGGACAAATACGTGCTTGATGTAAATGCAGCTGTGCTGCCAGCGCCCCTTGTGCATGCGAGCCAGGTTCTCCGCGAGATCCTTGAGTACACGCTCATACACCGCTTCACCGTACTGCTCGCGGCCGCCTGCCGCTTCCCAATGTTCAAGCTCCTGAAAGCCGTCCAGCGACTTGGTGACCAGCAACGCCCGCCACTTGTGCTGCGGGTCAGGCTGAGCACCGCAAAAGACAATTTCCGGTACCCGGACGCCAAGTTTGGTTACACCGGTCAGTGCATCCAGTTCACGCAAAACAGTCGGTCGCCCGAACGGGTGCAGCCAACTGCGATAGATATGGCCTGTCTGGCGTTTGGCATACAGCAGTTGACCATCGCGCCCCACCACCCGCTGTACACCACTTTCCCCACCACGACGCACGTTGGGTTCTTCCACCCATTCACCGCGCTGGTTCCAGTAGTAGTCAAAGCGATCCTGGGGAGCGACTCCCGTTTCTGCTGCAAATTGCACTGCCATCCTCTTACCTCTTGCGTAGTACGTAAACTCGCCACATGGCATAGAGCGGAATAAAGTCCAGTTGTTCCTGGATCCTGAATCCTGCCTCTTCGAATTCCTTTTCAACCGTAGCGGCCGGTAGCACAAATCGATTCTGGTAACCTTCCTGCCCGCGTTTTTTCTCGGCGCGCTTGCGTTTCCAGGCTTTGAAATTGCCATCTACCCACAACGAAATGATCACACTGTCCCGGGTAACGCGTTCGAACTCACGCAAAATCGTCTGCCGATGCTCGGCCTCGCCGATGTGGTGCAGCAGACGCATGCAGAAAATGCTGTCCACGGAGTTGTCAGGCAACGCAATGTCGAACGCCGAAGTGTGCAAGGGTTGTACCCGTTTCACCACATCCGCCGGTTGGGCCTGCATCGCCGTCTTGATCATCGACTCGGAATTGTCTGCCCCGATGATCACCCGATTGGGCTTTTCTGCCAGCAGTGGCCAGAAACGCCCGGCACCGCACGGCAGATCCAGCACCAGCCCCGGCTCACCGACCAGGGTCAGTGCCTTGCGAGCCAACTGCTGATCTCGCCAGTTGGACAAACGACGCCCCAGACCATCCTGATGCTTGCGCAGGTATTTCTGCGCGTGGTTGTCGTCGTACTTTTCGGAAAAATCGAGTTTGATCGGGCCGGCCATCGTCGGGACTCCTGAATGCTGATAGCTCCACCTTAGGCACGGGAGTGTCAGCGTCAGGTCATCCCTTTGTGAAAAAAACGTCGCGTAAACCCCCGAACTATTTCAAGGTTATACAGGATTCGTTCAGGTTGGCAGCTTTTTTACGTCGCCCGGGAGGGATTCAGCGCTTGCCAAGATCTACTTCGAAACGGCAGCCATTGGGCTCCATCGTACTCAATGTGACACTCCAGCCCTGGTTCTCGCAGATGCGCTGTACCAATGACAGACCGAGCCCCAGACCCTCTCCACGCTTTTCGCTGCCCCGTACGAAAGGCTGGAACATCGCCTCGCGTTTCTCCTCGGGAATGCCCACGCCCGAGTCCTCGACCACAAAGCCGTTGTCATTGAGCGTCAGCCGAATGAAGCCATGCTCGGTGTAGTGCAACGCATTACGCAGCAGGTTGCCCATCACGGCATTGAGCAGGGTGGCGTTGTAACGGGTTTCCGGCGGGTTGCCCGGTTCGAAAATCAAATTCAGGCCCTTCGACTCGATCGGCTCGCGCCACAGGCCCAACAGATTGTCCGCCACCTGGCCGAGATTGTGCTGGGGCGCGGCCCCCGCATCTTCGCGCTGGGCACGGGCCAGCATCAGGAAAGTCTGCACCAGTTCGCGCATTTCTTCGCTGGCACGGGCGATGCGTTCGACCTGGGCGCGGCCGCGCTGATCGATGCCCGGGTTTTCCAGCAACAGTTCACAGGAACTGGCCAGCACCATCAGCGGTGTACGCAATTCATGGCTGACGTCACTGGTGAACAGCCGCTCACGCGTCAGCGCCTGACGCAAACGCCCCAGCGTCGCATCGAATGCCACCGCCAGTTCACCCACTTCATCGGCGGCGTAGTCCGGCGCCAGCGGCGGTGCGAGTCCCAGCAACTGATCGCGATGACGCACCTGACGCGCCAGCCGGACCACCGGCGCCATCACCTTGCGTGCCAGCACCCAGCCGAGGAAAACCGCCAGCGCCAGGCTGAGCACGAAGCCCACCAGCACCACGGCAAACAGTACGCGCTCACGCTCTTCGAAATCGCTTTGGTCCTGCAGCAGCACATAGCGCCGGCCGTCGACGATTTCGACCATCGCGTGATACGACAGCTGCTCGCGGAAGACTTCGTGGAACCCGGAATCCAGATGTCGCAGATCCTTGGGCAGCTCGAAGTCACCCGGGCCGCCGCTGAAATAGAACAGTTGATCCGGCTCCGGCCGATGGCTCCAGTCCGAGACGTTGTCCATCAACAACAGGCGCTGCAAGTCGCCGCCCAGTCCTGCGGAAATCAGTTTTTCTTCCACCAGGTGCACGGTCGCGACGATGCCCATGGCGAAGGCCCCTGCCACCAGTGCGCTCATCAGCGCAAAGGCGATGATGATCCGCTGGGCAAGGCTTTGCTTAAACTCCATCGCGGCCCTCGGCCAAGCGATAACCCACGCCGTGCACGGTGTGCAGCAGTGGTTTGGCGAACGGCTTGTCGATCACCTGACGCAATTGGTGGACGTGGCTGCGCAGGCTGTCGCTGTCCGGGCAGTCATCGCCCCACAGGGCTTCTTCGAGAATTTCCCGACGCAGTACATGCGGGCTCTTCTGCATCAGCACCGCGAGCAACTTGAGGCCGACCGGGTTGAGCTTGAGCAGTTTGCCTTCGCGGGTCACTTCGAGTGTGTCGAGGTCGTAGCTCAGGTCACCGACCTGCAGGGAACGGCGACCGCCGCCCTGGGTCCGGCGCATCACGGCTTCGACCCGCGCGGCCAGTTCCGACAACGCAAAGGGTTTGACCAGGTAATCGTCAGCCCCGGATTTGAAGCCCTGCAGGCGATCGTCGAGTTGGTCGCGGGCGGTGAGCATGATCACCGGCGTGTCGCGGCGCGCATCTTCGCGCAGGCGTTTGCACAGGGTGTAGCCGTCGATGCCGGGCAACATGATGTCGAGCACGATCAGGTCATAGTGCTCGGTAGCCGCCAGATGCAGGCCCGACAGACCGTCCTGGGCGCAATCGACGGTATAGCCCTTCAGGCCCAGGTAATCGGCCAGGTTGGCCAGGATATCGCGGTTGTCTTCGACCAATAGAATTCGCATGGGCACCTCTTCCGTACACAGTAACGGCCGTCATGGCCCGCGCAGCTTACGGCCAACTTCGGCTCAGGGCTAGGGTTGCAGCCCCGACAGATCGATTTGCTCAACCAACATAAATCTTTAACAAAGTTTTCACTATCGGTTCACAACCTCATTACAGTGACTTCGCGAAACTCCCGCGCCATTGATAAAAGGAAAAGAAAACAATGGGTTTCTTCAAGACAGCGCCTATGCGCTATCTGCTGCTGGTCACCGGTGCCTGGCTGGTCGTGTTTCTCCTCACCCGTATCGTACTGCTGCTGACTCATCTGGATGAGGCCGGTGGCGGTGCGCTGTCCGTGTTCGGTGTCGGTCTGGTCTACGACCTGGGCTTCCTCGCCTACGCCGCTTTGCCGATGGGTCTGTATCTGCTGCTGTGCCCGCCGGCCTTGTGGCGCCGTCGCGGTCACCGCTGGTTCCTGCAGGGACTGCTGACCGTCAGCCTGTACGCCATGCTGTTCACGGCGGTGGCCGAATGGCTGTTCTGGGATGAGTTCGGGGTGCGCTTCAACTTCATCGCTGTCGACTACCTGGTGTACTCCGACGAAGTGCTGAACAACGTGCTGGAGTCTTATCCGATCGGCAAGTTGCTGAGCATTCTGGCAGTTCTGGCCGTGGGACTGAGTCTTGTCTTGCGCAAGGCATTCAATGCAGCGCTGGATGCACCGCTGCCGCCACTGCGCGGTCGGCTGCTGAATGCCTTGGCGCTGTTGGTGGTGGCGGGCCTGAGCCTGCAACTGGTCAGTCAGGACGCACCGCGTGCCCAGGGCGGCAACGCCTATCAGAATGAACTGGCGAGCAATGGCCCGTATCAGTTCTTCGCCGCGTTCCGTAACAACGAACTGGACTACAGCCAGTTCTACAAGAGCCTGCCAGCGGACAAGGTTGCCGGTCAGATTCGTGCCGAACTGAACGAGCCCAATGCCCGTTTCGTCGGCCAGGATCCGCAGGACATCCGTCGCAATATCGATAACCCCGGCGTCACCCGCAAGCCGAACATCGTGCTGGTGACCATCGAAAGCCTGAGCGCCAAATACCTGGGCAGCAATGGTGATGGCCGCAACCTGACGCCGAACCTCGACGCCTTGCGCAAGCAGAGCCTGTACTTCAACAACTTCTATGCCACCGGCACTCGCACAGACCGTGGACTGGAAGCCATCACCCTGGCTATTCCACCGACGCCGGGCCGTTCGATCGTCAAGCGCATCGGTCGCGAAAGCGGTTTCGCCAGCCTCGGCCAGCAATTGAGCGCGGTCGGCTATGACAGCGTGTTCGTGTACGGTGGGCGTGGTTACTTCGACAACATGAACGCGTTCTTCAGTGGCAACGGTTATCGCGTTGTCGATCAGAGCAGCGTCGATGAGTCGGAGATTCACTTCAAGAACGCCTGGGGCATGGCTGACGAGGATCTGTACAAACAGACCCTGAAGCTGGCGGACGCCGACTACGCCAAGCAGCAACCTTTCCTGTTGCAGCTGATGACCACCTCCAACCATCGTCCGTACACCTATCCGGATAACCGGATCGACATCAAGTCCGGCAACGGTCGCGATGGTGCGGTGAAGTACACCGACTACGCCATCGGCCAGTTCCTGGCGCAGGCGCGTGAGAAGCCGTGGTTCGACAACACGATCTTCATCTTCGTCGCCGACCACACGGCCGGCAGCGCGGGCAAGGAAGACCTGCCGATCACCAACTACCAGATCCCGCTGTTCATCTATGCACCGAAGATGATCGAAGCACGGGAAAACGCGCAACTGGCCAGCCAGATCGACCTCGCGCCGACCCTGCTGGGGTTGCTGAACCTGGATTACCAATCGACCTTCTTCGGTCGCAATCTGCTGCAGGACAACCCGCTGCCACCTCGGGTCGTGGTGGGCAACTATCAGCATCTGGGGCTGTTCGACGGCAAGGATCTGGCGATCCTCAGCCCACGCCAGGGCCTGCGCCGGCATGACGACGCACTGACCGAAAGCCGCGAGTCCCGGGTCAACAGCGACGACCCACTGGTCAGCCGCGCCATCACGTATTACCAAACCGCCAGTTATGGCTTCAAGCAACAGCTGCTTGGCTGGAAAGCGCCCAAGGAGGGTGCCGCGCAAGTCAGCGATCGTTAATCGAAGCGCCCCGGGCTGATGCCCCGGGGCGTTTTCCCGTTCTGGATCCCTCATGTCATCAAGCGTTGTACGCCCTGCCCCTCGCCCGCTGAACTTTTGGCTGTGCCTGGGGATACCCGCCGTCGCGGCCGCCATTCTGGTCTTGCTCGAACTGACCGATCTGGACATGAACCTGGCCCGGATGTTTTACGACCCCGCCGCCGGCGACTTCATCGGGCGCCACAGTTACTTCCTGGAGAACATCCTTCACGACCGCGCCAAACAGGTGGTGATCGCGTTTTCGGTGTTTTCCGTCATTGGTTTCATCGCGGCGTTCTTCATCGCGCGGCTCAAGCCCTTCAAGCGTGAGCTGGGTTGCCTGGTGCTGTCGCTGGGCCTGGCGACGTCATTCGTGACACCGATGAAAGCCGTGACTGCCGTGCAGTGCCCGTGGAGCCTTGAGCAGTTCGGCGGCCATGAAACCTACAGCAAACTGCTGGATCACCGCCCGCCGACCGACAAGCCCGGACGTTGCTGGCCCGGTGGCCATGCCGCAACGGGTTTCACCTTGTTTGCGCTGTTCTTCGTGCTGCGTGACCGTCGCCCGCGACTGGCGCGGCAGGCATTCATCTTTGCCTTTGCGCTGGGCTCGGTGTTCTCGATCAGCCGGATGATGCAGGGCGCGCACTTCTTTTCGCACAACGTGTGGACGGCGATTTTCTGCTGGTTGATCTGCCTGGGGTCGTATTACTGGGTGCTCTATCGCCCGACCGTCAAAGCGGAAGCGGTCATGAAGGCACAACCGGTAAACGCCTGAGTACTTGAAGCTCTGCCTATAAAATCAGGGCAATAAAAAACCCCGCCTGCTCATCGCAGGCGGGGTTTTTCGTTTCGGGGTAAGGCTGGCTTACATCATGCCGCCCATGCCACCCATGCCGCCCATGTCTGGCATACCGCCGCCAGCTGCACCGTCTTTCTTCGGTGCGTCAGCAACAGCAGCTTCGGTGGTCAGGATCAGACCGCCGATCGACGATGCAGCTTGCAGAGCGGAACGGGTTACCTTGGTTGGGTCCAGGATGCCCATTTCGATCATGTCGCCGTATTCGCCAGTCGCAGCGTTGTAACCGAAGTTACCTTTGCCGTTCTTGACTTCGTTGACCACAACGCTTGGCTCGTCGCCGCTGTTGGCAGCGATCTGACGCAGCGGTGCTTCAACGGCACGACGCAGAACAGCGATACCTACGTCCTGGTCGGCGTTGTCGCCTTTCAGGTTGATGATCGCGTTCAGAGCGCGGATCAGCGCAACGCCACCGCCAGGTACCACGCCTTCTTCAACGGCTGCGCGGGTTGCGTGCAGGGCGTCTTCAACGCGGGCTTTCTTCTCTTTCATTTCAACTTCGGAACCAGCGCCAACCTTGATCACTGCAACGCCGCCGGACAGCTTGGCCAGACGCTCTTGCAGTTTTTCACGGTCGTAGTCCGAGGAAGTCTCGGCAACCTGGGCACGGATCTGAGCGATACGCGCCTGGATGTCGCCTTCAACGCCAGCACCGTCAACGATGATGGTGTTTTCCTTGGACAGGGTCACGCGCTTGGCGCTACCCAGGTGTTCCAGGGTGGTGCTTTCCAGGCTCAGGCCGATCTCTTCGGAGATAACGGTACCGCCGGTCAGAACGGCGATGTCCTGCAGCATGGCCTTGCGACGGTCGCCGAAGCCTGGAGCCTTGACGGCTGCGACTTTAACGATGCCACGCATGTTGTTCACTACCAGAGTCGCCAGGGCTTCGCCTTCAACGTCTTCGGCAACGATCAGCAGTGGGCGGCCGGCTTTGGCAACGGCTTCCAGCACTGGCAGCATTTCGCGGATGTTCGAGATCTTCTTGTCGACCAGCAGGATCAGCGCGCCTTCCAGCTCGGCAACCATGGTCTCTGGCTTGTTGACGAAGTATGGGGACAGGTAGCCACGGTCGAACTGCATGCCTTCTACAACCGACAGTTCGTTTTCCAGGCCCGAGCCTTCTTCAACGGTGATCACGCCTTCTTTACCGACTTTCTCCATGGCTTCGGCAATGATGTCGCCGATGGAGTTGTCGGAGTTGGCGGAGATGGTGCCAACCTGAGCGATCGCTTTAGTGTCGGTGCATGGTGCGGACAGCTTTTTCAGCTCGGCAACAACAGCGATGGTCGCTTTGTCGATACCGCGCTTCAGGTCCATCGGGTTCATGCCGGCAGCGACGGCTTTCAGGCCTTCGTTGACGATCGACTGAGCCAGAACGGTAGCGGTGGTAGTACCGTCACCAGCGTCATCGTTGGCACGGGAGGCAACGTCTTTGACCAGCTGCGCGCCCATGTTTTCGAAACGGTCTTCGAGTTCGATTTCCTTGGCAACGGAAACGCCGTCCTTGGTGATGGTCGGAGCGCCGAAGCTCTTCTCGAGGATCACGTTACGGCCTTTCGGGCCCAGGGTCGCTTTTACCGCGTCAGCCAGGACGTTTACGCCAACCAGCATTTTCTTGCGGGCGGAATCGCCGAATTTAACTTCTTTAGCAGCCATGATCGATATTCCTTAAATACTTTGTAGTAGCGGGAAAATGAACGGGGGTCATCAGCCTTCGATAACAGCGAGGATTTCGTTCTCGCTCATTACCAGCAGGTCTTCGCCGTCGACTTTCACAGTGTTGCTGCCGGAGTAAGGACCGAACACAACCTTGTCGCCTTCCTTAACGGACAGTGCGCGCACTTCGCCGTTTTCCAGAGCTTTGCCCGGGCCTACAGCGAGAATCACACCGTGGTTGGCTTTTTCAGCAGCCGAACCTGGCAGGACGATACCGCCAGCGGTTTTCTTTTCTTCTTCGCTGCGACGGATAACGACGCGGTCATGCAGAGGACGAAGCTTCATTGTCGATCTCTCCTAATTGTGGTTTTCATCGGCCGGTGTAGTCCCGGCGGGTTTAACGAATCCGGCCTGCGCCGGTTGCGGCTCGTCGAGCGAACCGCGGAAGTCTGTCCGACTCAAATGTCGGAAACCTTTCGGTGACCGATACATAAGGGCGCATAAGCTTATTACAAGGGCGGGGCTAAAAAAATTTCACTGCAGGTTTGATGAATCTGCCCCGCAAACGAACACGGCACCCGAAGGTGCCGTGTCGATGCAGAAGTTACTGGGTGTCGCGGTGTTCGAACTCGCCTTCGATCACATCGCCTTCGCGCCCCAGAGGCTGACGCGGTGCGGGACCGCCGCGAGGTTGCAGGTCATCGGCGAACGCGCGCTGACGCATGGCCTGTTCTTCGGCGCGCTGGCGCATTTTGTTGGCGACCAGACGACGGCTGAATGGCAGCAACAGCACCAGACCGACCACGTCGCTGATGAAACCCGGCAGGATCAACAGGCCACCGGCCAGGGCCAGCATCAGGCCTTCGAGCATGGTTTGCGCGGGCAGTTCGCCGCGGTTCAGGCTTTCACGGGCACGCAGGGCGGTTGCCAGTCCGGCGACGCGCAGCACGAACACGCCGAACATCGAGCCGAGAATGATCAGCAGCAGGGCCGGGAAAAATCCGATCGATCCTGCCACTTTGACGAATACGAACAGCTCCAACACCGGGAACAGCAGAAAGAGCAACAAAAAAGGGCGCATCAAAGTTTCCTCAACGCAAGAAATGCCTTGCAGTAAGCCTTAGATGACGTCGCCCTTTCGTGAATTCAAGCGTCGGCCACCGCATTTTTTGGCCAGACCTCGGCGTGAGCCAGAGAAACCAAGGCTTCGCGCACTTGTATCGGCGTATGACAAGGCGCTTGAAACGGCAGCCAGTACAGCGCCTGACCGATGCGCAGGTGCATGCCTTCGGTGTCGATCCCGGCCATTTGTGCCGGGACGGTTTTCGGCAGCCCGGCGAGGTCGACGTAATGCGCGATGGCCTTGGCGTGGTCGCTGTTCATGTGCTCGACCATGCTGATTTCGGCCTTGCCGGCGAACGGGTTGGCCAGGGTCAGTTGATCGACCCAGTGGATCGCGCCGAAACCGCCGATGTAGCGATGACGTACCGGAGTGAGCACCCAGAAGTCGAAATCGTGGGCCTTGTGGTAATTCTGCGAGTCGGGGAAATAGCGGTAGTAGCGCTCGGCGGCGGCTTCGATGGCAGCCGCATCTTCGAGCTTTTGAGCCTCGGCCAGATAGGTCAGGCGACCGACGGCTTGCACGTCATCGGCCTCGCGCTCGCCCACCAGCAGCGAACACTTCGGATCTTTCTGCAGGTTGTGGGTGTGCTGGGCGATGCGGCTGATCAGGATCAGCGGCCGGCCCTGCTCGTCCAGACAGTAGGGAACCACGGAGCCGAACGGAAAACCGGGCATCGATTTGGAGTGGGTCGACAGCACGCCACGGTATTCCTTGAGAAGCAATTCTCGGGCATTCTTAGCCGCTTCAACGCTCAATTTATGACTCCTTAAATAGAATCCGTCGAAAAAACGGACGGGCGACACGGATAAGTATCAGTCGCCACAGGGGCAGTTCTCATGTGCAGCCGGGCTTTGTCAGGCGCAGATCGAGAGGCTCTCTAAAGGACACCACTCTGACCTGCTCTCGGGGACATGCGAATGCAACTCAACGACAAAGTAATCATTATCACTGGCGGTTGCCAAGGCCTGGGCCGCTCGATGGCCGAGTATTTCGCAGGCCTGGGCGCGAAGCTGGCACTGGTCGACCTGAATCAGGAAAAACTCGATGACGCCGTCGCGGCCTGCAAGGCCAAGGGCGTCGAGGCGCGCAGCTATCTGTGCAACGTCGCCAATGAAGAGCAAGTGACGCACATGGTTGCCCAGGTCGCCGAGGACTTCGGCGCGATTCACGGCTTGATCAACAACGCCGGGATCCTGCGCGACGGCCTGCTGCTCAAGGTCAAGGACGGCGAAATGACCAAGATGAGCCTGGCCCAATGGCAGGCGGTGATCGACGTCAACCTGACCGGCGTGTTCCTCTGCACCCGTGAAGTGGCGGCGAAAATGGTCGAGCTTAAGAACAGCGGCGCGATCATCAACATCTCGTCGATCTCCCGCGCGGGCAACGTCGGCCAGACCAACTACTCCGCCGCCAAGGCCGGTGTGGCGGCAGCGACCGTGACCTGGGCCAAGGAGCTGGCGCGCTACGGCATTCGTGTGGCCGGCATCGCGCCGGGCTTCATCGAAACCGAGATGACCCTGGGCATGAAACCGGAAGCGCTGGAGAAAATGACTTCGGGCATTCCGCTCAAGCGCATGGGCAAGCCGGAAGAGATCGCCCATTCGGCGGCGTACATCTTCGAGAACGACTACTACACCGGTCGGATTCTGGAGATGGACGGCGGGTTGCGCATCTGACCGCTGTCGCGAAATGAAAAACGCCCCGGTGCTTAAGCACCGGGGCGTTTTTGTTTAAACCACAGGCATCAATCGTCGCTGATGGTGATATTCGGCATCGCTGGCGATGCCGCTTCCTGCAACACGATCCGCGCACCGACGTGGCGGGCCAGTTCCTGATAGACCATGGCGATCTGGCTGTCCGGCTCGGAAATCACCGTCGGTTTGCCACCATCGGCCTGTTCGCGGATCAGCATCGACAATGGCAGCGAAGCCAGCAGTTCGACGCCGAACTGGGTCGCCAGCTTCTCGCCACCGCCCTCACCGAACAGATGCTCGGCGTGTCCGCAGTTCGAGCAGATGTGCACGGCCATGTTTTCCACCACGCCCAGCACCGGAATGTTGACCTTGCGAAACATCTCCACGCCTTTGCGTGCGTCGAGCAGCGCCAGATCCTGCGGCGTGGTGACGATCACGGCGCCAGCCACCGGGACTTTCTGCGCCAGGGTCAGCTGGATATCGCCGGTGCCTGGCGGCATGTCGATCACCAGATAATCCAGGTCGCCCCACGCGGTTTGCGTGACCAGTTGCAGCAGCGCGCCGGAGAC
The DNA here is from genome assembly GCF_058789255.1 of Pseudomonas sp. FW215-R2. Classification (NCBI taxonomy): domain Bacteria; kingdom Pseudomonadati; phylum Pseudomonadota; class Gammaproteobacteria; order Pseudomonadales; family Pseudomonadaceae; genus Pseudomonas; species Pseudomonas sp. FW215-R2. The sequence continues at coordinate 36,529 of NZ_JBYTBO010000014.1, forward strand.
CATCGGCCCGCGCCAGACCATCGGCGTGTTGTCATCGGTCAGGAAGGCCATCGACATGACTTCCACGCCATGGGCCTGCAGCGGCACGAACCACTTCTGATCCTTGACCTGCGGACGGGTGCCCTCGGGAATGCCGAACATGATGCCCTGGCTCGGGCCGTAGATATCGGCGTCGAGAATCCCGACTTTCGCGCCTTCACGGGCCAGTGCCAGCGCCAGGTTGGCGGCGGTGGTGGATTTGCCCACGCCGCCCTTGCCGGACGCCACGGCGACCACGTTCTTGACGTTGGCCAGCCCCGGGATCTGCGCCTGGGCCTTGTGCGCGGCGATCACGCTGTTGACCTCGACCTTGGCCGACACTACGCCGTCGAGGTTTTCGATGGCCAGTTGCAGCAATTGCGCCCAGCCGCTCTTGAACAGACCGGCGGCATAACCGATTTCCAGCTGCACGCTGACGCGATCACCGGTGATTTCGATGTTGCGCACGCAACCGGCGCTGACCGGATCCTGGTTCAGGTAAGGGTCGGTGTATTGGCTGAGGACGGCTTCCACCGCTGCGCGAGTGACGGCGCTCATGGGCAACTCCGATAACAAGACTGGGAAAAGATGGCGGGTATCCTACCCCTTCTGTCCTCCGGACGGCATGCCCGGCAACGATTTGCAGGGGTGAAATATCTTTCCCGGCGCTTTATAGTGGCCGACCTCCGTTTCATCAAGTAGCGAAGCCCCACATGTCCGAACCACGCAAGATTCTCGTCACCAGCGCCCTGCCCTACGCCAACGGTTCGATTCACCTTGGCCATATGCTGGAATACATCCAGACCGATATGTGGGTGCGCTTCCAGAAGCATCGCGGCAATCAGTGCATTTATGTCTGCGCCGACGACGCCCACGGTTCGGCGATCATGCTGCGCGCGGAAAAGGAAGGCATCACCCCGGAACAACTGATCGCCAACGTCCAGGCTGAACACAGCGCCGACTTTGCCGAGTTCCTGGTGGACTTCGACAACTTCCACTCCACTCACGCCGAAGAAAACCGTGAGCTGTCGAGCCAGATCTACCTGAAGCTGCGTGACGCCGGGCACATCGCCCAACGTTCGATCACCCAGTATTTCGACCCGGAAAAGAAAATGTTCCTGGCCGACCGCTTCATCAAGGGCACCTGCCCGAAATGCGGCACCGAGGACCAGTACGGCGACAACTGCGAAAAATGCGGTGCGACCTACGCGCCGACCGACCTGAAGGATCCGAAGTCGGCAATCTCCGGCGCCACTCCGGTGCTCAAGGATTCCCAGCACTTCTTCTTCAAGCTGCCGGACTTCCAGCAGATGCTGCAGACCTGGACCCGCAGCGGCACCCTGCAGGACGCCGTGGCCAACAAGATCGCCGAATGGCTGGACGCCGGCCTGCAACAGTGGGACATCTCCCGCGATGCGCCGTACTTCGGTTTCGAGATCCCGGGCGAACCAGGCAAGTATTTCTACGTGTGGCTGGACGCGCCGATCGGCTACATGGCCAGCTTCAAGAACCTGTGCAACCGCACGCCGGAGCTGGACTTCGACGCGTTCTGGGGCAAGGACTCCACCGCCGAGCTGTACCACTTCATCGGCAAGGACATCGTCAACTTCCACGCCCTGTTCTGGCCGGCGATGCTTGAAGGCGCGGGTTTCCGCAAGCCGACGGGGATCAACGTGCACGGCTACCTGACCGTCAACGGCCAGAAGATGTCCAAGTCCCGCGGTACCTTCATCAAGGCCCGGACCTACCTGGATCACCTGTCGCCGGAATACCTGCGCTACTACTACGCGGCCAAACTGGGCCGTGGCGTGGACGATCTCGACCTGAACCTCGAAGACTTCGTGCAGAAGGTCAACTCCGACCTGGTCGGCAAAGTGGTCAACATCGCCAGCCGTTGCGCCGGTTTCATCCAGAAGGGCAACGCCGGCCTGCTGGTCGACAACAACGCCGCACCGGAACTGACCGACGCGTTCCTGGCCGCTGCGCCGAGCATCGCCGACGCCTATGAAGCCCGCGACTTCGCCCGTGCCATGCGCGAAACCATGGCCCTGGCCGACCGCGCCAACGCCTGGATCGCCGACAAGGCACCGTGGTCGCTGAACAAGCAGGAAGGCAAGCAGGATGAAGTCCAGGCGGTCTGCGCCACGGCGATCAACCTGTTCCGCCAGTTGGTGATCTTCCTCAAGCCGGTGCTGCCAGTGCTGGCTGCCGATGCCGAGGCGTTCCTCAACGTCGCCCCGCTGACCTGGAACGACCACACCACCCTGCTGGCCAACCACCAGTTGAACGAATTCAAACCGTTGATGACCCGCATCGACCCGGTAAAAGTGCAAGCCATGACCGACGCCTCGAAAGAAGACCTGACCGCCAGCCAGACCGACACCGGCGCCGCCGCGCCTGCCGGCAATGGCGAACTGGCCAAGGATCCGCTGTCGCCGGAAATCGACTTCGACACCTTCGCCGCCGTCGACCTGCGCGTCGCGCTGATCGTCAAGGCCGAACACGTTGAAGGGGCGGACAAGCTGCTGCGTCTGACCCTCGACATCGGAGACGAACAACGCAACGTGTTCTCGGGGATCAAGAGCGCCTATCCGGATCCGTCGAAACTCGACGGTCGCCTGACCATGATGATCGCCAACCTCAAGCCACGGAAAATGAAGTTCGGCATCTCCGAAGGCATGGTGATGGCGGCCGGCCCTGGCGGTGAAGAAATCTACCTGCTGAGCCCGGACAGCGGCGCCAAGCCGGGTCAGCGCATCAAGTAAGGTTTTGCACTGACCGATCCCACAGGCGTACCCCGTGCGCCTGTGGGATTTTTCATATCTGGCCCACCCGTCATGGCCGCCGGATAAAGCCTAATCTTAAGTGACACTCGCCCGCTCTCACCGGCAGAACCATGACCGAACTCGTGCTTACGCTCTTCAGTGCTGCGCTGATCAACAACTTCGTGTTGCACTGGCCGCTGGGCGTCGATCCGCTGCTGGCTGGCGAGCGCCGTCAGGTGCATGCGCTGGGGCTGGCGACGTTATGTCTGATGCTGATTGTCGGTGTGGCGGGTTACGCGATCTGGCATTGGCTGCTGGTGCCATTGCAACTGGAATTCCTGCGTCTGTTTGTATTCCTGCCGCTGAGCGTCCTGCTGATCACGCCGTTGCTGAAGTTGCTGGCGCGCTGGCGACCCGCCCTGCCGTTCGACGGTTTGTGGCCGTTGCTGCTGGGCAATGCCGGTGTGCTGGGGCTGACGCTGATCGACGCGCAAACGGATAAAGGCCTGTTTCATGCAACTGCGCTGAGCCTTGGCGCCGGTCTGGGTTTCTGGCTGGTGTTGAGCCTGTTCAGCGATTTGCGTGAGCGCACGGCCGACAACGATATTCCCCTGCCCTTTCGTGGCCTGCCAATCCAGTTGATCGGCGCCGGATTGATGGCCGTGGCTTTTCTCGGATTCAGTGGACTGATCAAAACATGAGTCTGATTCAACGCATCGATGCCTTGCTGCCGCAAACCCAATGCGGCAAATGCGGCCATCCCGGATGCAAACCCTACGCTGAAGGCATCGCCGACGGCGAGCCGATCAACAAATGCCCGCCGGGTGGTGACGAAACCATCGCGGCGCTGGCCGAACTGCTGAAAGTCCCGGTGCTGGAGCTGGACATCAGCCGTGGCGCGGCACCGCCGCAAGTGGCGTTCATCCGCGAAGCCGAGTGCATCGGCTGCACCAAGTGCATCCAGGCCTGCCCGATCGACGCCATCGTCGGCGCGGCGAAACTGATGCACACGGTGATCATCGACGAGTGCACCGGTTGCGATCTGTGCGTGGCGCCTTGCCCCGTCGATTGCATCGAGATGCACCCGCTGCCGCTCGGAACGCTGCCAGTGGTGGGCGGCCTGGCCAGCAGCCTCGAAGAACAACAGGCGCGTACCGCCAAGCGCGATCACGCCCGGCAACGCTTCGAACGGCGTAACGCCCGGCTGCAAAGAGAAGAACAGCAGAAGCAGGCCGAACGCGAAGCCCGTGCGAAACGTGCGGCGCAGGTTGAAGTCGCAGCCACCACGCTCGATCCGGTGCAAGCGGCGCTGGAACGGGTACGTGCGCAGAAAGCCGCGACAGCCGACGCCGCGCTGAAGAAGGCCAAGATCGATGTGGCGATGAGCCGCGCTCAATTGCACAAATCGTTGAAAGCCTTCGGTCATCCGCCGACCTTCGAACAACAGTCGCAATTGATCGTATTGCAACAGCAGTTCGAAGCCGCCGAACAAGCGCTGGCGAAACTGGAAAGCAGCGCCGCACCTGCGCCGGTCGTGACAGCCCCAGCAAAAGACGCCGACTTGAAACGAGCGAAAATCCAGTTGGCGATGCGCCGTGCCGAGCTGAAAAAGGCGCAGACCGCAGAGGCTCCGCCGGAGCAGATTGCAGCGCTGGAACAAGCACTGCGTGATGCCGAACAAGCGTTGCACGACGCCGAAGCCGCGAGCGATCAACCGCTGCCCGACCTTGTGCGCGTGGAGAAACGTCCGATCGACAACCAGCTTCGTCAGCTGAAAACCGAACTGGCCTACGCTCGCGCCGACCTGAACAAACTGCAACGACGTGACGGCACGCCAGCCGAGATCCTCGACAAGGCCCGCACCCGCCTGCAAGAGGCGGAGCGGCAGGTAGAAGCCCATGTCATCCATTGAAACCAGAGACGAACGCCTGCAACAGGCAATGAAGCTGGTTTTGCTGGCGACATTGCCGGGGTTGTTGGCGTTGTTCTGGTTTTACGGCTGGGGCGTGCTGATCAACCTGATCCTGTCCGTCGTCACAGCCTTGAGCGTCGAAGCCGCCGTGACTCGTCTGCGCCGGCAGCCGGTGCAAGCCACTCTCACCGATGGCAGCGCAGTGGTCAGCGCCACACTGCTGGCAATCGCCTTGCCGCCTTACTGCCCGTGGTGGCTGACGGTCACGGCGATCGGCTCGGGCCTGCTGTTAGGCAAACACTTGTACGGTGGCGTGGGCAGAAACCCTTTCAATCCGGCCATGCTCGGTTTTGCTTTCGCGATGGTGATGTTCCCGCAGCCGATGACCCATTGGCCGGCCCATGGCATGGATCTGACGACGGCCATTGAACAGGTGTTCAACCTGGGCGTGGCGCCGGACGCCAGGGTCCAGGCCACGGCGCTGGACAGCCTGCGCATCAACAAAAGCCTGACCATCGATGAATTGTTTGCCAGCAACCCGGCATTCGGCCGCTTCGGCGGGCATGGCGTGGAGTGGGTGAACCTGGCATTTCTTGCCGGTGGACTGTTGCTGCTACAGCGCCGGGTGATCGGCTGGCACGCACCGGTCGGCATGCTTGCCAGCCTGTTCGTCATCAGCCTGCTGTGCTGGAACGGTTCGGGGTCCGACGCTCATGGCTCGCCGCTGTTTCATCTGCTGAGTGGCGCGACCATGCTGGGTGCGTTCTTCATCGTCACTGAACCGGTGTCGGGGGCAAAGAGTCCGCTCGCCCGCTTGTTGTTCGGCGTGGGCGTCGGCCTGCTGACCTATCTGATTCGCACCTGGGGCGGCTATCCGGATGGCGTGGCGTTCTCAGTGTTGCTGATGAATCTGTGCGTGCCGGCGCTGGAACGCATTGCAGCCGCTCGTCAGTCGCAGGTGATGCCATGAACCGCACAAGCAGCCTGATCACCCTGGCGCTGCTGGCAACGATTGGTGTCGGCGCGACTTATGTTGTGCAACGCAGCAATGCGCCGCAGATCGCCGCCGAACAGCGCCAGCTCGAAAGTCGCAAACTGCTGGACGTGCTCTCAGTCGACGCCTACGACAATCAGCCTCTGGAACAGCCTCTGGCACTGACCGCCCCCCACCTGAGCCACAGCGAGTTGCTGGGCGGTTATCGGGCGACCAGGGCCGGCCAACCCGTGGCGGTGCTGCTGCGCAGCCAGACCGAGGGTTATGCGGGTCGCATCGAGTTGCTGATTGCCATCGATGCCAATGGCCGATTGCTCGGCGTGAAAACCCTTGAGCAAACTGAAACGCCGGCGCTGGGCGGGCATCTCGGTGACTGGCCAAATAGCTGGTTGCAAGCGTTTATCGGCAAATCCAGCGGCCAGCCGACCGATGCCGGATGGGCCTTGAGAAAGGATCAGGGGCAATTCGACCAGATCGCTGGCGCAACCATCACATCTCGCGCGGCCATCAACGCCATCCACGATGCTCTGCGTTACTTCGACGACCACCGGACGACCCTGCTGGGGAGCGCGCCATGAACGCATCAACGACCCTGTCGAACTCAATGATGCTAGTGCTGTTGATCGGTGCCACTGACTCAGTGGCCGGCGCGCTGGCGATCCTGCTGATGTTCGCCGTTGTGGTGAGTATGTACGGCTTGTGCATGGCACCACTGCGGTCGCGCCTGAGCAGTGAAACCTTGTTGCCGGTCAGTCTGGTAATCGCCGCGACCCTGGCCGGGTGCGCCGATATTCTGCTGCAGCGCGCCGCTGTGCAGTGGCATCAGATGATCAGCCTCTACGCCGGCCTGATCGGTCTGCAGTGCGTCATATTCGAACACAATGGATTCTTTCGACTGCCAGCCCGATGGCGTCTTAAAATCTGTGGCGTGTTTACCGCCCTGATGACCGTGCTGGCGGTGTTGCGCGAGCTGCTCGGTCAGGGCAGCATCGGCCATCACCTGTCGGATCACTGGCAAGGTTTTATTCTGTTCAGCGACGGCCTGCATTTCGCGACGCTGGCTCCCGGCGCCTTCATACTGCTGGGGCTGGTACTCGCCGCCCGTCAGGCCTGTTCTCGCCCTGCCGCCCTATCCGAGGAAACGCATCACCCATGAATGCCGCAAAACGTCTGGAGATCTTCCGCAGGCTTCACGAGGACAATCCCGAACCCAAGACCGAACTCGCCTACTCTTCGCCTTTCGAGTTGTTGATCGCGGTGATTCTGTCCGCACAATCGACTGACGTCGGGGTGAACAAGGCGACGGCGAAGCTTTACCCGGTGGCCAACACGCCGGCCGCCATTCATGCCTTGGGCGTCGAAGGTTTGTCCGAGTACATCAAGACCATCGGCCTCTATAACAGCAAGGCCAAAAACGTGATCGAGACCTGTCGCATGCTGGTCGAGTTGCACAATGGCGAAGTCCCACAGACGCGCGAAGCGCTGGAAGCCCTGCCCGGCGTCGGCCGCAAGACTGCCAACGTCGTGCTCAACACCGCGTTCCGTCAATTGACGATGGCGGTGGACACCCACATTTTCCGGGTCAGTAACCGCACCGGCATTGCGCCGGGCAAAAACGTGGTAGAGGTGGAAAACAAACTGATGAAGTTTGTACCCAAGCAATACCTGCTCGATTCGCACCACTGGCTCATTCTTCACGGGCGCTACGTGTGCCTGGCCCGCAAGCCGCGGTGCGGCAGCTGTCGGATCGAAGACTTGTGCGAATACAAGGACAAAACTTCGGACGATTGAGCGTCTATTAAGTTTATTGATATTGCGATTGAAAAAATCTTTTTTACGATCTGCTGGAATATCGATATAAGGAGCGCCAAAGGCAGCCTTAGCCTGGAGTTAACCTTATGAGCACCAGCAAAGAGCAAGTGGACGTAGAAGACGATTTCGTCGCGGAGTCGGACGACGAACCGGTGGTTGAGGTCGCCAAGACCAACCTGAGCAAACGCCGCACCATCGATAACATGCTTGAGGAACGCCGACTGCAGAAGCAATTGGCCGATTACGACTTTGATCTCTGACATTTGAAAGCCTCCCGCAACGGAGGCTTTTTCGTTTCTGCTGCAAGCTGATGCCGACCTGCCCAGGATCCGTCAGCGACTGAAGCGGTCAGACCAGGCCATTGCGCTGGGCAAGTTCGATCAGATCCACCAGTGAACGCGCATTGAGCTTCAGCAGCAACCGCGTCTTGTAGGTGCTGACGGTCTTGTTGCTGAGAAACATGCCATCGGCGATTTCCTTGTTGGTCTTGCCGCGTGCCAACTGCTGCAACACCATCATCTCGCGCCCGGACAAACGATCGACCATGTCGGCTTCACTGGCATTGCCCAGGCTGGTGCGTACGGTGTGCAACGCCTGATTCGGAAAATAGCTGTACCCGGACAGCACAGCCTTGATAGCGCTGAGCAGCTCGGTCAGGTCCTGTTGTTTGCAAACATATCCCGCCGCTCCCGACTGCATGCAGCGCATGGAAAAATGGCCCGGGGCCTGGGACGTCAACACCAGCACTTTCAAAGGCATCGCGCTGGTTGTAAGACGCGCAATGACTTCCAGTCCATCAAGTTTCGGTATACCGATATCCAGAATGACAATATCGGGCATCTGGTCGCGAGCCAGTTGTAATGCATCCACTCCGTTATCCGTTTCTGCAATGACTTCGTAGCCATGACGTTCCATCAGCATACGCACCGCAAGACGAATGACCGGGTGATCATCCACGATCAGCACTTTATTCATGGGCAAGTCCAGTTTCGCTGTTCGAATTTTTAGAACCGGCACAATAACGTAGTCATTTCACCCATGGCATAGCGAAGTTCCCTTGCATTGGCAGCGAGAGACACTTCCTACAGGCAATAAAGATTTCTCCTACAGAAAAGACTCATAAATGTAGCGACAAGACATCCAGACCAAGTGACCACTTGAAAATTATTTAACCTGCAACACCGGCTTATCGAGTAGCGAATCCTGAAAAGAGGGACTCGACACGACAAAAAACCGAAACAACATATTTATATCCACCCGGCCGTTTTTAATATAAATACCAGACATCGGGGACAAAAAGCCTCCACTCCCCTTACAACAACTCCAACATTCCAACATGACGAGAAAGATCATACTCATGAGTAAAGAATATGTTAAAGATCAACAAGAAAATCACCAACCCCATCAGTGTCATTGCCATATTCGCGTTCATCTCCGAAACGTCCGCAGCGGTGTCCCTGCCCTTTCTTGACAATGACGAACGGGAAATCTACATCTGGTTTCTGATCAGTTTTCCATTCTATTTACTGTTCCTGTTTTTCATCACCTTGAACTTCAACTACCGATCCCTTTATGCACCTTCGGACTTTGATGACGACAAGAACTTTCTGAAAGCATTTGAAGATAACAACATTGATTTCCCCGGAGAACCGGGTGACCAACCCGTTACCGGAATTCAGACTGTAAAACTACCGAAACCGCTGAGTACGCTGTGTATCATCGACATTCGGGGCATGAACGCCGAATCAAAAATAAACACACTCCTGGAAAAAATCCCACAACCCGCCAAGCACTCGCTCAGAATATTCCTCGTTTTAACAGATGATATGTCAGACATTTTACCGAAAGAAAACATCGCCAAATCGCTCAAGCGAGGAAGGAAAACCACGGGGACGACGTATTGTATTATTTACGACGTTCAAGCGCAGAACATCAGTGTATTGGGAAGAGTTTAAATTGAGGCGCAGAGACACGAAGTACATCAATGCGATGCGCACAGTACAACAGATGAGTTCGGGAACGCCGATCCACTACGATCAGGTAAACAGAAGGGTTTTGCAGCATAGCGGTCTTGTCAGAACGACAAGACCGCTATTTCACGTCTGGTCCGAAGGACTCAGAACAGCTTGCGGCCTTTGTTGGCAGCAATGCGCATACGCAGCGCGTTGAGCTTGATGAAGCCCGCCGCGTCGGCCTGGTTGTAGGCGCCGCCGTCTTCTTCGAAGGTCGCGATGTTGGCGTCGAACAGCGAATCGTCGGACTTGCGGCCGGTCACGATCACGTTGCCCTTGTACAGCTTCAGGCGCACGACGCCATTCACGTTGACCTGGGAGGCGTCGATCATCTGTTGCAGCATCAGACGCTCCGGGCTCCACCAGTAACCGGTGTAGATCAGGCTGGCGTACTTCGGCATCAGCTCGTCTTTCAAGTGAGCGACTTCGCGGTCCAGGGTGATCGACTCGATGGCGCGGTGAGCGCGCAGCATGATGGTGCCGCCCGGGGTTTCGTAGCAGCCACGGGACTTCATGCCGACATAACGGTTCTCGACGATGTCGAGACGGCCGATGCCGTGTTGGCCACCGATCTTGTTCAGGGTCGCCAGTACGGTGGCCGGAGTCATTTCGACGCCGTCCAGAGCGACGATGTCGCCGTTGCGGTAGGTCAGTTCCAGGTATTGCGGCTTGTCAGGTGCGTTCTCCGGGGAGACAGTCCAGCGCCACATGTCTTCTTCGTGCTCGGTCCAGGTGTCTTCCAGCACGCCGCCTTCATAGGAGATGTGCAGCAGGTTGGCATCCATCGAGTACGGGGATTTTTTCTTGCCGTGGCGCTCGATCGGGATCGCGTGCTTCTCGGCGTAGTCCATCAGTTTCTCGCGGGACAGCAGGTCCCACTCGCGCCAAGGGGCAATCACTTTTACGCCTGGCTTGAGCGCGTAGGCACCCAGTTCGAAACGGACCTGGTCGTTGCCCTTGCCGGTTGCGCCGTGGGAAATGGCGTCGGCGCCGGTTTCGTTGGCGATTTCGATCAGACGCTTGGCAATCAGCGGACGCGCGATGGAAGTACCCAGCAGGTACTCGCCTTCGTAAACGGTGTTGGCACGGAACATCGGGAACACGAAGTCACGCACGAATTCTTCGCGCAGGTCGTCGATGTAGATTTCTTTGACGCCCATGGCCTGAGCCTTGGCGCGAGCCGGTTCGACCTCTTCGCCCTGACCCAGGTCAGCGGTGAAGGTCACGACTTCACAGTTATAAGTATCCTGCAGCCACTTGAGGATCACCGAAGTGTCCAGGCCGCCGGAATACGCCAGAACGACCTTGTTTACGTCCGCCATGCCATCACTCCACGGGGTTCTACGGAAAGCCGAGGAGTCTACCGCTCAAACGCGATAATTTACAGAGGCGCGACAGCTTAAGACGACAAAGCGACAGAATCTGTCGAGAGGGCGACGATGACCGGCGGGTCAGGACGTCGCCGCAGCGTTGGCCGGTGTGCTGGCCTGAGGCGCAGGAGCGGTAGTCGGTGCCACCCGCGCAAGGTGCACGTTGACCCGACGGTTCTTGGCCCGGTTGGCGGCATTGGTGTTTGGCACCAACGGGTAACGTTCACCATGGAAGCGCACGGTGATCTGCGATTCCTGGATACCGTTGGCCTTGAAGAAGTCGACCACCGCCAGAGCGCGCCGGCGCGACAGTTCGCGGTTGGTCAGGCGATTGCCGCTGTTGTCGGAGTGGCCGTCGAGCTCGATGTGGTTGACCGTCGGATCGGCCTTCATATATTCGAGCATGACTTGCAGCTTGGCCTTGGCGGCGGCGTCCAGTTCGATGCCTTCGCCGGGGAAACCGATCTGCGATTGCTTGACCTGCTCGAAATTCTGCGGGAGCAGTTTCGCCACGCAGGCCTGATAGTCGTTGAACGCCTTGCTGAACTTGACCGGCAACAGACGCACTTCCGACACACGGCCATCGCCCGATGCATGGCGCACCACGGGGCTGCGTCCGTCCATCAGGCCGCTGATCAACTGTCCGGCCTGCGCCTGAGAACTGTTGAAGAGGATATTGCCACTGCCGATCCTGACCGTGCCCAGATTGATATCGCCACGGCCCGGCTGCCAGGGCGCCGCTGCCGCCATCAAGGTCGCCGAACCGCCGCCGAGCATGGCGTTGTAGGCGTTCAGGCGGAAAGTCGCCTGCTCGCCGGCCTTGCGCACGAACTGGCCCGAGCCGAAATCGGTGATCGGCTGCGTCAGGCGGCATTCGAACTTGTCGCCCTCGACCGTCCACTCAATGTTCTCCAGACGGGTCTGGTAGGTCAGCGCCATCGCCGGAAGGCTGGCAAACACACTGAGCAAGGCTAAATAACGCTGGCGCACGGGAGGCTCCATTGGCTTCTACAACAAAAAGACCGATACATACATGTTTACGGCATACCTATGGGATATCGGACGCTCGTCGCAAAACTTGATAGCGAGTGCCTGCAAGAGTCTTTTCCGGTAGCATTCGCCTCAGTTTGACCCGCCTGGAATCCCCTCATGTCCGACCGCCTGACCCTGCTGCGTCCCGACGACTGGCACATTCATCTTCGCGATGGTGCCGTGTTGACCAATACCGTTGCAGATGTTGCGCGCACCTTTGGTCGCGCGATCATCATGCCTAACCTGGTACCTCCGGTGCGCAACGCCGCTGAAGCCGACGGCTATCGCCAGCGGATTCTCGCTGCCCGCCCGGCCGGCAGTCGTTTCGAGCCGTTGATGGTGCTGTACCTCACCGACCGTACCCAGCCCGAAGAAATTCGTGAAGCCAAGGCCAGCGGTTTTGTCCACGCGGCCAAGTTGTACCCGGCCGGCGCCACCACCAACTCCGATTCCGGGGTCACCAGCATCGACAAGATCTTCCCGGCGCTGGAAGCCATGGCCGAAGTCGGCATGCCGCTGTTGATCCACGGTGAAGTCACCCGTGGCGACGTTGACGTGTTCGACCGCGAGAAAATCTTCATCGACGAGCACATGCGTCGTGTGGTCGAGCGTTTCCCGACGCTCAAGGTCGTGTTCGAACACATCACCACCGGCGACGCCGTGCAGTTCGTCAACGAGGCTTCGGCCAACGTTGGCGCGACGATCACCGCGCATCACCTGCTCTACAACCGCAACCACATGCTGGTAGGCGGAATCCGGCCGCACTTCTATTGCCTGCCGATCCTCAAGCGCAATACCCACCAGGAAGCCCTGCTCGACGCCGCCACCAGCGGCAGCGCGAAGTTCTTCCTCGGCACCGACTCGGCGCCGCACGCCCAGCACGCCAAGGAAGCCGCCTGCGGCTGCGCCGGCTGCTACACCGCGTACGCCGCCATCGAGTTGTATGCCGAAGCCTTTGAACAGCGCAATGCGCTGGACAAGCTCGAAGCCTTCGCCAGTCTCAACGGCCCGCGTTTCTACGGCCTGCCGGCGAACACCGATCGCATTACCCTGGTCCGTGAAGAATGGACCGCCCCGACCAGCCTGCCCTTCGGCGAGCTGACCGTTATCCCGCTGCGCGCCGGTGAAAAACTGCGCTGGCGCCTGCTGGAGGAACACGCGTGAGTGAAGACCATTTCGACGACGAACTGGACGGTCAAGGTGGCGGCGGTTCACGCCATCCAATGGCAGCACGCTTTCGCGGCTACCTGCCGGTTGTCGTCGACGTAGAGACCGGTGGTTTCAACTCGGCCACCGACGCATTGCTGGAGATTGCCGCGACCACCATCGCCATGGATGAAAAGGGTTTCGTTTACCCGGACCACACCTACTTCTTCCGTGTCGAGCCATTCGAAGGCGCCAACATCGAAGCGGCCGCGCTGGAGTTCACCGGGATCAAGCTCGATCACCCGTTGCGCATGGCGGTCAGCGAAGAGACGGCCCTGACCGATATCTTCCGTGGCGTGCGCAAGGCCTTGAAGGCCAACGGTTGCAAACGGGCGATCCTGGTCGGCCACAACAGCAGCTTCGACCTGGGCTTCCTCAACGCCGCCGTCGCGCGGCTGGACATGAAGCGCAACCCGTTCCATCCGTTCTCCAGCTTCGACACCGCAACCCTCGCGGGTCTGGCGTACGGTCAGACCGTGCTGGCCAAGGCCTGTCAGGCAGCCGACATCGATTTCGATGGCCGTGAAGCGCACTCCGCGCGTTACGACACCGAAAAGACGGCCGAGCTGTTCTGCGGCATCGTCAACCGCTGGAAACAGATGGGCGGCTGGGAAGACTTCGACGACTGAGGGTCGTCGGATTAAATCCCGCGCATGAAAAAACCGGCTCAAGAGCCGGTTTTTTTGTACCTCGACGTTGCGCCTTACAGGGCAGCAGCGTTCTCGGTCAGGTAAGCCGCAACGCCTTCTGGTGAAGCGTTCATGCCTTTGTCGCCTTTTTTCCAGTTGGCAGGGCAGACTTCGCCGTGCTCTTCGTGGAATTGCAGAGCGTCGACCAGACGGATCAGCTCTTCCATGTTACGGCCCAGCGGCAGGTCGTTGATGATCTGCGAGCGGACAACGCCTTTGTCGTCGATCAGGAACGCGCCACGGAAAGCCACGCCGCCTTCGGATTCAACGTCGTAGGCCTTGGCGATGTCGTGCTTCATGTCGGCAGCCATGGTGTATTTCACCTGGCCGATGCCGCCATTGTTGACCGGGGTGTTGCGCCAGGCGTTGTGGGTGAAGTGCGAGTCGATCGACACAGCGATCACTTCTACGTTGCGCGCCTTGAAGTCGGCCATGCGGTTGTCCAGAGCGATCAGCTCGGACGGGCAGACGAAGGTGAAGTCCAGCGGGTAGAAGAACACCAGGCCGTATTTGCCTTTGATGGCCGAGGACAGGGTGAAGCTGTCAACGATCTCGCCATTGCCGAGTACGGCCGGGACGGTGAAGTCAGGGGCTTGTTTGCCTACGAGTACGCTCATTGATATCTCCTGGTGTAGAAACTTGAAGTTCAGGGTTCGCGCCAGCCTGCCACCCTCAGGCGACAGCCCTGTGACACGAACCCCCTTCGCAAGGGCCGACCATCATACACTGCGTTTTTCGACTGTCCTTAACGGTTTTTCGCGAAATCCCGGCTGGCATTCAGCCATGCACCACCGTTCGTCAGTCACAGTCGTTGGCGATGAAAACCGTTGGGAAAGCACTTTGACAATCATTCTCGTTAACATTAAGATCCATCGCAATTGAGCCACAACCAGCGACGGTTCTCACTTATGTATGTTTGCCTCTGCACTGGCGTCACCGACGGACAGATCCGCGAAGCGATCTATGAAGGTTGCTGCAGCTATAAAGAAGTCCGTCAGGCCACCGGCGTAGCCAGCCAATGCGGCAAATGTGCCTGCCTCGCGAAGGAAGTGGTACGCGAAACCCTGACCAAGCTGCAAACCGCCCAGGCCGCGATCCCCTACCCTGTAGAATTTACTGCCGCGTAATTGCACCCATTTCAAAGAACCGGACTTATGTCCGGTTTTTTTATGCCTGAAAATCAATTGCTTAGCGACTAGACGCGGAACACAAACATTCTTATTCCGATTAATTTTCATATATTATTCAATAACTTAGGTTTGACACTTATAAGTACCAAGCTCAAACTCCGCCTTATATACCGCTACTTAGGGCAGGACTCCCATCATGAAAGGCGACGTAACAGTCATCCAGCATCTCAACAAGATCCTTGCCAATGAGCTGGTCGCGATCAATCAGTACTTCCTGCATGCGCGCATGTATGAAGATTGGGGCCTGAACAAGCTCGGCAAGCACGAGTACAAAGAATCCATCGACGAGATGAAGCACGCGGACAAGCTGATCAAGCGCATCCTGTTCCTCGAAGGCCTGCCGAACGTGCAGGACCTGGGCAAGCTGCACATCGGCGAGCACACCAAGGAAATGCTGGAGTGCGACCTGCGTATCGAGCGCACCGGCCATGCCGATCTGAAGGCCGCCATCGCTCATTGCGAATCGGTTGGTGACTTCGGCAGCCGCGAACTGCTTGAAGACATTCTCGAATCCGAAGAAGAACACATCGACTGGCTGGAAACCCAACTGGGCCTGATCGATAAAGTCGGTCTTGAGAACTATCTGCAATCGCAGATGGGCGAAGACGAGTAATTAGCGAGCGCTAAACTCGAGACACTAAAAAGCCCCGCCCTCTTTCGAGAGGCGGGGCTTTTTATTACCCGGACTTCAGACTCGCCGAAATCCGGGCAGAAACCAATCAGGCTTCGGACTTGGCCGCAGCAGCCTTGGCGGATGCTTCCTTGACCAGAGTCTGCAGCTCACCGTTGGCGAACATTTCAGCCATGATGTCGCTGCCGCCGACCAGTTCACCGCCTACCCACAACTGCGGGAAAGTCGGCCAGTTGGCGTACTTCGGCAGGTTGGCACGGATTTCCGGGTTCTGCAGGATGTCGACGTAGGCGAACTTCTCGCCACAGCCCATCACAGCCTGCGCAGCTTTCGCGGAGAAGCCACACTGCGGGGCATTCGGCGAGCCTTTCATGTAAAGCAGAATGGTGTTGTTGGCAATCTGCTCTTTAATCGTTTCGATGATATCCATGGAGCACCTCGGCTGAACTTTCCGACTCATGGGTCGGCACGGTGGCGCATTGTAACGGAATCCCGAGCGCCCTGCTCGGTCTCCCCGACAGACATGCTCAAGCCGCCGCCACCGTCACCGGCACGCCATTGAGCGCCGCGTTGCCCGAGAGCTCGTCGAGCTGGCACTCATCGGTCAGGTCGTTGGCGCTGGAGCCCGGCTGGCCGCTGGCAATCGCCATCTGCACGCCCGGGCGCGCATGGCCCCAACCGTGTGGCAGGCTGACCACGCCCGGCATCATGTCCGCACTGCCCAGCACTTCAACCTCGATCTGTCCGACCCGCGAGCTTACGCGCACAAGCTGGCCATCGCTGAGCCCGCGACTGGCGAGATCCTCCGGGTTCATCAGCAACTGATGACGCGGCTTGCCCTTCACCAGTCGATGATAGTTGTGCATCCACGAGTTGTTGCTGCGCACATGGCGACGGCCGATCATCAACAGCTCATCGGCAGCCGGCGCCTGCAATGCGGAAAAGCGCGCAAGGTCGGCAAGAATTTCCGGCGGTGCCGCCTGGACTCGTTGATTGGCGGTCTTCAATCGCGGTGTCAGGTTGGGTTTCAGCGCCCCCAGATCCACGCCGTGCGGATGATCGAACAGCGTCGCCAGCGACAACTTGTGTTCGGATGCATCGCCATACAGGCCCATGCGCAGACCCATGTCGATCATCTTCGCCGGCGGCATCGTCGGTTTCAGTTCCTTGTCGGTCTTCGCCGCAAAGGCCTTGGCCAGGCCGACGAAGATCTCCCAGTCATGCAGCGCGCCCACGGGTTTGGCGAGGATCGCCCGGTTGAAACGGGTAACGTTGCGCACCGCGAACAGATTGAACGTGGTGTCGTAGTGATCGTTTTCCAGCGCTGAGGTGGACGGCAGGATCAGGTCGGCATAACGGGTGGTTTCGTTGATATAGAGGTCGACACTGACCATGAACTCCAACCCGTCCAGCGCCTGCTCCAGTTGCCGGCCGTTGGGCGTCGACAGCACCGGATTGCCGGCCACGGTGATCAGCGCACGAATCTGGCCCTCGCCTTCGGTGAGCATTTCTTCGGCCAGCGCCGAAACCGGCAGCTCGCCGCCGTACTCGGGACGGCCCGAGACACGGCTCTGCCATTTGTTGAAGTGCCCGCCCGAAGTGGACGCCACCAGATCCACTGCCGGCTCGGTGCACAGTGCACCACCCACGCGGTCGAGGTTGCCGGTCACCAGATTGATCAGTTGCACGACCCAATGGCACAGCGTGCCGAAAGCCTGGGTGGAAACGCCCATGCGACCGTAGCAGACGGCGCTTGGCGCCGCGGCGAAGTCCCGGGCCAATTGGCGGATCTGTTCGGCAGGAACGGCGCACAGCAGGCTCATGGCCTCGGCCGTGAACGCCGCCACCGCTGCGCGAACCTCGTCCAGACCGTCCACCGGCAAATGGCTTTCCGTTGTCAGGCCCTCGCTGAACAGCGTGTTGAGCACACCAAACAGCAACGCCGCATCGCCACCGGGACGCACGAACAGGTGCTGATCGGCCATCGCTGCCGTCTCGCTACGCCGCGGATCGACCACCACCACTTTACCGCCTCGAGCCTGAATCGCCTTCAGACGCTTTTCCACGTCCGGCACGGTCATGATGCTGCCGTTGGAGGCCAGCGGGTTGCCGCCCAGTATCAGCATGAAATCGGTGTGATCGATATCCGGGATCGGCAGCAGCAAGCCGTGGCCGTACATCAGGTAGCTGGTCAGGTGATGCGGCAATTGGTCGACCGAGGTTGCCGAATAGCGATTACGGGTTTTCAGCAGGCCGAGGAAATAATTGCTGTGAGTCATCAACCCGTAGTTATGCACGCTGGGATTGCCCTGATACACGGCAACCGAGTTCTGCCCATGACGCGCCTGAATCGCCGACAGCTTTTCAGCCACCAGCTCAAAAGCCTCTTCCCACCCGATCGGCAACCATTCACTGCCGACCCGGCGCATGGGTTGACGCAGGCGATCCGGATCGTTCTGGATATCTTGCAACGCCACAGCCTTGGGGCAGATGTGCCCGCGACTGAAGGTGTCCAGTGCGTCACCCTTGATCGAGGTGATCTGCACCTGGCCGTCGGTTTCAGTGGTTTCGATGCTCAGGCCGCAGATGGCTTCGCACAGGTGGCAGGCACGGTGGTGGAGAGTCTTGGTCATGGCCAGTCTCTGTCTTGTTCTGGGCAGGCAATAACGCCTGCGGGAACAAAACTATGGCGCGTGGCCGGGCGCGGCGCCAGCGACGTTCGTCTTGTGAATCGACGACCATCAGGCGAGCCGATAGCCCGACGCAATCAACTGGAGGGTAACTGGGGCGGCGCTGCCAGCTGGATTTCCTGGATGGTTTCGATCTGCTCGTGGGCGACGTGCACCCCGGTGAGTTCGCCGATCAGTCGCCAGTGCTCGTCGAGCCCGGTGCTGATGGTGGCCATGCGATCGATCATGTGGCGGCCGGCCGTCTTGACCACTTCGTCTTCACTGCGCAGCAGTTCGAAGGACAATGAGGTGACCGAAGCGGTCAGATGAGTCAGTGAGCGAGCCGTGTGGCCCAGCAATTCCATTAACAGTTTTTCTTTCGATTCCATGCGGAGGCTTCCTGCGTCGCTCGTGAGTTATTTATAACCCAGCACTTTGCTTTAGCAAATGTTTCAGGTCTGACATCCGACCAGCGAATCCATGGCTGGCCGGTCGCAAACCGACCAGGCCTGCTCCATCCCCGCCCCGCCTGATTGCCAAGCCCTGCGGCGCCAGTGTACAAAGGGTTGGAAATCCGGCTTCAAACCAGCGCTTCGTGTGACCTCGTCACCCCCGCACAATCCGCAAAAATCGTAGCCTATTGGAAAAACGCGACATTTAGTGTCAATATCGCGCCTCCCCCTATTTCGTCGCCCCGTGCGGCTTACGCCGCAGGTCTCGCCCGTTGTTCCGATAAACAAGGCTTTGAGCATCTGCGGTTTGTAGCAAAAAGGTAGTCAATGATGAGCGCAAGGCACTTTCTCTCCCTGATGGATTGCACGCCCGAAGAGCTGGTCAGCGTGATCCGTCGAGGCGTTGAGCTCAAGGACCTGCGTAACCGCGGCGTACTGTTCGAGCCTCTGAAAAACCGCGTCCTGGGGATGATCTTCGAGAAATCCTCGACCCGCACCCGGATCTCCTTCGAGGCCGGCATGATCCAGCTCGGTGGCCAGGCGATCTTCCTTTCGCCCCGCGACACCCAACTGGGCCGTGGCGAGCCCATCGGCGACTGCGCCATCGTCATGTCGAGCATGCTCGATGCGGTGATGATCCGTACCTTTGCCCACAGCACCCTGACCGAATTTGCCGCCAACTCCCGCGTGCCGGTGATCAACGGCCTGTCCGATGACCTGCACCCGTGCCAGTTGCTGGCCGACATGCAGACGTTCCTCGAACACCGTGGCTCGATCCAGGGCAAGACCGTGGCCTGGATCGGCGACGGCAACAACATGTGCAACAGCTATATAGAAGCGGCGATCCAGTTCGACTTCCAGTTGCGCGTCGCCTGCCCCGAAGGCTATGAGCCAAACCCTGAATTCCTGGCCAAGGCCGGTGATCGCGTGACCATCGTCCGCGATCCGAAGGACGCCGTGCGCGGCGCGCATCTGGTGAGCACCGACGTCTGGACCTCCATGGGCCAGGAAGAGGAAACCGCCAAGCGCCTCAAGCTGTTCGCGCCGTTCCAGGTCACCCGCGCCCTGCTCGACCTGGCCGCCGAGGACGTGCTGTTCCTGCACTGCCTGCCCGCCCACCGCGGCGAAGAAATCAGCCTCGACCTGCTTGATGACCCGCGCTCCGTCGCCTGGGATCAGGCAGAAAACCGTCTCCACGCACAGAAGGCCCTGCTCGAGTTCCTCGTCGAACCGGCATATCACCACGCATGAGCCATGAATTACTGCTGAACCTGCGCAACCTCGCTTGCGGCTATCAAGATCAACGTGTGGTGCAGAACCTCAATCTGCACCTCAACGCCGGCGACATCGGTTGCCTGCTCGGCTCTTCGGGCTGCGGCAAGACCACCACCCTGCGCGCCATTGCCGGTTTCGAACCGGTGCACGAAGGGGAAATCCAGCTGGGCGGTGAAGTGATCTCCAGCGCCGGTTTCACCCTCGCCCCGGAGAAACGCCGGATCGGCATGGTGTTCCAGGACTACGCGCTGTTCCCGCACCTGAGTGTCGCGGACAACATCGCCTTCGGCATTCGCAAGCACCCGAACAAGGAGCGCGTCACCGAAGAGCTGCTGGAACTGGTCAACCTGAAGAACCTCGGCAAGCGCTTCCCGCACGAACTGTCCGGCGGGCAGCAACAACGTGTCGCCCTCGCCCGCGCCCTGGCGCCGGAGCCACAACTGCTGCTGCTCGACGAACCGTTCTCGAACCTCGACGGCGAGCTGCGACGCAAGCTCAGCCATGAAGTGCGCGACATCCTCAAGGCCCGTGGCACCAGTGCGATTCTGGTGACTCACGACCAGGAAGAAGCCTTTGCCGTCAGCGATCACGTCGGTGTGTTCAAGGAAGGCCGGCTGGAGCAGTGGGATACGCCCTACAACCTCTATCACGAACCGGCGACGCCGTTTGTTGCCAGCTTCATTGGCCAGGGTTACTTCATTCGCGGCCAGCTCGGCAGCCCGGAATCGGTGCACACCGAACTCGGTGAACTGCGCGGCAATCGCGCCTACACCTGGCCGATCGGCGGTGCGGTGGATGTGTTGCTGCGTCCGGATGACATTGTTTATGCACCGGACAGCGGGTTGAAAGCACGGATCGTCGGCAAGACCTTCCTCGGCGCCTCGACCCTGTATCGCCTGCAACTGCCAACCGGCGCGCAACTGGAGTCGATCTTCCCGAGCCACGCAGACCATCAGGTCGGTGCGGATGTAGGGATTCGCGTGGCGGCGGAGCATCTGGTGTTGTTCCAGGCATCCGGCAGCACGGCTGCGCAGATCCCGGCGGTGGAAAACGGTGTTCGCCGGTACAGCACCGCACACTGATCTACACAAAAACAAAGAGGGAGCCTGATGGCTCCCTCTTTTTTTTGGCTTCAACCCAGCATCAAGGTGCCGCTGGCCACCAGCGTCGCATTTCCGCCGATCTTCACCCGCTCGCCTTCCAGCCGACAGAACAACTCCCCGCCCCGCGCCGAACGCTGGCACGCGGTCAGGCTCGATTTGCCCAGACGTTTTGACCAATACGGAATCAGGCTGCAATGGGTCGAGCCGGTCACCGGGTCTTCATTGATACCGATGGCCGGAGCGAAGTAGCGCGAGACGAAATCATGCTGGTTACCCCGGGCCGTGACGATGGCGCCGAGCCAAGGCAGTTTGGCCAGGGCGACCATGTCCGGCGTGCAATCGAGCACCGCCTGCTCCGATTCCAGCACCACAAACAGCTCGTTGGAACCGAGCACGTCCACGGCTTCGACGCCCAGCGCCCGCTCGACATCCAGCGTCACACCGATTTCCGACGGCACGATCGAAGGGAAATCCAGCCACAAACGACCATCTTCGCGACTGACACTCAACGGCCCGGACTTGCAGGTGAAATCCAGACGCTCGGCCGTTTCCTTATAGATCTCGAACAATACATACGCGCTGGCCAGCGTCGCGTGACCGCACAATGGCACCTCGGTGGTCGGCGTGAACCAGCGGATATGCCAGGCCTGGCCTTCGCGCACCAGAAACGCAGTTTCCGCCAGGTTGTGCTCGGCGGCGATCTTCTGCATCAAGTCGTCCGCGAGCCAGGCGTCGAGCCGATAGACCATCGCCGGGTTGCCACTGAACGGCCGATCACTGAAGGCGTCGACCTGATGAAACTCGAGCTGCATAACGTTCTCCCTGAATTCGTCAACGGAGCATGCCGCTACGGCTCGTTCATCGCCAGTGACAGAACCGGCCAATTTTCTTCATACAGAACTCAGGGGCGACCAATGTCGGCGAACTTCGCCTGTGTGTGCTCGGCCAGAACGGCGGGCGCCAGTTCCACTTCCAGTCCACGTCGCCCGGCACTGACATAAATGGTCGCAAAAGCCTGGGCGGAATTATCGATGAAGGTACGCAGGCGCTTTTTCTGCCCCAGCGGACTGATGCCGCCCAACAGGTAACCGGTGGAACGCTGCGCAGCGGCCGGGTCGGCCATCTCCACTTTTTTCACGCCGGCGGCGTGGGCCAGCCCCTTGAGGTCGAGGCTTCCGACGACCGGCACCACCGCCACCAGCAATTCACCTTTTTCGCTGGCCGCCAGCAGCGTCTTGAACACCTGCGCCGGCTCCAGGCCCAGTTTTTCCGCGGCCTCCAGCCCGTAGGACGCCGCCTTGGGGTCATGTTCGTAACTGTGCACGCGATGTTCGGCACGAACTTTTTTCAACAAGTCCAACGCAGGGGTCATGGCAGCTCCGGGCTCGGCAGTGGCAAAAAATCCTGCGCCGGATTCTAGGCCATCGCCATACAAAAGGCTCTACCACGCGCCACGTTTCCCGGGGTTTGCAGGCCGATAACAGGATCGTCAGGCCAGTGACCCGCAGGATCATTCACACGACTGATAGTTTATTTGTGACTGACGGTTCACTTTCGACCTTTGACAGCTTTGTTTCTTGTCTATATTTTTTCGAATCTGAATAATGTAAGAATTATCGTCACCGCAGCACCCAGCAGTAAACCGGGAACAGGATGGGGATCCTGCCCTGGCGAAAATCGCGCCTTGCCCTGTCGGCAAACGCGCCAGACAACAACAAAAACCGAGGTTTTCAATGACAACTGCGTTACAGCAACCATCGCTCTCGAGCCAGTGCCTGGCCGAGTTTCTGGGTACTGCACTTCTGATCTTTTTCGGTACGGGCTGCGTCGCCGCGCTCAAGGTCGCGGGCGCGAGCTTCGGCCTGTGGGAAATCAGCATCATCTGGGGCGTTGGCGTGAGCATGGCGATCTACCTCACCGCCGGGGTTTCCGGTGCGCACCTGAACCCTGCCGTCAGTATCGCCCTGAGCATTTTCGCCGACTTCGAAAAGCGCAAACTGCCGTTCTACATCCTCGCTCAGGTCGCCGGCGCCTTCTGCGGCGCGCTGTTGGTTTACACGCTGTACAGCAACCTGTTCTTCGATTTCGAACAAACTCACCACATGGTTCGTGGCTCGGCCGCCAGCCTGGAACTGGCGTCGGTGTTCTCCACCTTCCCGAACCCTGCGCTGTCGACTGCCCAGGCGTTCCTGGTCGAGGTGATCATCACGGCGATCCTGATGGGCGTGATCATGTCCCTGACCGACGACAACAACGGCCTGCCGAAAGGCCCGCTGGCACCACTGCTGATCGGCTTGTTGATTGCCGTGATCGGCAGCTCGATGGGCCCGCTGACCGGCTTCGCGATGAACCCGGCCCGTGACTTCGGTCCGAAACTGATGACTTTCTTCGCGGGCTGGGGTGAAATTTCCTTCACCGGCGCACGTGAAATCCCGTACTTCCTGATTCCGATTTTTGCACCGATTGTCGGTGCCTGCCTCGGCGCTGCCGGGTATCGCGGGCTGATTGCCCGTCACCTGACCGGCGCCACACCTGCTACAAAGGATGCAGAACCGGCCATTGACGGCAAACCAAGAACTTCTTGAAACAGTCGGCGCAGGTTCCTGCCCATTCGAACCTGCGCCACGGCCCACTCTCCCTTATTTCGTCCAAGGCAATCGACATGACCGACATTCAGAATAAGAACTACATCATTGCCCTCGATCAGGGTACGACCAGCTCCCGCGCGATCATTTTCGACCGCGATGCGAACGTGGTCTGCACCGCGCAGCGCGAATTCGCCCAGCATTACCCGCAAGCCGGCTGGGTCGAACATGACCCGATGGAAATCTTCGCCACCCAGAGCGCCGTGATGGTCGAAGCGCTGGCCCAGGCCGGTCTGCATCACGACCAGGTGGCCGCCATCGGCATCACCAACCAGCGTGAAACCACCGTGGTCTGGGACAAGACCACCGGCCGCCCGGTCTACAACGCGATCGTCTGGCAATGCCGCCGCAGCACCGAGATCTGCCAGCAGCTCAAGCGCGACGGCCACGAAGAATATATCCGTGACACCACGGGCCTGGTCACCGACCCGTACTTCTCCGGCACCAAACTGAAGTGGATCCTCGACAACGTCGAAGGCAGCCGCGAACGTGCGCGCAACGGCGAACTGCTGTTCGGCACCGTCGACAGCTGGCTGATCTGGAAATTCACCGGCGGCAAGGTCCACGTCACCGACTACACCAACGCCTCGCGCACCATGCTCTTCAACATCCACACACTTGAGTGGGACGCGAAGATGCTGGAGATTCTCGACATCCCGCGCGAAATGCTGCCGGAAGTCAAAGCCTCCTCGGAAATCTACGGTCGTACCAAGAGCGGCATCGCCATCGGTGGTATCGCCGGCGACCAGCAGGCTGCGCTGTTCGGCCAGATGTGCGTGGAGCCCGGCCAGGCGAAAAACACCTACGGCACCGGCTGCTTCCTGCTGATGAACACCGGCGACAAAGCGGTGAAGTCCCAGCACGGCATGCTCACCACCATCGCCTGCGGCCCGCGCGGCGAAGTGGCTTACGCGCTGGAAGGCGCTGTGTTCAACGGCGGTTCGACCGTGCAGTGGCTGCGCGATGAACTGAAAATCATCAACGACGCTCACGACACCGAATACTTCGCCAATAAAGTGAAGGACAGCAACGGCGTTTATCTGGTGCCAGCCTTCACCGGCCTCGGCGCTCCGTACTGGGACCCGTATGCCCGTGGCGCCCTGTTCGGCCTGACTCGCGGCGTGCGTGTGGATCACATCATTCGCGCTGCGCTGGAATCGATTGCCTACCAGACCCGCGACGTACTCGACGCCATGCAACAGGACTCCGGCGAACGCCTCAAGGCCCTGCGCGTGGACGGCGGCGCAGTGGCGAACAACTTCCTCATGCAGTTCCAGGCCGACATCCTCGGCACTCAGGTCGAGCGCCCGCAAATGCGCGAAACCACAGCACTCGGTGCCGCTTACCTGGCCGGTCTGGCGTGCGGTTTCTGGGGCAGCCTGGAAGAACTGCGCGGCAAGGCAGTGATCGAACGCGAATTCGAACCGAGCCTGGACGAAGCGGCAAAAGAGAAGCTGTATAAAGGCTGGAAAAAAGCCGTCAGCCGTACCCGTGACTGGGAACGTGAAGACGCCGAATAAGCCACGAACCGGACTCGTATCCGTATGTAACTGGTAGGGAGCGGATTCCTGCGGCATCATGGGCAAATTTTGCACGGCAGCCCAAAGGAAGCCCCATGAATCTGCCTCCCCGTCAGCAGCAAATCCTCGAGCTGGTCCGCGAACGCGGCTATGTGAGCATCGAGGAAATGGCCACGCTGTTCGTTGTTACCCCGCAAACCATCCGCCGCGACATCAATCAACTGGCGGAAGCCAATCTGCTGCGTCGTTACCACGGCGGCGCTGCCTATGATTCCAGCGTCGAAAACACCGCCTATGCGATGCGCGCCGATCAGATGCGCGATGAAAAACAACGCATCGGCGAAGCCATCGCCGCACAGATTCCCGATCACGCCTCGCTGTTCATCAACATCGGCACCACCACCGAATCCATCGCCCGCGCCCTGCTCAATCACAGCCACCTGAAAATCATCACCAACAACCTTCACGTCGCCTCGATGCTCAGCGCCAAGGATGATTTCGATGTGCTGCTCACCGGCGGCAATGTCCGTCGCGACGGCGGCGTGGTGGGTCAGGCGAGCGTGGATTTCATCAATCAGTTCAAGGTCGACTTTGCGCTGGTGGGCATCAGCGGCATCGACGAAGACGGCAGCCTGCTCGACTTCGATTACCAGGAAGTGCGGGTGTCCCAGGCAATCATCGCCAATGCCCGCCAGGTGATCCTCGCGGCGGACTCCAGCAAGTTCGGCCGTAACGCGATGATCCGCCTCGGCCCGATCAGCCTGATCGATTGCCTGGTCACCGACCAGCAGCCGGTGCCAGCCCTGGCGCAACTGCTGAGCCAGCACAAGATTCGCCTGGAAGTCGTTTAACCCCCCCTCCTTTTATTTCTCGTTCCCACGCTCCGCGTGGGAACGCAGCCCGGGACGCTCCGCGTCCCCTCCCAAGCGCTGACGCAGAGCGTCAATGTATGCATTCCCACGCAGACGGTTCGACGCCTCGACGTGGGAACGATCAATCGCTCGCGTAGGGCGATCCGCCCGCGAATGTTCGAATATTTTCCTTTCTCCGCCCTTCGATGAGTTTTTTCAATCGAAGTCGGCTGGCTGTGCGCGTCTTTATGGGCTACCATTTTCGCAAATGAACATTCATGTTCGATTTCCAAGACAGAAAATCAAAAGAGCCCGAGGCCAGCCGATGTCCACATCTACCTTGCGTACGCCCCCTATCTCCGAGATCTACGATATCGCCGTCATCGGCGGCGGGATCAATGGCGTGGGGATCGCAGCGGATGCCGCCGGTCGCGGTCTTTCGGTGTTCCTTTGCGAAAAGGACGACCTGGCCAGCCACACCTCGTCGGCCAGCAGCAAGCTGATCCACGGTGGCCTGCGCTACCTCGAACATTATGAATTCCGCCTGGTACGCGAAGCCCTGGCCGAGCGCGAAGTGCTGCTGGCCAAGGCCCCGCACATCGTCAAGCCGATGCGTTTCGTACTGCCACACCGTCCGCACCTGCGTCCGGCGTGGATGATCCGTGCCGGCCTGTTCCTCTACGACAACCTCGGCAAGCGCGAAAAACTCGCCGGTTCCAAGAGCCTGAAGTTCGGCGCCGACAGCGCGCTGAAAAGCGAAATCACCAAAGGCTTCGAATACTCCGACTGCTGGGTCGATGACGCCCGCCTCGTCGTGCTGAACGCCATGGCCGCCCGTGAGAAAGGCGCGCATGTCCACACCCAGACCCGTTGCGTCAGCGCCCGCCGGGCCAAAGGCCTGTGGCACCTGAACCTGGAACGCGCCGATGGCAGCCTGTTTTCGATCACCGCCAAGGCACTGGTGAACGCCGCCGGCCCATGGGTCGCCAAGTTCATCCGTGACGACCTGAAGATGGAATCGCCGTACGGCATCCGCCTGATCCAGGGCAGCCATGTCATCGTGCCGAAACTGTACGAAGGCGATCACGCGCACATCCTGCAGAACGAAGATCAGCGCATCGTTTTCACCATTCCGTACCTGAACCACTTCACCCTGATCGGCACCACCGACCGCGAATACACCGGCGATCCGGCCAAAGTAGCGATCACCGACGGCGAAACCGATTACCTGCTCAAAGTGGTCAACGCCCACTTCAAGAAGCAGATCAGTCGCGAAGACATCCTGCACAGCTACTCGGGCGTGCGCCCACTGTGCAACGACGAATCCGACAATCCTTCGGCCGTGACCCGCGACTACACCCTGGCGCTGTCCGGCAGCACCGAAGAAGCGCCGCTGCTGTCGGTGTTCGGCGGCAAGCTGACCACCTACCGCAAACTCGCCGAGTCGGCGATGGCGCAACTGATGCCGTTCTTTACGCAGATGCGTCCGAGCTGGACCGCCAGCGCCACCCTGCCGGGCGGCGAAGACATGACCACGCCGCAGGCCCTGAGCGCGCTGATCCGCGACAAGTTCGACTTCGTGCCGACCGAAATTGCCCGCCGCTGGGCCACCACCTACGGCAGCCGCACCTGGCGCATGCTGGAAGGCGTCGACACCCTCGCCGACATGGGCGAGCACATCGGCGGCGGTCTCTACACCCGTGAAGTCGATTACCTGTGCAGCGAAGAATGGGCCTCCACCGCGCACGACATCCTGTGGCGCCGCAGCAAACTGGGGCTGTTCACCACCCCGGCCGAGCAGGAAAAACTCGCGGCGTACCTGAACAAGGTCGAGCAGAACCGCAAGATCGAAGCGGCCTGATCGATCCGCCCGTAAAACAAAAAGCCCCTGAATCGAGAGATTCAGGGGCTTTTTGCATCCCGGCTGAAACATGGGATGACGAATGCCGTTCGGTTTTCCGAACGCGACCTGTCAGTCGATTCGGATAACCGGATCAGAAACGCAGAAAAACACCATCACAAAACCTTAATCATCAAATAAATCAATAAGTTAACTTGTAGCAACTGGTCTGGCACGAGTCATGCTCTACACTCCTTCGACGAATGCCTGTTGCGCCAACACAGCAGGAGCCGTCAGGCATTCGAAGCACAAAAGGGCCCGCTCAACCGGCTCCATAAAAAAAACAATGTCGAGGAAAATTTGATGCGCATCGTTCCCCATATCCTGGGCGCAGCCATTGCTGCCGCTCTGATCAGCACACCAGTTTTCGCTGCCGAGCTCACCGGCACCCTTAAGAAGATCAAAGAGTCCAACACCATCACCCTGGGGCACCGCGACGCCTCCATTCCGTTTTCCTACATCGCTGACGCCTCCGGCAAACCGGTCGGCTACTCCCACGATATCCAGCTGGCCATCGTCGAAGCGATCAAGAAAGACCTGGACCTGCCAAACCTGCAGGTCAAATACAACCTCGTGACCTCGCAGACCCGTATCCCGCTGGTGCAGAACGGCACCGTGGACGTCGAGTGCGGCTCCACCACCAACAACGTCGAGCGTCAGCAGCAGGTCGACTTCTCCGTCGGCATCTTCGAGATCGGTACCCGTCTGCTGTCCAAGGCCGGTTCGCAGTACAAGGATTTCGACGATTTGAAAGGCAAGAACGTCGTGACCACCGCCGGCACCACCTCCGAGCGTATCCTCAAGGCGATGAACGCCGACAAGCAGATGGGCATGAACGTCATCTCTGCCAAAGACCACGGCGAATCCTTCCAGATGCTGGAATCGGGTCGTGCCGTTGCGTTCATGATGGACGACGCGCTGCTGGCAGGCGAAGCCGCCAAGGCCAAGAAAGCCACCGACTGGGCCGTAACCGGCACTCCGCAGTCCTATGAAATCTACGGCTGCATGGTCCGCAAGGGCGACGAGCCGTTCAAAAAGGCTGTGGATGACGCCATCAAGGCGACCTACGCATCGGGCGAGATCAACAAGATCTACACCAAGTGGTTCATGTCGCCGATTCCGCCAAAAGGCCTGAACCTGAACTTCCCGATGAGCGACGAGCTCAAGGCCCTGATCGCCAACCCGACCGACAAAGCGGCTGACGACAAGAAGTCCTGATTTCTGACTAACCTTGTTCCCTGAGGAGGCGCCTGCCTTCTCGGGGAATGGTCACTCCCTGCTGGCACTTTTTGGAAACACTCGAACCGGTGGCTGTCGAGCCGATCGCGTGTGCCTGACCGTCAGGATCAGGCCGGGAACGGAGCTTCCCCAGGCGGGCACTTGTACATCGATCGAATCGAGGGGAGACCCTAATGAATTACAACTGGGACTGGGGCGTGTTCTTCAAGTCCACCGGCGTGGGCAGCGAGACTTATCTCGACTGGTTCATTTCCGGTCTGGGCTGGACCATCGCCATCGCCATCGTGGCCTGGATCATCGCCCTGCTGCTGGGCTCGCTGCTGGGCATCATGCGCACCGTGCCGAACCGCATCGTATCGGGCATCGCGACCTGCTACGTCGAACTGTTCCGTAACGTACCGCTGCTGGTTCAGCTGTTCATCTGGTACTTCCTGGTGCCGGACCTGCTGCCGCCGGACCTGCAGGAGTGGTACAAGCAGGACCTGAACCCGACCACCTCGGCCTACCTGAGCGTTGTCGTGTGCCTGGGCCTGTTCACCGCCGCCCGTGTCTGCGAACAGGTTCGCACCGGTATCCAGGCGCTGCCACGTGGCCAGGAATCCGCCGCCCGCGCCATGGGTTTCAAGCTGCCGCAGATCTACTGGAACGTGCTGCTGCCCCAGGCCTACCGGATCATCATTCCACCGCTCACCTCGGAATTTTTGAACGTGTTCAAGAACTCCTCCGTGGCGTCCCTGATCGGTCTGATGGAACTGCTGGCGCAAACCAAACAGACCGCCGAGTTCTCGGCCAACCTGTTTGAAGCCTTCACCCTGGCGACCCTGATCTATTTCACCCTGAACATGAGCCTGATGCTGCTGATGCGCATGGTCGAGAAGAAAGTCTCCGTGCCCGGCCTGATCTCCGTGGGGGGTAAATAATGGACTTCGATTTCAGTGGCATCGTCCCGGCCATTCCCGGCCTGTGGAACGGCATGCTGATGACCCTCAAGCTGATGGCGATGGGCGTTGTCGGCGGGATCATTCTCGGCACCCTACTCGCGCTGTGCCGTCTGTCCCATAACAAACTGCTGTCGAACATTGCCGGCGCCTACGTCAACTATTTCCGCTCGATCCCGCTGCTGCTGGTCATCACCTGGTTCTACCTGGCGGTGCCGTTCGTGCTGCGCTGGATCACCGGCGAAGACACCCCGATCGGCGCGTTCACCTCGTGCATCGTGGCCTTCATGATGTTCGAAGCGGCGTACTTCTGCGAAATCGTCCGTGCCGGCGTGCAGTCGATTCCGAAAGGCCAGATGGGTGCCGCACAGGCACTGGGCATGAGCTACGGCCAGATGATGCGCCTGATCATCCTGCCCCAGGCGTTCCGCAAGATGACCCCGCTGCTACTGCAGCAGAGCATCATCCTGTTCCAGGACACCTCGCTGGTCTACACCGTGGGCCTGGTGGACTTCCTCAACGCCTCGCGCGCCAGTGGCGACATCATTGGCCGCTCGAATGAGTTCCTGATCTTCGCAGGTCTCGTGTACTTCACCATCAGCTTTGCCGCCTCGGTGCTGGTCAAGCGTCTGCAAAAAAGGTTCGCCGTATGATCTCTATCAAGAACATCAACAAGTGGTATGGGGACTTCCAGGTGCTGACCGATTGCAGCACCGAGGTCAAAAAGGGTGAAGTGATCGTGGTCTGCGGTCCGTCCGGTTCGGGCAAGTCGACCCTGATCAAGTGCGTCAACGCGCTGGAGCCGTTCCAGAAAGGCGACATCGTGGTCGACGGCACGTCGATTGCCGACCCGAAGACCAACCTGCCGAAACTGCGTTCGCGCGTCGGCATGGTGTTCCAGCATTTCGAACTGTTCCCGCACCTGACCATCACCGAAAACCTGACCATCGCGCAGATCAAGGTGCTGGGCCGCAGCAAGGAAGAGGCGACCAAGAAAGGTCTGCAACTGCTTGATCGCGTCGGTCTGGCTGCCCATGCCCACAAGCACCCGGGCCAACTGTCCGGCGGTCAACAACAGCGTGTGGC
Source organism: Pseudomonas sp. FW215-R2 (assembly GCF_058789255.1). Taxonomy (NCBI): domain Bacteria; kingdom Pseudomonadati; phylum Pseudomonadota; class Gammaproteobacteria; order Pseudomonadales; family Pseudomonadaceae; genus Pseudomonas; species Pseudomonas sp. FW215-R2. Next base: position 67,838 of record NZ_JBYTBO010000014.1, read on the forward strand.
GATTGCCCGTGCGCTGGCGATGGACCCGATCGTCATGCTGTTCGACGAACCGACCTCGGCGCTGGACCCGGAAATGGTCAACGAAGTGCTCGACGTGATGGTGCAACTGGCTCACGAAGGCATGACCATGATGTGCGTGACCCACGAAATGGGCTTCGCCCGCAAAGTGGCCGACCGGGTGATCTTCATGGATGCCGGCAAGATCATCGAAGACTGCAAGAAAGAAGAGTTCTTCGGCGACATCAGCCAACGCTCCGAACGCGCGCAGCATTTCCTCGAGAAAATCCTGCAGCACTAAAAACCTGCCGGACTCCCCGACAGCAACTGTCGGGGAATCCGGGTGGTTGACCCAAGGCATCTGTGATGAAATGCGACCCCAATCTCTATCGCGCAACCACGCCATCACTTGCCGTGAAACCCCGTCTGATCCGCCATTTGTTCCTGCCGCCGCTGGTCATCATCCTGATGGTCGGGTTGGGTTACGCCGGCTTCTGGATCAGTGAACACTTCGGCATTCGCAGCCTCAGCGAAAACGGCCAGCGTCAGCTCGAACTGAACGCCCGTGCCGTCGAAAGCGAAATCAGCAAATACACCTACCTGCCCAGCCTGCTGGAACTCGAATCGAGCGTTTCGCAGTTGCTGGACGACCCGACCCCGGAACACCGGCAAACGGTCAACGATTACCTGGAAGGCCTGAACCGGCGCAGCCGCAGTCGGGCCATCTACGTCATGGACACCACCGGCCGCGTCATGGCCACCAGCAACTGGCGCGATGTCGACAGCTACCTCGGCGAAGACCTGTCGTTCCGCGCCTATTTCCAGCACGCCATCCGCGGCCAGCCCGGACGTTTCTACGGGATCGGCAGCACCAACGGCGAACCCGGCTATTACCTGGCCCACGGCCTGGAAGAACACGGCAAGATCATCGGCGTCGCGGTGGTCAAAGTGCGCCTGGAAGCCATGGAAGAGCGCTGGCAACGGGCGCGCCTGGAAGCCTTCGTCAGTGACGAGAACGGCATCATCATTCTCTCCAGCGATCCGGCCCGACGCCTGAAATCCGTGGTGCCACTGAGCGACGAGACCAAGGAAAAACTCGCCCGCAGCCTCCAGTACTACTGGTTCCCGCTCAACGAACTGCAACCGCTGGCCCGGGAAACCCTGGCCGAAGGCGTGGAAAAACTGACCTTCCCGGCCAACAGCGAAGTCGATGCCGACGAGGAGAACATCAGTTACCTGGCGCAAACCCGGCCGCTGAGCGACACTCCGTGGAATTTCACCCTGCTCACACCGTTGCAGGACCTGCGGCGCGAAGCGATCAATCAGGGGATTCTGGTGGCGGTCGCCTTCGCCCTCGTGGCCTTTCTGCTGATCGCCTGGAACGAGCGCCGCAAGGTCATCGCCACCCGCCTCGCCGCCCGGGAAGCCCTGCAGGAAGCCAACAATCAGCTGGAGCGTCGGATTACCGAACGCACCGCCGACCTGCGCGCCAGCAATGACCGACTCAAGAGTCAGATCCGCGAACGCCGTCAGGCCGAAGAAACCTTGCGTCGAGCCCAGGACGAACTGGTGCAGGCCGGCAAACTCGCGGCCATCGGCCAGATGTCCACCAGCATCGCCCACGAACTGAACCAGCCATTGGCAGCGATGCGCACCTTGTCCGGCAATACGATTCGCTTTCTGGAACGTGGTCAGCTCGACGTCGCCAGCACCAACCTGAAAACCATCAATGACCTGATCGACCGCATGGGTCGGATCACTGCCAGCCTGCGCTCGTTCGCCCGGCGCGGCGACGACAAGGGTCGCGCCAGCCTCGGCAAAGCCGTGGACGCCGCGCTGCAAGTACTCGGTGCCCGTGTCGAAAAAGCCGCCCTGCAAGTGCATCGTCAGTTCATTGATGAGCAAGTGCAGATCGACCAGACACGGCTGGAGCAGATTCTGGTCAACCTGATCGGCAACGCCCTCGACGCCATGCAGGCACAACCGCTGCCGGAGCTGTGGCTGGAGGGCGAAGAATTCGACGGCAAATATCGCCTGCGAGTACGCGACAACGGCCACGGTATCGACGCCGAAGCGCGCAAGCATCTGTTCGAGCCGTTCTTCACCACCAAACCCGGCGAACAGGGTCTGGGCCTCGGCCTGACTCTCTCCGCCAGCCTGGCCGCCGCCACCGGCGGACACCTGGGTGTCGAACACCCGGCCAGCGGTGGTACCACCTTCGTCCTCAGTTTACCGTTGGTAAGCCCTACTCCTGCCGAGCCAATATGAACAACGACCTTAGTGTGCTGATCGTCGAAGACGATCCCCATGTGCTGCTCGGCTGCCAGCAGGCCCTGACCCTGGAAGACATTCCCTGCATCGGCGTCGGCAGTGCCGAAGAAGCGCTGGAGCGGGTCGGCGACAATTTCGCCGGCATCGTCATCAGTGACATTCGCCTGCCCGGCATCGATGGCCTGGAACTGTTGACCCGTCTCAAGCAACGCGACCGCAGCCTGCCGGTGGTGCTGATCACCGGTCACGGCGACATCTCCATGGCGGTCGGCGCGATGCAGAAAGGCGCCTACGACTTCATGGAAAAACCGTTCTCCCCGGAACGGCTGGTGGACGTCGCCCGGCGTGCGCTGGAGCAACGCAGCCTGGCTCGCGAAGTCTCGTCTCTGCGCCGGCAACTGGCCGAGCGCGACTCCCTTGAAGGACGGATCATCGGTCGCTCGCCAGCCATGCAGAACCTGCGCGAACTGATCGCCAACGTCGCCGACACCTCGGCCAACGTGTTGATCGAAGGCGAAACCGGCACTGGCAAGGAACTGGTCGCCCGTTGCCTGCACGACTTCAGCCGCCGCCACACCAAGCAATTCGTTGCGCTGAACTGCGGCGGCCTGCCGGAAAACCTGTTCGAAAGCGAAATCTTCGGCCACGAGGCCAACGCCTTCACCGGCGCCGGCAAGCGGCGGATCGGCAAGATCGAACACGCCGACGGCGGCACGCTGTTCCTCGATGAAGTGGAAAGCATGCCGCTGCCACTGCAGATCAAATTGCTGCGGGTGTTGCAGGAGCGCACCCTCGAACGCCTCGGCTCGAACCAGAGCGTGGCGGTGGATTGCCGGGTGATCGCAGCGACCAAGTCCGACCTCGACGAATCGAGCAAGGCCGGGGAATTCCGCAGCGACTTGTACTACCGCCTCAACGTGGTGACGCTGGAGCTGCCGCCCCTGCGCGAGCGCCGCGAAGACATCCTGCAACTGTTCGAACACTTCACCCAGCAATCGGCCCTGCGCTTCGACCGCGCACTGCCGGAGCTGGACAACCAGACGCTGTCGAGCCTGATGAGCCACGACTGGCCGGGCAACGTGCGTGAACTGCGCAACGTCGCCGAACGCTTCGCCCTCGGTTTGCCAGCGTTCAAGAAGTCCGGTGCCAGCAGTGGCGGCCAGGGCCTGGCGTTCGCCGAAGCGGTCGAAGCCTTCGAACGCAACCTGCTCAGCGACGCCCTGCAACGCAGCGGCGGCAACCTGACCCAGGCCAGCCTCGAACTGGGCATGGCCAAGACCACGCTGTTCGACAAAGTGAAAAAATACGGCCTGAGCCATTAAGCGAGAACGATGTGGATCTGATTTTCAAGGCAATGATCGGTGCGGCGGTGGTGGTGATCCTCGCCATGCTGGCCAAGACCAAAAACTACTACATCGCCGGCCTGGTGCCGCTGTTTCCGACCTTCGCCCTGATCGCCCATTACATCGTCGGCAAGGGACGCTCGGTCGACGACCTGAAGACCACCATCGTGTTCGGCATGTGGTCGATCATTCCGTACTTCGTGTACCTGGCGACGCTGTACGTGATGGTTGACCGGATGCGTCTGGAAGCTTCACTGGCCGTGGCGGCTGTCGCGTGGCTGATGGCGGCGACGGTGCTGGTCAGCGTCTGGGTACGCCTGCACGCCTGACAGCTGCCGTATGGGAGAGGGCCTGGCCCGTCCCTTGCATTTACCCCCGAAAGCCCGCCCGGCCGGCGCTCATGTTCGATGAGGCCGGTGTCTGGGAGGGTCTGCCAAGGGTGAATTGCGACCTTGAACATTTTAGATCTCGACCACAGCCTGACCGGTCAGGCGTCCATCGCGCGGCTGCTCGACAGCGGCCGCGCCCAACGCCTGGACCTGCTCGACCTCGGCCCGAAACTGCGGCTCTGGTCCAGCGAACGGACCTTTCGCCGCTTTACCGAACGCCTGCGTGAGCGGCCCCGGCACAGCGGCCCTGCACCGGAAATCTTCTTCGTCGGCTCCGGCGACTATCACCATCTGACGCCGGCCTTCCTGACTGACCTGCCCGAGCCGGTAAGCCTGATCCACTTCGACAATCATCCCGACTGGGTTCACTTTGCCCCCCGTCGCCACTGCGGCTCGTGGGTCAATCAGGCCCTGAAACTGCCGAACATCGAACGCATCGTCACCCTCGGGCCGTGCAGCGACGATCTGCAAAATCCGCAGATCAAGGGCGGCAATCTCGGTGCCCTGAAACGCGGTGTGTTGCAGCTGTTCCCGTGGCAGCACCCGCCGTCGAAAGTCTGGGGCCGGGTCGGCGATGGCGCCGGTCATCAGCAACAGGAGAACCTGCTGCACTGGCACAACCTGGCCGATCAGGACTGGACGGCGTTTCTCGACCAGATGATCGCCAGCCTGCCCACCCAGGCGGTGTGGATCACCATCGACAAGGACGTGCTGGCCAGCGAAGACGCCGCGACCAATTGGGATCAGGGCCAGATGCGCCTGAGCCACTTGCTCCAGGCGATCCGCAGCCTGGCCGCCAGCAAGCGCATCCTCGGTATCGACATCTGTGGCGAGTTTGCCCGCCCGGCCTTCAGCAACGCGTTCAAACGCTGGGAAGCCAAGTCCGACCAGCCGCCGGCCGAACGCTGGAGCGAAACCGATCTGCTGCGCAACTCGGCAACCAATCAAGCGTTGATCGAGTTGTTCGAGGAGCTGTTCCCATGACCCTGACCGTGATTTTGCTGGTGGCGTTTTCCATTGTGCTCGACGTGATCGGCCAGCTCTGTTTCAAACTCGGCCTGGACCGTTTGCCTGAGCTTGAGGGCGGTTTTCGGCTGGGGGCGTTCTGGGGCCAGGTGTTCAACGCACCGCTGCTGTGGTGCGGGATCGGCGCCTACGTGATCGAGTTTTTCGTCTGGCTCGAAGCGCTGTCCCGGGCGCCGCTGAGCCTGTTGTTTCCCGCCGCCGCGCTGGCGTATTGCGGCGTGGTGCTGGCCGGCAAGCTGTTCCTTGGCGAGACCGTCAGTCGCCGCCGCTGGATGGGCACACTGGTGATTACGGCGGGCGTGATGCTCGTGTGTGTCGGCCATGCCTGATTCTCAACTGATACTCAAAAGGAATGGCTCGATGGATTGGCTTCACGGCCGCCTCGGCACCGTGGTGCTCTGGGCGTTGCTGATTATTCTGGAAAGTGGCGGGCAGATCGCGACCAAGGTCGGCGGCGATCAACTGGGGCAAATGGACTTCACCCTGCAATGGCTGCTCAACGTCGCCCAGGCACCGGGCGTACTGTTGGCGATTGCCTGTTACATCGGTGCGTTCTTTGTCTGGATGCTGATTCTGCGACGCAGCAGCCTGTCCCTGGCGTTTCCGCTCAGTTCGCTGGTGTTCGTCGGTGTGCTGCTGGGGTCGTGGCTGGGGCTGGGAGAACAGATCAGCGTGCTGCACTGGGTGGGTGTGGCCGTGATCATGGGCGGCATTGCGCTGCTGGCCGAGGGCGAGAAAAACTGAGGAAATCGACGGTGGGAGCCTGCTGGCTCCCACGTTGTGTACGGTTCAATCCTTGTGATGAGCCACCAGAAATCCGAGGCCGTGGGCCACCGGAATGTCCTTCACTCCCGCCTCCCGCTGTTGCCCGGCGATCTCCCGGTGAAAGGCCTTGACCCGGGTCCAGTGCATTTTCGGCCGGTAGTGGTGTTCGGCGTGGTAGCCGTTGTTCATCCACAACAGGTTGTAGAGCGGGCTGTAGGCGCTGACGCCCCAGGCAATCGGCGAATCCGGGTTGCCGCCAAAATGCTCGTAGTAGCCGTTGAGCGATGACAGCGCCTGACCCAGATACCAGAACGGCAACAACACCAGCACCGCCCGCCAGTCATAGGCAGCCAGCCCCAGGTAAAACGCCACTGTCACGCCAATTTCCACTTTGACCCAGCGCGCATCGTCGGGACGCTTGCGACGCATCTCGTCGTAGATCGGCTTGGGATCATCGCGAAAGAAACTCAAAAAGGTGTAGGCCCAGGGATTCTCGGGCTGGCCGTCCTTGCCTCGCTGGTAGATCGACAGCGGATCGATGGTCTTGCCATCCGCCCCCGGCCGGTCCGAATTGCCCCGGTGATGGCGGTTGTGGATGTCGCGATAGAGGGTCTGGGAGAAACCGATGGTCACCGACAGCAGCAGGTCAAAGGCTCGGTTGAGCCACGCCGGCGTGAAGTAGGCGTTGTGGATCTGGTTGTGGGAAATGCTGTTGATGCTCCACGACAGGCTCACCGCATAGCCCAGCGCCAACGGCAGCAACGCCCACCAGGACAGCGCATGAAAGGCTGTGACCAGCCACACGACAAAAGCGAAATGGGCCAGGCCGAGCGCGATGGGAATCAGGTCCCACAGCGAGTGGGCCAGCAGACGATAAACAGGGCGAGCCATGAAGAACATCCTGAAACAATGGGTTCGACACGGCTGTCTGCAAAGGCCAGACCAGTTCCCGCCTGGCTCACTTGAATTTATAGGCGATCGCCATCTGCACCTCGCCCTGATTGGTATCGCCGACGCTTTTGACAATGCTGCTGTCGGCCGCCGAGCTCGTCAGGTGAATCCAGCTGGCGCTGGCCACCAGCGACCATTGAGGCGCGATAGGGAACTCGAAACTCTGGGTCAGCGCAATATTCTGCAAGCCGCCGCCGGCGTTGTACGCACGGATGCCGGAGGCCAGGGCTTCCTTGTCGCTGACGCCGAAGAACGTGTTGTTCTGCCGGGCATTGGCGAAATGCGCGGTCAGATTGCTGCTGCCGATCACGCCGCCGCCCAGTGGATAGCCGATCTCGCCACCGACCCGACCGAGCACGCCGCCCTGCCCGCCGCCACCGCCGATGGCCTGGCCAACGGACGCGAACACCCGCCAGAAGTCGGCCGGGGCGTACTGCACAAAACCACCGGCCTCGGCCATGTCGGGCACATCGCGCAACCCACGCAATTCGCCGTTGGAGGTACGGCCCGGCAGGTAATTCACATACGGACCGGCGCTGAAACCGTTGGCCTTCAAGGCGCTCCAGGTCAGGCCATCGTCGGTGCTGAGGCTGACATCGCCCCAGTCCAGATCGAGATACGGTATCGGTCGGGTTTCATAACGGCTGCCGCTGGGATCATGAGGCTGATAACCCAGGCCCACGCCCGCCTCCCCGGTAATCCCCTGCGCCATTGCGCCTGCTGAAAAAGCGCTCAGCGCCGCCAGTAAAAGCAGTGTCTTCCTCTTCATGAGGCCATTCCTTTAATTGAACATGCGCGCATCAATCCCCGGATGCCGCCCACCGCGCAAGCACTCATGTTGTTTGTAGCAAGCTACAAAAATTGTAGCTTCGAATCGCCAAAGCACCTCATCAGCCCCGCCAACAAAGGGGCCGAAACACTTGGCACAGTCCCTGCTCTACCCCTCGGCAAGCGCACACAACGCGCTCTGACCAATAGGTAATGCAGATGATTGACTGGCATATCGTGTGTGATTTCGACGGGACCATCACCCGCACCGACGTGATCGACAGCATTCTCGAACGCTTCGCCGACCCGAGTTGGGAAGTGATCGAAAACCAGTGGCTGGCCGGTGAAATCGGTTCCCGTGAATGCCTCAGCCGCCAGCTCTCGCTGGTCAAGGCCACGCCCGGCCAATTGCTGGAATTCTTCGACAGCATCGAGATCGATCCGGATTTCCCCGACTTCGTCGACCACGCCATCGGCCTGGGCGCATCGTTCGAAGTGGTCAGCGACGGCATCGAACAAGGCATCGCGCGGATTCTTTCGCGCAACTACGTGACCCTGCTGCCGATCCTCGCCAACCGCCTGCGACAGCTGGATCACGAAAGCTGGCGCATCGACTTTCCGTATTCCAGCGATGCCTGCCGCGCGGCCTCCGGCAACTGCAAATGCAAATCCACGCCCGGCAACAAACGGGTGCTGGTGATCGGCGACGGCCAGTCCGACATGTGCGTGTCGTCCACCGCCGACTTCGTCTTCGCCAAGGGGCGCCTCGCCGAATACTGCGAACGCAACGCGATCCCTTACGCCCGCTTCGACAGCTTCGCTGAACTGCCGGCGCTGCTGGCCCTGCTGCCGAAGGCCAGTGCCGCCAACGCCACCTCTTTCAATGCCGAAGCTTTCAACTCGGAAACTTTCAATACAGAAACACAGGAACTCTTCCACCATGTCTGATATTCGAATTGCTACTGCGGAAGACCAGATTCTTCTGGAAAAAGAAGCCAAGTACTGCTCCTACGGCGACACCGTTCACTACATCGAACCGCCGCGCATTTTCAGCCGCTGCGAAGGCTCCTACGTCTGGGACACCGAAGACCAGGCCTACCTCGACCTGCAAATGTGGTACTCGGCGGTCAACTTCGGTTACGCCAACCCGCGCCTGAACAATGCGCTGAAACAGCAGATCGACACCCTGCCGCAGATCGCCAGCCAATACCTGCACAAAGGCAAGATCGAGCTTTCGGAAATGATCGCCGTGGACGCCAAGAAGAAGTTCGGCCTCGACGGTCGCGTGCACTTCAACGTCGGCGGTTCGCAGTCCATCGAGGACTCGCTGAAAGTCGTGCGTAACGCCAGCAACGGCAAAAGCCTGATGTTCGCCTTCGAGGGCGGTTACCACGGTCGTACCCTCGGCGCCTCGTCGATCACCTCCAGCTACCGCTATCGCCGCCGCTACGGCCACTTCGGCGAACGCGCCAACTTCATCCCGTTCCCATACCACTTCCGCGGCCCGAAAGGCATGACCAAGGAAGAGTACGGCAGCCACTGCGTGCAGCAGTTCGCCCGCCTGTTCGAAACTGAATACAACGGCGTCTGGGACCCGAAAGTCGGCCAGAGCGAATACGCAGCGTTCTACGTCGAGCCGATCCAGGGCACCGGCGGCTACGTGATTCCACCGATGAACTTCTACAGCGAACTCAAGCATGTGCTGGACCAGCACGGCATCCTGATGGTGGTCGACGAAATCCAGATGGGCTTCTATCGCACCGGCAAGCTGTGGTCGATCGAACACTTCGACGTCAAACCGGACGTGATCGTCTTCGGCAAGGCACTGACCAACGGCCTCAACCCGCTGGGCGGCATCTGGGCCAAGGAAGAACTGATCAACCCGAAAGTCTTCCCGCCAGGTTCGACCCACTCCACCTTCGCCTCCAACCCGCTGGGCACCGCCGTGGGCCTGGAAATGTTCAAGATGACCAGCGAAGTCGACTACGGCGCGATGGTCATGGCCAAGGGCAAATACTTCCTCGAAGGCCTGCAGGACCTGCAGAAACGCTACCCGATCATCGGCGACGTCGATGGCCTGGGCCTGGCCCTGCGCTGCGAAATCTGCGGCCCGGACGGTTTCACTCCGGACAAGGCCACCCTGGACTTCATGGTCGAGGAAGGCATGAAAGGCGACATCGAGATCGACGGCCGCAAACTGGGCCTGATCCTCGACGTGGGCGGCTACTACAAGAACGTGATCACCCTCGCGCCATCGCTGGAAATCAGCTACCCGGAAATCGACCTGGGCATCGCCCTGCTCGACCGTCTGCTGGCCCGGGCGATGAAACGATGAACGCGGCCGGGATCGATCTGGGCGAAGGCGACGCCGGTTTCGTTCTCGGCACAGGGGAGGTCGCGGTGTTGTTGATCCACGGCCTCACCGGCACCCCGACGGAGTTGCGTCGGGTCGCCGTGGGACTGGCCAAGGCCGGTTGCACGGTGTACGTGCCGACCCTCGCCGGGCACTGCGGCGGCAATGCCGACTTGCAGGCCACCGGCTGGCGCGACTGGTACGAAGGCGTGCGCAAGACCTTCGTCGGCATTCGTCGTCAGCACAGCAAGGTATTTGTCGGCGGTCTGTCGATGGGTGCGGTGATGTCGATGTACGTGGCGTCCGAACACCCGGGTCAGGTCGCCGGATTACTGATGTATTCCACGACTTTGAAGTACGACGGCTGGAGCATCCACAAACTGGCGTTCCTGACGCCGTTGCTGATGAAAATCCCGTTCGGCGTGCACATCTGCAAGTTCGAGGAGAAACCACCCTACGGCATCAAGAATGAACGCCTGCGGGCCATCGTCGAACGGCAGATGAAGGAAGGCCACAGCAGTGAGGCCGGCTTGCTGACCATGGAGGGCGTGACCGTGCGCGAATTGCACCGGATGAACGCCGTGGTGCGCAAACGCATGCCTTCCATCACGGTGCCGGCCCTGGTGCTGCACTCCATCGAGGACGACATCACCAGCCGCTGGAACGCCGACTACGTGGAACGCAAGCTCGGTGGCGAAGTGGTGAAGATCCTGCTGGACGACTGCTATCACATGATCACGGTCGACCTGCAGTACCGACGCGTCGTGGAACTGAGTGTGCAATTCATCCAAAACCACCGCACCGACCTGCCGCTCACCGCTCCCTCCCTGCCAACCGAGGAATACCGGCAGCGGGCGTGAGTCGACTGCAAAAACGATACGCCTTGCCGGTTAAGGAAACGACGTGATCACGGCCCAAGCCTTTTCAACCATCGAAGCGATTGATCGCGACGCGTGGAATGCCTGCTTTCCCGAGGAGCTCGAAGACTGGGCCTACTATCGCGCCGTTGAACAGGCCGGCATCGATGGCTTCCAGTGGCGCTACCTGGCGCTGTTTGAAGACAACCACCTGATTGCGGCGGTCGTGGCCTTCACGACCGCCTATTCGCTCGACACCACCCTGCAGGGCACCGGCAAACGCTTGAGCCAATGGCTGCGCAGTTGCTGGCCGGGGCTGTTCGACATCCGCCTGTACGCCCTCGGTTCGCCGGTGGCGGAGCAGTGCCACGTCGGCACCCTCCCGTCTATTGATCCGACCCGCTTGCCTGACCTGTTCGCGCGCCTGCTGAAACTGGCTCGCGAGGACGCGGACCAGGCCGGAATCGGCCTGCTGGCCGTCAAGGATGCTTCCCATCGCAACCCGCAATGGCTCCAGGCCTGTCGCGAGGCCGGGTTGCAAAGCATGCCGGGGTTGCCCGGTGCCGAGCTGCCGATCACCTTCGCATCGGTCGACGCCTACCTCGGCACCCTGGGCAAATCCACCCGCAAGGACTTGCGCCGGACCCTGCGTGGTTCGGGCCCGCGCATCGAATGGCGGCGCTCGGTCGACGACCTGCTGCCGACCATGATGCGTCTCTACGAAGCGACCCTGGCCCGCAGCGACCTGACGTTCGAGTGCCTGCCGGCTGCGTACTTTCGCCAGGTGCTGGAACACCTCGACGAGCGTGCCGCCTGCGTTTTGTACTGGGTCGGCGATGAGCTGGTAGCGTTCAACCTGGTGCTGCTGGACGAGCAAAGGCTGGTGGACAAGTTTTTTGCCCATGATCTGGCCCGGACCCGCGAGCACAAACTGTACATGCGCAGCTGGCTGGCCAATGTCGGCTACTGTATTGAACACCGCATCCCGATCTACGCGTGCGGCCAGGCCGGTTATGCCAGTAAGCTGCGCCTGGGTTGCTCGTTCGTCGGCAACACCGTGTTTTTCCGCCACCGCCATCCTGTGCTCAATCAACTGCTGCGGCTGGTGAAGTTATTCATCCGCCCGGATCGTACCGACCCGGCCATGGCGACTGCGATAAGCGAACAACAATAAGCGAGCATGATGATCAACGACCGACGCGCCACCGCCCGACCCTTCGCCCTCTCCGGCTGGAGCCTGCAACGCAAACTGGTGCTGGCGTTCTGGCTGGTCAGCGTGATCCCGACCATGATCGCCGCGGAACTGGCGGCCACCACCCTGTCGCAGATTTTCGACAGCAACGTGCGGATCTGGCTGCAGGAATCGACCAAGATCGTCGAGGACGAGATTCGCGAGATCGTGCGCGACAACGCCCGCGTCGCACAGTTGTTCCTGCGCTACACCCGCCCGCCCACGGACCGGCAGTCGTCCAGACGCGACAAGCTCACCGCTGACATCGCTGACTCCATGGGCATCGACGTGGTCGCCCTGGTGCGCAACAGCGATCACAAAGTGGTATTCAGCACTGCCGCCGATGACATCGTGCGGCAAATCAGCACCGCGCCCAAAGCCGTGCTGCAGACTCTGCAGGTCGGCGGCGTGGCGACCGGTGCCGTGGTTTCAACCTTCGAAAGCGATCAGGACGGCACCGACTACAAACTGATTGTCGTGACCTACCTCGATAACAGTTTCCTCACCAGCGTCGCCGACGTGCACTCTCTGGATCTGCGCCTGTACCTGGCCAAGGGCGCCGACTTCTCGGAAATCTTTTCCACTCAGCGTTTTGAAGATCACCCGGCGATCGTGCCTGCAAAAATCGAGGACCAACTGCGCAGCACCAAGTTGCCGATCGAGCAGTCGACCAACCGCTACAGCGGCATCTACCGACCGATTCTCAACGAAAACGGTGAACTGCAAGGCGTGGTCTTCAGCGGTCTGCTGCGCCACACGACACTGGTCGGGCTGGTGAACCAGAGCAACCTGTTCATCCTGATCTTCATCCTCAGCTCGGCGGCTTCGCTCGCGGTGGGCTGGCTGGTATCCCAGCGCCTGACCATGCCGCTGCGCGGTCTGGCCAAAGGCGTGCAAGCGGTGATCGCCGGGGACTACCGTCAGCGCCTGCCCGTCACCGGCGGCGATGAACTGGCGGAACTGAGCAGCACCTTCAACCACATGAGCGAACGCCTCGGCGAGTTGCAACACCTGGAATCGCAACTGCGACGCCGCGACCGCTTGCATGCGCTGGGTGAGGTCGCGATGGGCCTGGCCCATGAAATCCGCAACCCGCTGGGCATCATCAAGACCGCCACGCAACTGCTGCACCGGCGCGCCGACCTGCCGGAGACCGACAAGCGTCATCTGGAATACGTGGTCAGCGAAGTCAGCCGCATCAACGACCTGATCACCGAATTTCTCGACTTCGCCAAGCCCAGCGCGCCGCTACGCTCGACCCAACTGGCGCGGCCGCTGGTGGATGAGCTGGTGGGCTTCTGCGCCCCGGAACTGGCCAGCCACAATATCGATGTGCGGATCGACGACCGCGCTCCCGCCGCCACCCTGTATGCCGATGCGCGGCAACTCAAGCAGGCCGGCCTGAACCTGATCGTCAACGCCATCGATGCCATGCCCGACGGCGGTCGCCTGACCCTGGGCATCCACAGCGATAAGCACAATACGGTCATCAGCGTCAGCGACACGGGCCAGGGTATCGAAGCAGACATGCTCGAGCGGATCTTCACGCCGTTCGTCACCACCAAGGCGTCCGGCACCGGGCTCGGCCTGGCCAAGGTGTACTCGATCATGGAAAGCCATGACGGGCGCATCGAATGCGTCAGCGAAAAAGATGCCGGGGCCACGTTCAGCCTGTACATTCCGGCCAACGGTGAAGATTTCGACGAGGACAGCGATGACGCATAACGTACTGGTGGTCGACGACGAGCCCAAGCTCTGCGACCTGCTGGCATCGGCCTTGAGTCAGAACGACATTGTGGTGTTCACCGCCGGCAACGGCCTGCACGCGCTCAAGGTGCTGGAAGCCGAAGACATCGATCTGGTGATCAGCGACTGGCGCATGCCCGGCATGGACGGCCCGCAACTGCTGGCGGAAATCAAAAACCGTTTCCCGCAGTTGCCGGTGATCGTCATGACCGCCTACAGCACGGTGAAAAACGCCGTGCAGTCGATGCGCAACGGCGCCTTCGACTACATCGCCAAACCTTTCGACATCGATGAACTGGACATCACCGTCAGCAAGGCCCTGCAATTTCGCGACATCCTCAAAGACAACCAGCGCATGCGCGCCGAGCTCGACGAACACCAGCAGATCGACAGCCTGGTCGGCGACAGCCCGAGCTTTCGTCGGGTACTGAGCGCGATCGACTCGGTGCGCGAAAGCAACGCCACCATCCTGCTGACCGGCGAAAGCGGCACCGGCAAGGAAATGGTCGCCCGGGCCATCCACAAGCACGGCAACCGCGCCGACAAGCCGTTTGTCGCGGTCAACTGTGCGGCGATCCCGGAAGGTTTGCTGGAAAGTGAAATGTTCGGCCACCGCAAAGGCGCGTTCACCGGTGCGGTGGCGGACCGGGTCGGGCGCTTCCAGCAGGCGGACAAGGGCACGCTGTTTCTCGATGAGATCGGCGAGATGCCTTTGGCACTGCAAGCGAAAATCCTCCGCGCCTTACAGGAACGCATCATCGAACCAGTGGGCGATCCGCGCGAGCGCAAGGTCGATGTGCGGGTCATCGCCGCGACCAACAAGAACCTGCTGGATGCGGTGGCCAACAAGGAGTTTCGCGAAGACCTGTATTACCGCCTCAACGTGTTCCCGATTCCGTTGCCGGCCCTGCGTGAGCGGGTCGAAGACATCGCGCCGCTGGCCCGGCATTTCGCCCACACCCTGGGCGCTGCGGCGGGCAAACGCTTTAGCGGTTTCAGTGCCGAAGCGTTGCAGGCGATGGCCCGCTATTCGTGGCCGGGCAATATTCGTGAACTGCAGAACTGCGTCGAACGCGCGACCATCGTAGCGTCCGGCGCAGAGATTGAAGAGCAGGACTTGCCGGCCTATCTGTTTGCCTCACAGCCGACCGAGCCCGGCGCCCTGGTCGCTGAAGGCAGCGTGCCGGCCGACCTGGAAGCGGCATTGGCCGAGGTGGAAAAAGCCTACATCCTCGCCGCGCTGGCGCAGAGCAACGGCGTGCAGGCTGCGGCAGCGCAGTTGATCGGGATTTCCGAGCGCAGTTTCTGGTATCGACTGAAAAAACTGGGGATTCACGTGGACAAGATCGTCCGCTAGCCACGGTTCCCGAACAATGACCGGGAACCCTCGCAGCATCAGTTCACCGTGCCACCCTTCGCCTCGCTCATGATCTGCCGGATCGCCCCGACAAAGGTCTCGACCGGCTGCCCGCCACTGACCGCGTATTGCCCGTTGAACACCACGGTCGGCACCGAGCTTACGCCGCGCGACAGCCACAATTGCTCTTCCTTGCGCACGTCGCTGGCGAATTCGTCGGATGCCAGAATCGCCTCGGCACGCTGTCGGTCGAGGCCCACGCTTTCGGCAATCTGCGCCAGTTGCCCGTGATCGGACGGGTTGCCGCCATCGGTGAAATACGCCTTGAACAGCGCCTCTTTCAACGGCAACTGCAAGCCCTCCTCCCCGGCCCAGTGCAGCAACCGATGAGCATCGAAGGTGTTGTAGATGCGGCTGTTCGAATCGGTGCGAAAACTGAAACCGACATCGGCACCTCGGGAGCGGATCACTTCACGATTCTTCTGTGACTGCTCCGGGGTCGATCCGTATTTTTCATGGATATGTTCGCCGATGCTCTGCCCTTCCGGCCCCATCTTCGGGTTCAGTTCGAACGGCTGGAAACGGATCTCGGCCTGCACCTCGTTGCGCAAAACCTCTAGCGCCCGCAGCAGACCGTACAGACCGACGACGCACCACGGGCAGGACACGTCGCTGACAAAATCGATTTTCAGGGCAGAACTCATGACTCACCTCGCGCGTTCAATCGTGGCCAAAGACCTGCACGATACACCCGCTAGAGCAGATTGCGCTCGGTCACCGGTTCGATCTGCGCCCAGTGCGAGGTGTCTTCACGGTGTTGCTGCAAATACGGCAACACCGCCGCCAGCAACGGCGCCTTGAACGCCTCCTGGAAACGATGGGCCAGACCTGGAATCAGCTTCAACTGGCTGCCGCGAATGTGCGCCGCCAGATGCACGCCGTGCATCACCGGCAGCAATGGGTCGGCCGTGCCGTGAACCACCAGCGTCGGCACCCGCAATTGATTGAGCAATGCCACGCGGCTCGGCTCGGCAAGGATCGCCATGATCTGACGCTTCACGCCTTCGGGGTTGAACGCCCGGTCATAGGACACCGCCGCCTGATGCAACAGCATCTGACGATCATCGGTGACCATCGGGCTGCCCAGCGCTGCCAGCAGATCGGCCTGTTGCTCCAGCGCCACTTCGCGATTGGGTGCGCCGCGTCGCGACAGCAACTGCACCAGCGCCGCGCTCGGTGCCGGCAGGCCTTCGGCACCGGAGCTGGTCATGATCAGCGTCAGGCTCTCGACCCGTTGCGGCGCCATGGCCGCCAGGTGCTGGGCGATCATCCCGCCCATGCTCGCGCCGAGCACGTGGAATTGCTCGACGTGCAACGCGTCCATCAGGCCCAGCGCATCCTCGGCCATGTCGGTCAGGCTGTAAGGCGCCGCCACCGGCAGACCGAGCTTGTAACGCAGCACTTCAAACGTCAGGTTGGCCTCGGCCGGCGCCTGGCGCCAGGTCGAAAGACCCACGTCACGATTGTCATAACGAATCACCCGAAAACCCTGCTGACACAGGGCGATCACCACTTCATCCGGCCAGTGAATCAACTGCCCGCCCAGCCCCATCACCAGCAACAACGCCGGATCCGACGCACGACCAATGCTCTGGTACGCCAGGCTCACCTGCTGCAGATCGACCCGTTCGGTCGGTACATTGACGTCGCAACGCGACGCCGCAGAAGACGCCGGAACGAAAAAAACCGCGGCCAACAACGCCGCGATTGCAAAAATTCCCTTGAACATGAAAAACACCGAAACGCAGAACCCCAGTAGAGCGCGAGTCTGATGAAGTTTGTTCAAGCGCGCTGCCACAGTTCGATGACAGTTTGATGAAGAGTGCCGAGCGGTCGAATCTGCGGGAGCGAAAAGACTCGCTCCCGCAGGGTTATGGGTTACGCCAACTGACTGCGCAGTTGCCGTGCTGCCGCGACCATGTTGATCAGTGCCGCTTCAGTCTCAGGCCACGCGCGGGTCTTGAGGCCGCAATCGGGGTTGACCCACAGACGCTCTGCCGGGATTCGTTTCACGGCTTTGCTCATCAACTTGACCATTTCGGCCGTGTCCGGCACCCGTGGCGAGTGGATGTCGTAGACGCCCGGGCCGATGTCGTTCGGGTAGTCGAACGCTTCGAAGGCTTCGAGCAGCTCCATGTCCGAGCGCGAGGTTTCGATGGTGATCACGTCGGCGTCCATGTCGGCGATGGCCTTGATCACGTCGTTGAATTCGCTGTAGCACATGTGGGTGTGAATCTGGGTTTCATCCTTCACGCCCGAGGCCGTCAGGCGGAACGCGTCCACGGCCCAGTCGAGGTATTCCTGCCATTGCGCACGGCGCAGCGGCAGGCCTTCGCGGAACGCGGCTTCGTCGATCTGGACGATCTTGATCCCGGCGTTTTCCAGATCCACCACTTCGTCACGCAGGGCCAGCGCCAGTTGCTGTGCCTGGACTTTGCGCGACACGTCTTCGCGGGGGAACGACCACATCAGCATCGTCACCGGGCCGGTTAGCATGCCTTTCATGACCTTGTCGGTCAGGCTCTGGGCGTAGGTGATCCAGTCCACGGTCATGGCGTTCGGACGAGACAGATCACCATAAATCACCGCCGGTTTGACGCAACGGGAACCGTAGCTCTGGACCCAGCCGAACCGGGTGAACAGGTAACCATCGAGCTGCTCGGCGAAGTACTCGACCATGTCGTTGCGCTCCGCTTCACCGTGCACCAGCACATCGAGGCCCAGACGTTCCTGGACTTGCACCGCATGGCGGATTTCGCTGCGCATGGCATCGTGGTAATCGTTGGCCGACAGCTTGCCCTGCTTGAACGCCTGACGGGCCAGACGGATCGAGCCGGTCTGCGGGAACGAACCGATGGTGGTGGTCGGGAACGTCGGCAATTGCAGGCGCGCCTGTTGTGCGGCGATGCGTTTGGCGAACGGCGAATGGCGTTGGCTGTCGCTGGCGCTGATCGCGTTGATCCGCGCCTGCACGTCGGCCTTGTGAATGCGTGGCGAGCGGGCGCGGCTTTCTTGGATGGCGCGGCTTTCGGCCAGTGCGCTTTGCACTTTCGGCGCTTGCGGATCGTTCAAGGCATCACGCAAAACCGAGATTTCGCTGCACTTCTGCACGGCGAAGGCCAGCCAGTTTTTCAGTTCCGGATCGAGCTTGTCTTCACGCTCGACATCCACCGGGCTGTGCAGCAGCGAGCAGGAACTGCTGACCCACAGGTTGTCGCCAAAACGCTCCTGGGCCGGTTGCAGTTGTGCCAGCGCCTGTTCCAGTTCGCAGCGCCAGACATTGCGACCGTTGACCAGGCCCACCGAAAGAATCTTGTAGGTCGGCAGGCGATCCAGCACCTGACCGAGCTGATCCGGCGCACGCACCGCATCGATGTGCAGCCCTTGCACCGGCAAGCCGACGGCGAGGCCGAGGTTGTCTTGCAGACCGCTGAAATAGGTCGCCACCAGTTTCTTCAGCGGCGAGTACTGAAGGATGTGATAGGCGCGTTCGAACGCACTTTTCCACGCCTGCGGCAGGTCGAGGGTCAGGATCGGTTCGTCGATCTGTACCCACTCCACGCCCTGCGCGGCGAGGCGACCGAGGATTTCGTTGTAGACCGGCAGCAGGCGCTCGAGCAGGTCGAGCTTGTCGAAGTCGTTGCCTTTCGCCTTGCCCAGCCACAGGTAAGTCAGCGGGCCGATGATCACCGGTTTGACGTTGTGACCAAGGGCCTTGGCTTCTTCGACTTCATCGAACAGCTGTTCCCAGCTCAGCTTGAACGACTGGTCTGCGGTGAATTCCGGGACCAGGTAGTGGTAGTTGGTGTCGAACCACTTGGTCAGTTCTTGCGCATATTGGGTCTTGCCATGTTCGCCGCCACAGCAGGAAGTCGTGGCGCCACGGGCCATGGCGAAGAGTGTGTCGAGGGTCGGCAGGCCGCGTTCATCGCGCACGCCATCGAAGCGCTCGGGGATCACACCGAAGGTCAGCGAATGGGTCAGCACCTGGTCGTACCAGGCAAAGTCGCCGACCGGCAGCAGATCGATGCCGGCATCTTTCTGCAGTTGCCAGTGTTTGGCGCGCAGCTCACGGCCGACCTGATTCAAAGCGGCCTGATCAAGATCGCCTTTCCAGTAGGCTTCGAGGGCTTTTTTCAGTTCGCGGTCAGCGCCGATGCGCGGGAAACCTAGGGTGTGGGCCACGGCCATGTCGAGTGTTCTCCATTGCGTAAAAGATGGCGCCATTGTCGACAGCCAGGGCAACATGAGACAAACTCAACCTTTTCGTGTTGATCACAAATTTTCCTCATGGAGCCTGCGGTGCTTGAGATCCGTCACCTGAAAACCCTGCACGCCCTGCGCGAAGCCGACAGCCTGGTCGATGCGGCCGACCGCCTGCACCTGACCCAGTCGGCGCTGTCCCACCAGTTCAAGGAACTGGAAGAACGCATGGGCATGCCGTTGTTCGTGCGCAAGACCAAACCGGTGCGTTTCACCAGCGCCGGCCTGCGCCTGCTACAACTGGCGGACGCGACCCTGCCGCTGCTGCGCGGTGCCGAACGTGATATCGCGCGCCTGGCCGGTGGCACCGCCGGGCGTCTGCACATGGCGATCGAATGCCACAGCTGCTTCCAGTGGCTGATGCCGACCATCGACCAGTTCCGCGATGCGTGGCCGGAAGTCGAACTCGACCTGGCCTCGGGTTTCTCCTTCGCACCGCTGCCGGCGTTGGCCCGGGGTGACCTGGATCTGGTAGTGACGTCCGATCCGTTGGAAATTGCCGGCATCACCTACGTGCCGCTGTTCACCTACGAAGCGATGCTCGCGGTCGCCAACCAGCACGCATTGGCGAGCAAACCGTACATCGTCCCCGAAGACCTGCTGACCGAAACCCTGATCACTTATCCGGTTGAACGCGACCGGCTGGACATCTTCACCCGCTTCCTCGAACCGGCCGACATCGAACCTGCGCAGGTGCGCACGTCAGAGCTGACGGTGATGATGATGCAACTGGTGGCCAGTGGTCGTGGCGTGTGCGGCATGCCGCACTGGGCGCTGCATGAATACAGCTCACGGGGTTACGTGAAGGCCAAGCGGCTGGGCGAGAAAGGTCTTTTTGCGACGCTGTATGCGGCGATCCGTGCCGACATGCTGGACGCGCCGTACATGCGCGATTTCCTGCTGACGGCCAAGGACACGTCGTTCTCGACGCTGGATGGGGTCAGCGCGGTTCGTTGAGGCTGGCGGTTGGCACGAAAGGCGCGCACCACATGTGGATCTTGTCGAAGTAGTCCTCGCCGACCCGCACCGCCATCGGCTCCAGGCCGAACTGGACGAAGCCGCAGCGCTGGTACAGATGAAACGCCGCCTCGTTGCCGGCAGTGACGGTCAGTTGAATGACTTTCAGTGCCGGATGCTGCTGCGCTTCCCCCAGCACGGCCTCCATCAGTTTCAGGCCCAGCCCGCGCTGACGAAAGTCCGCCGACACATACATGCCGAAGACCGTTGCCTTGTGCCGGGCCTTTTCCCGAGGCTCGAACGCCAGGCCAACGATGCCCGCCAGCCGGCCTTCTTCGAACGCGCCGAACACCGCATCAAGCTTGCTGGTCAGGCGCGATTCCCACCAACTCAAGGGCATCGCCGCGCGCTCGCGCACGCTGGAGGTGAACGCCTGCGGATGCCGGTCATAGGCTTCCAGCATCAATTCGCGATAGGCCAGCGCATGACTGGCGTCCAGCCGTTCGATCCACATGTTCAAGCCGACCGGCGTTGTTCAAGCATCAGCCGTACGGCCAGACCGCCGAGCACAAACCCCATGAAATAACGCTGCGCCGCCAGCCACGTCGGGTTGCTGACGAACCACGAAGCGATGCCCGCCGCGAACAGCGCGATCAACAGATTGACGCTGAAACTGACGCTGATCTGGGTCAGGCCGAGAATGATGCTTTGAGTGAACACCGAGCCGTGTTCCGGGGTAATGAACTGCGGAAATACCGAAAGGTAGAACACTGCGATTTTCGGGTTCAGGGCACTGGTGAGAAAGCCCATGGTGATCAGTTTGCGCGACGAATCCGCCGGCAGTTGCTGCGCCTCGAACGGCGAACGCGCGCCGGGCTTCACCGCCTGCCAGGCCAGCCACAGCAGGTAGAACGCGCCGGCCCATTTCAACACTTCATAGGCCATCGGCACCGCGAGAAACACCGCGGTCAATCCGGCCGCCGCCGCGAACAGATGCACGAAGAACCCTGCCACCACGCCGAGCAGAGAGGTCACTCCGGCCTTGCGTCCCTGACAGATCGAACGGGAGATCAGGTAGATCATGTTCGGCCCCGGCGTCAGTACCATCAGCAGTGCAGCGGCAGCAAAAATCAGCAGGTCTTGAAGCGGGATCATGACGAAGTCCTTTGTACGAATGATCAGGCGATCGCAGTCAGCGAGGCTCGATAAAACGGCAGGATCAGGTCACGTGTCAATGGGGCGAGAACGACATCGCCGTCGGTGGCCGGATCGATCCAGATCACCTCTTCGATCTCGGCGGCCGGGGAGACGTCGGCGTCGATGGTCAGTTGAAAGATCTCGGCCTGCACGACAAACCCCGGCTCGTTGGCAGCCGGTGCCGAGAACTGGCCGAGAAAAGTCGCCTGCGCCGTATCGATCACCAGCCCCAGTTCTTCCTCCAGCTCACGGGCCAGCGCATGTACCGGCAGCTCATGGGCCTCGATCTTGCCGCCGGGCTGCATGAACGCCGTGGTGTCGCGCTTGCGCACCAGCAGGGTCTGGCCGTCGGGGTTGAGCAGCAGCGCGGCGGCAATACGAATGATGCGGGGGGAAACAGCGGATACAGAGGTCATGGGACAGCCACCGGCCTTGAGAAAAACCGCAAGGATCCCATGCCGGCGGCGCCAGCGTCACCTCATACGGTCTCAAGACTGGGCCAGAAGCGCCGCCTCGCCCTCCTCCGGCACTTTTACGAACACCTTGTATTTGCCACCTTCCATGGCTTCGAAACTGATCAGTTTGTCCACCAGCAGTGCACTCAGCACCTTGCCGGCATTGAGCAGCAACATGCCGTTATCGGCATTGAGGTTGCGCGCCAGCATCATCCCCGCCGCCAGTTCCCGGGTGCCCAGCACCTTGACGCTCGGATCGGTCAGGGTGATGTCGCTGACCATCGCGCACACCTTGATGAAATCCTCGATCAGCTCGGGATCATAGAGTTTGCCCGCGTACTGACGCAGGTACAGCAACGCTTCATCGCTATTCATCTGCCGCTCGAGAATCAACCCGCGCTGCAACTCGACAAAATCCACCGCCAGTTTCAACAGCCGCGAGCCCAAGGGAATCGCCTCACCCTTGAGCCGGTCGGGAAACCCGCTGCCGTCCCAATGCTCCTGATGGTGCAGGATCAGCCGCGCGGCATCCTTCATCGGGTCCAGGGTCATCAGCAGCGACTCACTCTGCTTCGGATAACCCCGATAGCGGTCGCGTTCGGTGCTGTGCAGCAGGTCCGAGGGGGTGGTCATCATGCTGTCGGTCCAGCTCAGCTTGCCGATGTTGTAGAGCGCGGCGGCCATGGTCAGGTCGCGGCTGGCGGCTTCGTCCAGCCGATGCACCTTGCAGTAGCCGCGCACCAGTTCAATGATCTGCCGGTTGGTCTGCTTGGCTGGCGGCAGGCGCAGGTTGGCGAGCAACGAGAACACTTCGGTGCCGGTCACATAGCTGTGCTTGAGCTCCTCGTAGGCCAGGTCGAGCATGTCGGCGGTCTGTTGCAGCTCGGCGGTACGGGCGCTGACATGTTTTTCCAGGGTGCTGTTGAGCAACTTCAACTGATCGTTCTGCACCCGGGTCAGTTGCTCCAGGCGCTCGCGCTCCCGGGCCAGATGTTGATGTTCCAGCGCCTGGCGCAGGATCAGGAGCATTTCTTCGTCGTTCCAGGGTTTGCTGATATAGCGGTCGATCTGCCCTTCGTTGATGGCCTTGATGATCGCCGAAGGGTCGGCATACCCCGTCAACATGATCCGCGTGGTCGCCGGATACAGCTGGTGAACGTTGGCCAGCAAGGTGGCGCCGTCCATGTTGGGCATCCGCGCGTCACTCATCACCAGATCGACCGGGCGTTGCGCCATCATTTCCAGTGCCTGGGTACCGCTGGTGGCGAGCAACACGTCATAGGGCTGGCCACGCAGCAGGCGGCGCAGGCTGTTGAGGATCGACTCCTCGTCATCGACCAGCAACACGGTGGGCCGGTGGGTCAAAGTCGGGGCGGATTGCTCTTCCATGGCGAGGCCTCACGGGAAACGGTGGACATGACAGGCGTCTCGGCAGACCTCCTCGCTTGCCCGCGCCTCAGTGACAGGCTAGATGATTTTTTCGCGCAGACCGCACAAATCATCGGGTAAGGCGAAGTGCCGAAGGGGCAACTATGCTCAAGTCGCTGGACGACACCATCGGCCTGCGCGCAGGCGTGTGATGAGGGGAAAAGGATGCTCCCGATGACGAACGTGCGTGAACTTGCGGGTATTGCGCCATGAGTGCGCAACTCGGGCAAATCAATCGTCGCGTACTGATCGTCGACGATACGGCGTCGATCCACGGCGATTTCGAGAAAATCCTCAAACCCGCCACGATTGAAGACGACAGCCTGGACGAAACCGAAAGCCTGCTGTTCGGCACCCCGTCCACCGCGTCTGCCACGCAGAAAGAACACTTCGAGCTGGATTCGGCCTTTCAGGGGCGCGAGGCCCTGGACAAGGTCGAGGCCGCCCTGGCCGCTGGTCGTCCTTACGCCATGGCCTTCATCGACATGCGCATGCCACCGGGCTGGGACGGCCTGGAAACCATCGAACGGCTCTGGCAGGTCGATCCCAAGCTGCAAGTGGCCCTGTGCACCGCCTACTCCGACTACTCCTGGGAAGACATCGACGAGCGGTTGCCGCTGAACGATCGCCTGCTGATCCTGAAAAAACCCTTCGATGCGATCGAAATCCGCCAGATGGCCAGCGCTCTGACCGTCAAATGGCAAATGACCGAAGACGCCGCGCTGAAGATGAACCTGCTGGAACAAGCCGTGCAGGACCGCACGCGGGAGCTGTCCGACGCCAACATCATCGTGCAGAACAGCCCGACCATCCTTTACCGCTTGCGCGGCGAGCCATCGTTTCCGCTGATGTACATCTCCCACAACATCACCCGCTACGGGCATGTCGCGGCCGATCTGGTGGGGGCGGCCAACTGGGCGCAGGTGCTGATCCATCCGGACGATCAGGCCAATGTCGATGCCGCCATGGCGCGGGTGCTGGACCGGCATGCCCTGGGCGCTTCGATCGAGTTTCGCCTGCGCACCGGCCAGGGCACGTGGCGCTGGGTGGAGAACCGCTACATCCCGGTGCGCGACCACGACGGCCGGCTGCTGGAAGTGGAAGGCATCATCCTCGACATCACCGAACGCCGGGTGGCCGAGGAGAAAATGGCCCAGCTGGCCCGTACGGACGGCCTCACCGGGCTGGCCAATCGCGCCACACTGATCGAACGCCTGCATCAAGCCTTTGCCGCCGCACGTCGGGGGGCGGCGCCATTCGCGGTGTTTTACCTGGACCTGGATCACTTCAAGCGAATAAACGACACCCTCGGTCATCCGGTCGGCGACCTGCTGTTGCAGCAAGTGGCACAACGGATCAAATCCGGCGTTCGGGAAAACGATGTAGTGGCGCGTCTGGGCGGCGATGAATTCGCGATCCTGCAACTGGACGTCAGCGAACCGACCCAATCCGCCGCCATGGCCACCAAGATCCTTGAGGCTCTGCAGGTGCCCTATCAACTGGCCGGCAACGCCGTGCGCATTTCGGTCAGCATCGGCATCAGCAGCTACAGCCCCGCCAGCTTCGATGCCGACAGCCTGTTGGGACAGGCCGACATGGCGCTGTACCGCGCCAAGGAATCCGGACGCAATCAGTATCACTTCCACTCCGAGGAAATCACCCGGGAGGTGGCCGAGCGCATGGTCCTTGCCGAGGAGTTGACGACGGCCCTCACCCAGGGAGGGCTGAAGCTCGATTACATGCCGGAAGTGGACCTGCACAGCGGCAAGATTCTCGGCATGGCCGCGCAGGTCTGTTGGCAACATCCCAGGCTTGGCCTGCTGCCGGCGTCGGCCTTCGTACCGGCGGCGGAAAAGACCGGCGCAATCATTCCACTCGGACGCTGGATCCTCGATCACGCCTGCTGGCAGATGCGTCAGTGGCAAAACGAGGGAGTGGCGCCACCGGTGATGGCGATCAAGATTTCCCTGGCACAGCTCAAGTCCGGTCCCGAACTGATCTACGACGTGTTGCGCACCACGGCCCGCTGGGAGCTGGCGCCATGGGATCTGCGTTTCGATGTCACCGAAGCCACACTGGCCCAGACCCAATGGACACACAACGATGCGTTGCCGCGCCTGCGGGAGTTGGGTGTGACCATCGCCATCGATGATTTCGGCACCGAATACTCATCGTTCGATTACCTGAAAACCTACCGGGTCAATCACCTCAAACTCGCCCAGTCCCTGATCGACAATGCGGCTCAGGATGAAGACGGCGCCAATCGGCTGCGGGCGATCGTCAATTTCGCCCGGGACCTGGCGATCGACATCAGCGCCGAAGGCGTCACGCCTGAGGATCAGGGCAGTGCCCTGGTGTCCTGCGCGCCGTTGAAAAACGTGCAGGGCTTCAGCTTGAGCGAAGCGGTCAGCCCTGAACAGGCAGCCCGACTGCTCAAGGACTGGAGTGCGGCCGCCCCGCTGCCCAAGGAGGATGAAGGATGAAAACGCCTTTTCCCCAGACCAACCGGCGGATTCTGATCGTCGACGATACGCCGGCGATCCATGCCGACTTCCGCAAGATCCTCGCCCCCGAGAGCGGTGGCGAAGCGGATCTGAGCGGTCTTGAACAAACGCTGTTCGGTACCCGCCAGTCGCCGCATCTGACCTTCCAGCTCGACTCTGCCTACCAGGGCCAGGAAGCCTTGAAACTGGTGCAACACGCGCTGGACGAAGGCCGTCCCTATGCCCTCGCCTTCACCGACATGCGGATGCCGCCCGGCTGGGACGGTCTGGAAACCATTGAAAAACTTTGGGAGGTCGATCCCAACCTGCAAATCGCGCTGTGCACCGCCTACTCCGACTACAGCTGGGAAGCCATGGCCGAGCGCCTGGAGTTCGGCGATCAGTTACTGATCCTGAAAAAACCGTTCGACACCCTGGAAATCCGGCAGATGGCCAATGCCCTGACCTGGAAATGGCAACTGGCCCAGGACGCGGCGCTGAAGATGCTCAGCCTCGAACAAACCATCGAGGCGCGCGTGCACGAGTTGCTCAAGGTCTCGCATCTGTTGCAATACGACAGCCTCACGGGCCTGCCCAACAGCACCTTGCTCGGCGACCGTCTGACCCAGTCACTGGCCGCATGCCGGCGCCATGACAAACAACTGGTGGTGATGTTTCTCGGCTTGGATCGTTTCAAGCGCATCAACAATGCCCTGGGCCATCCGGCGGGCGACGAGATGCTCAAACGGGTCGGCCAGCAACTACTGGCCTGCGTGCGCGAATCGGACTCGGTCTTTCGCTATGGCTCCGACGAGTTCGTGGTGATGCTCAGCGACATCAACCACCCGCAGCAGACGCGCAGCATCGCCGAAAAACTGCTGGCGGCCATCCGTGAGCCACAGACGATTGTCGGTCACGACGTCAGTGTCACCGCCAGCGTGGGCATCAGTATTTATCCGGACGACGGACTGGAAGCCATCGACCTGATCAAAAAAGCCGAAACGGCCATGCGCAATGCCAAGGAAAGCGGCCCGAACGAGATCGGTTTCTTCATCGAGGCCATGAACCAGCGTGCCCGGGAACAGCAAGGCATCGAGTCGGGCATCCGCCAGGCCCTGCAACGGCACGAATTCGTCCTGCACTACCAGCCGAAAATCGATCTGGGCAGCGGCCGGGTGGTGGGCGCCGAAGCGCTGGTGCGCTGGCAAAAACCGGGACATGGCTGGGTGTATCCATCGGAGTTCATCCCGGTGGCCGAAGACAGCGGCCTGATCGTGCCTCTGAGCAAATGGGTGCTGGGCGAAGCTTGTCGTCAGACGCGAGACTGGCAAAAAGCCGGGCTGCCGCCGATCCGCATGTCGGTCAACACCTCGGCCATCGACTTTCGCCAGCGCCTCTTTGTCGAGGGCATCGAACAGGTGCTGGAAGAGACCGGGCTGGATCCCGTGCTGCTGGAACTGGAGATCACCGAGGGCGTGCTGATGCAGAACGTCGACGCGACCATGAGCGCGTTGAACCGGTTGAAAGCGCTGGGGGTCAAGCTGGCCATCGATGATTTCGGGACCGGGTATTCCAGCCTGAGTTACCTGCGGCGGTTCCCCATCGATGTGCTGAAAATCGATCAGTCGTTCATTCGCGGCCTGAGCCATGACAGCAGCGACGCCGCGCTGGTCGGCGCGATCATCAGCCTGGGCAAGAGCCTGAACCTGAACGTCATCGCCGAAGGGGTGGAGACCGCGCAACAGTTGGCTTTTCTCAGGTCCCACCACTGCGAGGAAGGCCAGGGCTACTACTTCAGCAAGGCCCTGCCGGCGGACGCCTTCGCCAGCCTGCTGATGACCGGGTTGCCGGGGCCATGGAGCGCATCATGAACACGCCGCCGAGGTGCCCGTCCCGCAGCGTTCTGTTCCTGCTGCTGTTCGTTCCCTGCGCCAATACCGTTGCCGCGCCGCTGGACGAGCCGCTGAAACCCTTGCCCGAGATTCCGAAACAGGACCCGAAGCGCGTCGAACTGGGTCGCCAGCTTTTCCACGATCCACGGCTATCGGTCAACAACACCCTGTCCTGCGCCAGTTGCCATCAACTGGACAAGAACGGGGCCGACAGCCGAGCCTTTTCCCCGGGCTTCGATGGACAACCGGTAGCGGTGAACACGCCGACCGTGCTCAACGCCAGCCTCAATTTCCGCCAGTTCTGGGACGGTCGCGTCGAAACGCTGGAAGAGCAGACCAATGTCGTCATCACCAGCCCCCACGAAATGGGCAGCGACTGGAAAACCGTTGTGCAACGGATCGCCGACGAACCCGACTATCGCCAGTCTTTCAGCGCCGCCTACCCGGATGCCGTGACGAAAGCCAATATCCAGAACGCCCTGGCGGCCTACGAACGCACGCTGCTGACACCCGACTCACGCTTCGATCAGTACCTTTTGGGCAACACGGACATCCTGACCCTGGATGAAAAATACGGCTATCAGCGTTTCAAGGACTACGGCTGTATCGCCTGCCATCAGGGGGTGAACATCGGCGGCAACATGTTCCAGAAGTTCGGGGTGTTCGGCGACTACATCGCCGATCGCGGCAACCCGACGCTGGCCGACCAGGGCCGGTTCAACGTGACCGGCGACGAAGACGATCGCGCCGTGTTCAAGGTGCCGAGCCTGCGCAACGTCGCGCTGACCGCGCCGTACTTCCACGACGGCTCGGCGCCCACCCTCGAACGGGCCGTGGATGTGATGTTCCAGTATCAGTTGGGCCGCATGCCGAGCGAGGAAGACAAGGCACTGATCATCGAGTTTCTCAAGACCCTGACCGGGCACTGGGAGGGCAAGCCATGATGAAGATGTCACGCCGGGTCAGCCTGATATTGCTCGGGCTTGTCGCCGTGCTGCTGGCCTCGACCCTGGTTTTTCTGTACCTCAAGTCCAGCTCCGAGCAGACCACGACCTACACCGAATCCCGGGACCTGATCCGCCAGATCAAGCAACAGGACGCCCTGTGGGAAAGCGAAATCCTCAAGGCCCGGGTGGCGATCTCGCACAATTACGACCCGCTGGTTTCACCGATGAACGAGATGAACCGCCTGTGGGCACGCTTCGACACCATGGAGTCCGGGCACGGGCGCAACGACTCCACGCAATGGGATGAGGCCCACGAAGGGTTCCTGAAAGCCATGCAGGAAAAGACCCGTCTGGTCGAACAGTTCAAGTCGCACAACGCGTTGTTGCGCAACTCCCTGGCGTTTCTGCCGACCGCCGAGGATGACATTCAGGCGCAGCTGACCAATCTGTCCGACCTCGACAAGATTCAATTGCAGAACATCGTCACCGACACCTATGACCTGCTGCTCAGCGCACTGGAATTCGCCCAGGTCGCCTCCGACGACAAGGCGGCCGATATCGAGCTGGGTTTGAACAAACTCACGGTGAACGCGCAACGCTTGCCCCGGGACTTCCAGACGCCGATCAGGATCCTGAGCAATCACATCACCCTGATCCTGCGCGAGCAGCCGATCGTCAACCGCCTGCTCGACCAGATCGAAGCCATTCCCGTGGCCGAGCGCCTGGACACCATCACCAACATGCTCGATCAGGATCAGCAGCGGGTCGAAAAGATCGACCAGAAATACCATTTCTACCTGCTGCTGTTTTCCGTCCTGCTGATGTTGTCGCTGCTGTGGCTGGCCATCCGGCTGATCCGCAGCTTCGCCGAGATCAACCGGGTCAACGCGGCCCTGCAAACCGCCAACGATGTGCTGGAACAAAGGGTCGATGAACGGACCCGCGAGCTCAAGAACGTCCAGAGCGAATTGCTCGACGCCGCGCGCCAGGCCGGCATGGCCGAAATCGCGACCAACGTGTTGCACAACGTCGGCAACGTGCTCAACAGCGTGAACATTTCCTCCGACCTGATCTCGCGAAAACTGCGCAGCAGCAAGGCCCTGGGATTGGGCAAGGCCATGCAACTGATCAACGAACACCCGGACGACCTCGGGCCATTCCTGACCGAGGACGCCAAGGGCAAGTTGCTGCCCGGCTATCTCAACCAACTGGTAGGCGCCATCGCCCAGGAACAGCAGGAAATGGCCGACGAACTGGCCCAGATGAACAAGAGCGTCGATCACATCAAGGACATCGTCGCCACCCAGCAATCCTATGCCGGGGCCAACAGCATGACCGAGCCGTTGTACATCAACGAACTGCTCGAAGACGCCCTGCGCATGAATGCCGGCGCACTCACCCGGCACCATGTCACGGTGGTCAAGGAATACGGCGACGTGCCTCAGGTGATGGGCGACAAACACCGTTTGCTGCTGATCCTGATCAACCTCATCAGCAACGCCAAGTACGCGATGTCCGACCTCAGCAACCGCCCACGGACCATGACCCTGGGCGTGAAGATCGTCGACGAGAGTTTTCTGGAAATCAGCGTCAGGGACGATGGCGAAGGCATCGCCCCGGAAAACATGACACGGATCTTTGCCCACGGCTTCACGACCCGCAAGGAGGGTCATGGCTTCGGCCTGCACAGCTGCGCCCTGGCGGCCATCGAGATGAACGGCCATCTCACCGCCCACAGTGACGGGCCGGGGCTGGGCGCCATGTTCACCCTGCAGATTCCGCTGATCACCGTAACGGAGAACGCATGAGCGAACTGTCGAACCGCCGCATTCTGTTGATCGACGACATGCCGTCGATCCACGAAGACTTTCGCAAAATCCTCGCCCCGACCCAGGCGCAGTCAGCGGAACTGGACGAGATGGAAGCGGCCCTGTTCGGCGCACCTGCCAAGCCCCGGCGAGCAACGTTCGAACTGGACTCGGCCTATGGCGGTGAAGAAGGCCTGGCCAAACTCAACCTGGCGTTGCAGGAGCAGTGCCCGTACGCCCTGGCCTTTGTCGACATGCGCATGCCCGACGGTTGGGACGGGGCGAAAACCATCGAGCATCTCTGGCAACAGGATCCGCAATTGCAGGTGGTGGTGTGCACCGCATATTCCGACTATTCCTGGGACGAACTGCTGGATCGCCTGCACGCCCATGACCGGTTGCTGATCCTGAAAAAGCCGTTCGACAACATCGAAGTCCAGCAGATGGCCAACACCCTGCTGACCAAATGGCAGATGACCGAACGCGCGTCGCTGCAAATGCATCACCTGGAACATTTGGTTGACCAGCGCACCGCCCAGTTCAAGCAGGCCAGCGAAGCCTTGCAGCGAGAGATCGACGAACGCAAGCAACTGGAAGGCCAGTTGGTGCAGTCGGAAAAACTCGCCTCGCTGGGGCAACTGGCGGCCGGGGTTGCCCATGAAATCAACAACCCGATCGGGTTCATTTCCTCCAACCTCGGCACGCTCGACGGCTACTTCCAGCAGTTGCTGGCCATGCTCGGGGCCTATCACGCCGCCGGGCAGACTCTGGCCGCCGAACCCGCCGCGCAGTTGCAGCAACTGCGCGAACACCTCGAAGTGGATTTTCTGCTCGAAGACATTCCGGTGCTGATCCGCGAATCCAAGGAAGGCATCGGCCGGGTCGGGCAGATCGTCAAGGACCTCAAGGACTTCTCCCGGGTCGATACCCAGCAGCAATGGCAGTGGGCGAACCTGCAACAGGGCATCGACTCGACCCTGAACATTGTCGCCAGCGAACTCAAGTACAAGGCCGATGTGGTCAAGGAGTATCAGGACCTTCCGGACATCGAATGCCTGCCCTCGCAGATCAATCAGGTGATCATGAACCTGGTGGTCAACGCGGCGCAGGCCATGGGTTCGGAACGCGGCACCATTACCCTGCGCACCGCTGTGCAGGGGGAGTCGGCGATCATCGAAGTGGCCGACAACGGCTCGGGCATTGCGCCCGAGACCCTGCAGAAAATCTTCGACCCGTTTTTCACGACCAAACCCGTAGGCCAGGGGACAGGGCTGGGGTTGTCCCTGTCCTATGGCATCGTGAAGAAACACGGCGGGGACATTTCCGTCAGCAGCACGCCGGGGACCGGCACAACGTTTCGCGTGCAACTGCCATTGCGCCAGACCCGGCCTGCGGCTTGATGTCAGGTCAGTTCAGGTCGCTTCCTGGAAATCCATTTCCGGTGGCTGGCGACGGAATCCGCCGGTCAGCACCGCCAGATACACCACGCCAATCGCCAGCCAGCTCAGGCCCAGATACACCGCCAGGTGATCGAGGCTGACCATCAGCCACAAGTCCGCGACCAGGCCGATGAACGGGAAGACCAGAAACAGCACCAGCTCGCGCAGGCCTTTCTTCTCGCCGCCAATCCAGTAATGGAAGATCACCGACAGGTTGACCAGGCTGAAGGCCAGGAACGCGCCGAAGTTGATGAACGAGGTCGACGTGGTCACATCGAGTTTCAGCGCCAGCAAGGCCACCACCGCGCAGAGCAGGATGCTGTTGACCGGCGTGCCGAAGCGCTCGTGCAAGGTGCCGAAGAACGACTTGGGCAACACGCCGTCACGACCCATCGCGAACAGCAGCCGCGAACCACTGGCCTGGGCGGACAGGCCCGAAGCGAACTGACCGACGATCAGGCCGATGAGGAAGATCGAGACGAACAGGTCACCACCGATATTGCGCGCAATTTCGTAGGCCGCCGAATCGACGTTGTCGAACTGGAACGACGGATGCGCAATCTGCACGAAGTACGACACACCGACGAAAATCAGCCCGCCGATCAGGGTGATCAGCATGATTGCTCGAGGGATGGTGCGGCGCGGGTCGCGAGTTTCTTCGGTGAGGGTGCTGACCGCATCGAAACCGAGGAACGAGTAGCAGGCGATGGCCGCGCCACTCATGATCAGCGGCATCTGCATGTCGCCGTTGAAGAACGGTTTGATCGACCACAGCGGTGTGCTGGCATCACCGCCGATGTAATGCACGCACAGGGCGACGAAAGCGACCAGCACCAGGAACTGCACCAGCATCAGCAAGGCGTTGATGCCGTTGGCCAGTTTCAGGCCGATGATGTTGATCGCGCTGGTGATGCCGATGAACGCCAGCACCCAGATCCACTGCGGGATCGACGGGAAGGCCGAAGCGAGGTACGCGGCGCCGATCAGCCAGATCGCCATCGGCAAAAACAGGTAATCGAGCAGCACCGCCCAACCGGCGATGAAACCGAGTTTCGGGCTGATGGCCTTGCGCACATAGCTGTAGGCCGAACCGGCCACCGGAAACGCGGCGGCCATGTGGCCGTAACTCATGGCGGTGAAGAACATCGCCACCAGTGCCGCCAGATACGCGGCCGGCACCATGCCGGCGGTGGATTGGGCGAGGATGCCGAACGTGCCGAGGACAATGATCGGCGTCATGTAGGCGATGCCGAACAGCACCACCGACCCCAGCGAAAGGGTGCGTTGCAAACGAGCCATGGGCGACTTACTCCGGATTTTATTGGATTTATGGCAGAGGCCGAGTTCGGCGAATGTTTCGGGTGTTGCGTTGTTGTTTTGGTCAAACAGGTGTGTTGTTTGATCGTTCCCACGCTCCGCGTGGGAATGTCTCCATGGACGCTCCGCGTCCGCTCTTTGGACGCAGAGCGTCCCGGGCTGCATGCCCACGCAGAGCGTGGGCACGATCGGATATCTTCTGTTCTTTAGCGCGAAGGGATCAGCAGCTCTCGTACTCCCGAGGCGTGTTCAACCACCTCCCCCGGCAACCTCAACCGCTGATCATCCAGATAGCGGTAATCCTTGCGCGCCAGTTCCAACTGGCCGAAATCCAGTTCAACGCCGAACCGCCCTTCCTCACGCCCGGCCTCGAACAGCACCGTGCCCAGCGGATCCACCAGCGCACTGCCGCCGGCAAACATCAACCCGTCATCCCCGGCTTCCACACGGTTGACCATCAGCGCAAACGCCTGGTTTTCCTGGGCCCGGGCCATGATCGCGGTGCGGTGAGTCGGCCCGTACGGATCCATGTTGCCGTTGGTGACGATCAGCAACTCGGCGCCCAGTTGCGCCAGGGCGCGGGCCGATTCTGGGAACTCGATGTCGTAGCAGATCAACAGGCCGACCCGCACGCCGTTCCACAGGCAGGTGGCGTAACGGTCGCCGGCCTCGAACACACCGCGATCCGACGCCCAGAGGTGGGTCTTGCGGTATTTGAGGGCGATGCCTTCGGGGGTGACCAGCAGCGTGGTGTTGTAGAAACGGCCGTTGTCGTTTTCGGCCATGCCGATCACCACGGCGATGTTGCGTTCGCGAGCCGCGGCCTGCACCGCGCTGACGGTCGGGCCGTCTACCGGCTCGGCGATCTGCGCCACGGTGTCAGCGGTCGGAAAGCCCATCAGGTGGGTCTCGGGGAACACGATCAGTTGCGTGTCGGCCGGGCACGCGGCAATCGCCGCCAGGGCGCGTTCGAGGTTGTACGCCGTGTCTTTGTCACGGCCCGCCAGTTGGGCGAGTTCGACTTTCATGGGGAGTCCTTGTTATGAGCGCCGGGCGCCGAAAGATTGCCCGGCGGCTGTCTGTGGGCCAGTATGCTTCGCATTCGACTGGCCAGGGAATTACGCGGCCGGGGTAACCCGATAGGGGTAGAGGCATGACTCTTTCGTTTGACGACATCACCTGGCACCGCGCCGTCGGGCAGTTGATCGACGCCCTCGACAAGCCGAATTTCTGGGCGCAACTGGTGCGCCTGCTCGACCAGTACGTCCCGTTCGATAGCTGGGTGGCGCTGCTGTTCAGCGCCGACCGTCACCCTCAGGTGTTCGCCGAATGCCCGGGCGAAGACGGCAGTCCCGACCAGTTGTTCCAGGATTATCTGCGCGGGTTGTACCTGCTCGACCCGTTCTACATCGCCTGTCGCGAGCAATCGCGCACCGGGTTGTATCGCCTGTCGGAGGTCGCGCCGGAGCATTTCGAGCTGACCGAGTATTACCAGCGATACTTTCGTCTGAATGTGGTGGCCGACGAAATCCAGTTCAATTGCCAGCTCGAAGGCGACCGCACGCTGTGCCTGTCACTGGGCAGCAAGCAGCGCTTCAGCGGCGAGCAGATCGCCCTGCTGTCGCTGATCCAGCCGTGGGTGCTTGGCCTGTTGCGCCAGCGCCTGCCCTACGAAATCAATGAAATCGTCGCCCTCGCCCCGTCGCCGGCGCAACCGGACTGGCGGGTGCAGCTTGAAGCGTCGGTGCAGCAACTCAAGGGCGCGCAACTGACCGCCCGGGAACTGGATGTCGGGCGTTTGATGCTCAGCGGTTGCTCCAGTAAAGAAATCGCCCGTAAGCTGGAAATCTCTGT
Organism: Pseudomonas sp. FW215-R2; assembly: GCF_058789255.1. NCBI lineage: Bacteria > Pseudomonadati > Pseudomonadota > Gammaproteobacteria > Pseudomonadales > Pseudomonadaceae > Pseudomonas > Pseudomonas sp. FW215-R2. The sequence goes on from NZ_JBYTBO010000014.1 coordinate 102,992, forward strand.
TGAAACCGTGAAAGTCCATAAGAAACACATGTACAGCAAGCTGGGGATCAAGTCCCAGTCGGAGCTGTTTTCGATCTTTCTGCAGGCGCAGAACGCCTGACTGCCGCAAAAAAACCGTCCGAACCAAGGAAACCGTATGAGCCTGTCACTCCTGAGCCGCTACGCCTTCTTTGCCGTCTGCGTGATTTTCACCCTCGCCAGCCTGCCCTTTCTCGACCATGACTGGTTGTGGCCGATCACCGCCGTCACCGGGGTGCTGAGCCTGATCGGTCTGTTCGACCTGATGCAGAGCCCCCACGCGGTACGCCGCAACTATCCGATCCTGGGCAACATCCGCTATCTGGTCGAGGGTATTCGCCCGGAAATCCGCCAGTACCTGCTGGAATCCGACAGCGATGCCCTGCCCTTCTCCCGCGCCCAGCGTTCGCTGGTGTACTCGCGGGCCAAGAACGAAAGCGCCGACAAACCGTTCGGCACCCTGATCGATGTGTATCAGTCCGGTTTCGAGTTCATCGGTCACTCGATGCGCCCGGCGCCGTTGAGCGACCCGAACAGCTTTCGCGTGACCGTTGGCGGCCCGCAATGCACCCAGCCGTACTCGGCGTCGGTGTTCAACATTTCGGCCATGAGTTTTGGCTCCCTCAGCGCCAACGCGATCCGCGCGCTGAACCAGGGTGCGAAACTCGGCAACTTCGCCCACGACACCGGTGAAGGCAGCATCAGCCCGTATCACCGCGAAAACGGCGGCGACCTGACCTGGGAACTGGGCAGCGGCTACTTCGGCTGCCGCACCAGCGACGGCCGTTTCGACCCGGAACGTTTCGCCGCCCAGGCGCAGACCCCGCAAGTGCGGATGATCGAAATCAAGATGAGCCAGGGCGCCAAACCCGGCCACGGCGGGATTCTGCCCAAGCACAAAGTGACCCAGGAAATCGCCGACACCCGCGGCATTTCCATGGGCGAAGACTGCATCTCACCGTCCCGCCACAGCGCGTTCTCCACGCCGATCGAGATGATGCATTTCATCCAGCAATTGCGTGAACTGTCCGGCGGTAAACCGGTGGGCTTCAAGTTCTGCCTCGGTCATCCGTGGGAGTTCATGGGCATCGCCAAGGCCATGCTGGAAACCGGCATCCTGCCGGACTTCATCGTGGTCGACGGCAAGGAAGGCGGTACTGGCGCCGCGCCGGTGGAGTTCACCGACCACATCGGCGTGCCGATGCGCGAAGGTCTGTTGTTTGTGCACAACACGCTTGTGGGCTTGAATCTGCGGGACAAGATCAAACTCGGCGCCAGCGGCAAGATCGTCAGCGCCTTCGACATCGCCAGCGTCCTGGCCATCGGCGCCGACTGGGCCAACTCGGCGCGCGGCTTCATGTTCGCCATCGGCTGCATCCAGTCGCAAAGCTGCCACACCAACAAATGCCCGACCGGCGTCGCCACCCAGGACAATCTGCGCCAGCGCGCGCTGGTGGTGCCGGACAAGGCGCAGCGGGTCTACAACTTCCACCGCAATACGTTGAAGGCGCTGGCAGAAATGCTCGCCGCCGCCGGCCTCGAACATCCATCGCAACTGTCGGCCAAGCATCTGGTTCGGCGCATGTCGGCGACCGAGATCAAACTGTTCTCGCAGCTGCACGTGTTCCTGAAACCGGGGGAGTTGCTCACCGGGGAAGTGAACGGCGAGTTCTATTCGCGGATGTGGCAGATGGCGCGGGCGGACAGTTTCGAGCCGCAGGAGATCGCGGCCGCCTAGCGGTAACGCTCAGGGCATAGCACTTCGGATACTCACCAACTCAAGAGCCGACCATGGGGCGGCTCTTTCATGACGATGAAACCGTAATCTCCGATCAGGTAGATGCGGTAATAGAGTCGATCCACCAACGCTGGAAACCCCTGATAGCCGACGCGGGTGGCGTTGCGCCGTTCGCGTTCCGCGACCACGTTGGTGATACCGGCCGACGGCAGGTTTTCCGCGAGCATGAAGTAGTCGATGTTCAGCAAGTAGCGCAGCACCGGCAGCTGCCTGAAGGTGCCCTCTGCACCCGCCAGCCAGCGGTCGGAGTAAGTCACTGACATATAAATCCGTTTGGCTTCGCGCAGTTCGCGATGGGAGGAAATGTCCTGGCTGAGGCTGTACAGGGCGCTATTGGCGAAGGTTTTTTCCATCATCAGCACCCGCCCGTAAGCGAAGGACAGCGACAACGTTGCCAGAAGCGGAATTGCCAACAACAGGGGCAGCCGCGAGTGCAGCGACGTCAACCCGACATAGGCCAGATAGAACAGCAAGATCAGCAGCACGCCGAACCCCATCAGGGTGCGTGCGCCTTCGTTGAAGTCGCGAAACAGCAGCGTCATACCCGGCACCAGCAGCACAATCAACGGCAGCGTCAGCAGGCAGATAAATCCCAGGAGCAAACCTTGTGCGGTGGGCTCATTGCGCAGGCGAATCTGCCGTCCCAACCGCACACCACCGAACAGTGCACACAGCACCAACACAATAAACACCGTTGTGTAGCCGCCGTGAAACAGCAGCGCAACTTTCTCCATCACCCGACCGATATTGATGCCGATCTGCAACAGCGGATCAGCGCTACCGTTGAGCAACTCCGTGCGCCCGGATTCCGTGAACGGATAGGCCGTGACCGCATAGATCAGCACCGCCAGCACCAGTTGCGCCAGCCTCCATCCCGACAGGCGCCAGAACTCCGCCCACGGCACTCGCCGATGAACATTCCTCAGCAACTCCACACAACACAGCCCGAGAAACACATTGAGACTGACCTGATACAACCCGATCGCCAGCGTCAGCAACACCGACGGCACCAGCCATCGCTGTATCCGGGAAGTGCCGCAAAAAGTGATCGCGTAAATCACCGCAACCAGGCTCAGGGCCATGCCGGCCCCGTCGTATTGATAGGACAGGTTCTGCAACAGGAACGGGTTGTACCAGAGCGGCAACGGCACCAGGCAACAGGCCAGGGTCGGTTCGGGGAAATAATGAAAGGTCAGGCGAGTAAGGGCCAATGACATGGCCACTGTGGCGAGCAACAACGGCAAAGGAAAGATGTTCGGCGCAGCGCCGGTGAACGTCAGCGCCTGATACAGCCAGTCCATGAACAACCGCCCCTGCCCGGCCCAGACATTGCCGGCAGCCAGGGTGCGCCAGTTGTCGTCGATGTAGGGGAAGTCGGCGAGGATCAGCGGCAGGATGTACAGCGTCGTGGCGAGCAGGAAAAACAGTACGACCTGACGGCGGCCGAGTTCTCGTACGAGAAAATCGCTCATCCTCATTTCAGTGCCTCTGTTCACTGCTGTGCTGATTTCGACAGTGATAAAGCTTGGAACATGACAAAGGATCAGAAGTCGTTTTCACCGGTCTTTCAGACCAGCGGTTTTAAACCTGCACCAACGAAAAAGCCCCGGCCAATCGACCGGGGCTTTCGCGTTTCAGCACTGGCGTTTTACGACGCCGAACGCACCGCGCCCCGGGACGCATCGCTCGGTTGCAGCTTGAACACGTAGAACAACACGGTCAGCAGCACCAGGAACGCCGGGCCGACATACAGCGCCACGCGAGTGTCCGGGAAGTACGCCATCAGACCTACCACCAGCACCAGGAACGCCAGCGCCAGATAGGAACTGACCGGGAACAGCCACATCTTGTACTTCAGGCCCGCACGTTCGCTGGCGCTCAGGCCTTTGCGGAATTTCAGTTGAGCCAGCAGGATCATCACCCAGGTCCAGATCGCACCGAAGGTGGCGATCGAGGTGACCCAGACGAAGACTTTTTCCGGCACCAGATAATTCAGCAACACACCCAGCAGCAGGGCGAAAATCGACAGCAGCAATGCCCGACGCGGTACGCCGTTGCTCGACGTGCGGGCGAAACCGGCCGGCGCCTGGCCGTTCTGCGCCAGGCTGTAGAGCATGCGCCCGGTGCTGAAGATGCCGCCGTTGCACGACGACAGTGCGGCGGTGATCACCACGAAGTTGATGATGCCGGCGGCGGTCTTGATGCCCAGACGCTCGAAGGTCATCACGAACGGACTGCCCTGAGTGCCGATTTCATTCCACGGGTAGATCGACAGGATCACGAACAGCGCGCCGACGTAGAACAACAGAATCCGCCAGAACACCGAGCCGATCGCATTGGGAATGGTCTTCTGCGGGTTCTTCGCTTCACCGGCGGTCAGGCCGATCATTTCCACACCCAGATAGGCGAACATCACCATCTGCAGGGACATCAATACGCCCGTCACGCCGTTGGGCATGAAGCCGCCGTGGGCCCACAGGTTGGAAATCCCCAGCGCCACACCGTCGTTGCCGAAACCGAAGGCAATGATGCCGATGCCGCCGAGCACCATGGCGATGATGGTGACGATCTTGATCAGGGCGAACCAGAACTCGAACTCACCGAAGGCCTTCACCGCGATCAGGTTGATCGAGCCCATGCTGATCAGCGCCGCCAGCGCCCAGATCCAGCGCGGCACATCGGGAAACCAGATGCCCATGTACACCGCCACCGCGGTGATTTCCGCGACGCAGGTCACCAGCCACAGGAACCAGTAGTTCCAGCCAGTCAGAAAGCCCGCCAGCGGGCCGAGATAATCCTGTGCGTAACGGCTGAAGGAGCCGGCGACCGGGTTGTGCACGGCCATCTCGCCGAGGGCGCGCATGATCACCAGGATCGCCAGACCACCGATGATGTAAGACAGCATGATCGCCGGGCCGGCCATTTCGATGGCCTTGGCCGAACCGAGAAACAGACCGACACCGATACAGGCGCCGAGCGCCATCAGGCGAATGTGCCGTTCGCCGAGTTCGCGTTTGAGCGGGCCGCCTTGAGCGGTCTCGCCATGAGGCAGGTGATTGCCTGTTGGCATTTGGGGACATCCTCGTCTTGTTATTGGATAGACCACCGTGTGTCGAAGCGTCGGCCGATAGGCCTTGGCTTCCCGACACCGCGCCTGCCTCGTGGGCAGATGCGTCCTGCAGGGCCAGACCTGGAGGATCAGCGGGCTGGCAGTATAAAAAGCTTCCAGCAGGAAATTTCACTCTAAAAGACGCGATATTCAGCGACATGATTCGCCAATCATCGGACTTTCGAGATAAACACTCCTGAAAAAACCGGATTATTCACTGCCGAAATGGGCGCCGAGTATTGCACAGCAATGGTGCAGCGTCATGCCCCTACCCAAGTCGTATTTACCCGCGCACTGCTCTAATCCGGCCCTGTCGGGCTTGCAGTCCAGCATTGCGAAGCGACTGCCCGGTTTGCAGATTTGTTCAGGCTCGCCCCTTCACAATTTTTTCACCCGCGCCAACCACCGACTAAGCTTCAGACAAGTCCGATCAATCTGCGTGAATGGATCAATCGACTATGGGCGCTTTGTGGCAAACCGATTCGAGTGAAAAAGTGGTTCCGACTGAACGTGTGGATGAAGCGCCTGCACCTGAGAAACCCCGTCGTAATCGGCATGGGTGGAAGGCTTTCTGGCTATTGCTGTTGATCATTGCAATTGTGGTGGGCCTGGCCGCGACCAAGGAAATGCGCACCTCGCGCTTTCAATCCCGCGAGGTCAGCCAGTACGCCGCCAGACTGACCTATGAACTGCAACCGGGCCCCAGCGAAGCCATTCGTTATCCGGGCAACGGGCCGTTCGATCTGCGTCTGGGCTACAGCTCGCTGGACGAATTTCTGCCTCGGTTGCTCAAGCGCAATTATGTGATCACCGAACAGACACGCTTCTCGCCAGCGCTGCTCGGCTATACCGACAAGGGCCTGTTCGTGCCCTACTCCGAAAAGATCCAGGCCGGGCTGTCGATCACCGATTGCCGGGCCGCGCCGCTGTATCAGTACAACTATCCGCAACAGCTGTATTCGAGTTTCGAGTCAATTCCGCCGGTGGTGGTCAACAGCCTGCTGTTCATCGAAAACCGCTTCCTGCTCGATCCCAAACAGCCGATGGCCAACCCGGCGGTGGACTGGCCGCGCTTCGGCATGGCCGCGTGGTCGCAAGTCGCCAAGCTCCTGCACCTGCCCGGGCAGTCGGCCGGCGGCAGCACCCTGGCCACGCAACTGGAAAAGTATCGTCACTCGCCTGACGGACTGACGGTGAACGGTGCCGAGAAAATCCGCCAGATGATTTCCGCCAGCGTGCGCGCCTATCAGGCCGGCCCGGATACCTTGCCGGCGCGGCGCAACATCATTCGTGACTACCTCAACAGCGTGCCGTTGTCGGCGGTGCCGGGGCATGGCGAAGTCCACGGCATGGCCGAGGGTTTGCGGGTCTGGTACGGCGCCGACTTCAATGAAGCCAACGCAAAACTGGCAAGCACCGCGACTGATCCGAAGACCCTGGCGGACAAAGGCCTGGCCCTGCGCGAAATGCTCTCGCTGATGATCGCCCAACGCCGCCCTTCGCATTACCTGACCAAGGGCCGCGAAGAACTGGCCGACCTCACCGACAGCCACTTGCGCCTGCTTAAGCAGAACGGTGTGATCGACGCGGCGCTGGCCGATGCTTCCCTGGCCAGCAAGGTCACCTACCGCGACTGGCAGACCCAGCCGACCATTCAGCCGATCGAGACCAACAAAGGCATCAGCGTCGCGCGCAGCCGTCTGGCCTCGATGCTCAATCGTCCGCTGTACGACCTCGACCGCCTCGACCTCTCGGCCACCAGCACCCTGCAAGGCGAGCTGCAAACCCAGGCCACCGCCTACCTGAAAAAACTCGCCGACCCGGCCTATGCAACCGAAGTCGGGCTGATGGGCGAGCGCCTGCTGACGCCCACCAGCACCACTCAGGTGCGCTACAGCTTCACCCTGTTCGAGCTCACTCCGGACGGTTCGCGAGTGCGGGTGCAGACCGACAGCACCGACCAGCCGTTCGACATCAACGAGGGCAGCAAACTGGAACTGGGCTCCACGGCGAAGATGCGGGTGCTGACCACCTACCTGCAAATCATCTCGGAACTGCATGACAAGTACGGCGCCATGACCGTGCCGGAACTGAAGAAAGTCGACGTGCCGGATCAGGATCGCCTGACCCAGTGGGTGATCGATTACCTGATCCAGAACAAGGATCACGATCTGTCGAAAATGCTCGGCGCCGCCCTCGACCGCAAATATTCCGCCAGCCCCGGCGAAGCGTTTTTCACCGGTGGCGGCCTGCACGTGTTCCACAACTTCCGCAAGGAAGACAACGGCCGCATGCCGACCTTGCGCGATGCCCTGCGCGAGTCGATCAACCTGCCGTTCATTCGCCTGATGCGCGATCTGGTGCGTTACACCACCTATTCCGGCCCCAACAACAGCGCCGAATTGCTCAAGGACGACCGCGACCCGCGTCGTCAGGAATACCTCGCTTCGTTCGCCGACCGCGAAGGCACCTCGTTCCTGCTCAAGTTCTGGAAGAAGTACAAGAACAAGGACACCCAGGCCCGGCTCGATACGTTCCTCGACAGCATGCGCCCGACGCCGATCCGCATGGCCGCCGTGCACCGCTATCTGCTGCCCAACGCCAGTCAGGAAGACTTCAACACCTTCGTGCGCTCGCACCTGAAGGGCGTCAAAATCACCGAAAAGCTCACCGACGAGCGCTTGGAACGCCTCTACCTCGCCTACGGTCCCGGCACCTATGATTTGCCGGATCAAGGCTTCATCGCCAAGGTCCACCCGCTGGACCTGTGGCTGATCGGCTACCTGCTCAATCACCCGGACGCGACCTGGGGCCAGATCGTCAAGGCCAGCCAGTTCGAGCGTCAGGAAGTCTACAGCTGGCTGTTCAAGAGCAAGCACAAGGGCGCCCGTGACAGTCGCATCCGCACCATGCTGGAGATCGAGGCGTTCCTCGACATCCATCAGCGCTGGCAGAAAGTCGGCTATCCGTTCGATCACCTGGTGCCGTCGCTGGCCACCGCCATTGGCAGCTCCGGCGACCGCCCCGCTGCGCTGGCCGAGTTGATCGGCACCATCCTCAACGACGGTGTGCGCATGCCGACCCTACGCATCGACAGCCTGCATTTTGCTGCCGGCACGCCTTACGAAACCAAACTGGTCAATGACCCTCACGTTGGTAAACGTGTGATGCCGTCCGAAGTCGCCACGGCGATGCGTGAAGCGCTATCGCAAGTGGTGGACTCGGGAACGGCCAAACGTGTTTCTGGCAGTTTCAAACTGAACGATGGAACACCGCTGACCATGGGCGGCAAGACCGGTACCGGCGACAACCGGATCGAGGCGATCGGCTCCGGCGGACGGATTCTCAGCTCGAAATCGATCAACCGCACGGCCACCTTCGTGTTCTACATCGGTGACCACCATTTCGGCACGCTCACCGCGTTCGTGCCGGGACGCTCGGCGGAGAACTTCAAGTTCACTTCCGCGTTGCCGGTGCAGGTGCTCAAGGGCATGGCGCCGATTCTGATGCCCTATCTGCAACCGGGCAGTGATTCGCAATGTCGGCCACCGCAGGTTCCCCAGGTGGCCCTGATGAACCTGCCATCGCTTAACCCCGATTGAAGTTGTGGAGGCAATAATTAATTATTTTATGCATTCCAATATTCAATGATTTGCCTGCCAGGCTCGCACTCGAACAGCAGGCTTTTGAACTAATTCTCTGCACTCTTGAACGTTAGGCTGAACCTTCCTGACTTATTCAAGGCTGTACCCATGACCGCAACAACTGAATACAAAGGGCAACATTACGAATTAATCAAATCGCGGATCGATCCGGTATTTATCGATATGAAGCCGCAACACGGCGAAGCGTTGAGAAAGATCAAACCTCGCCATGAGCCGTGGATGACGCCGCAACTGGCCAGGGTCAATAAAAACGCCTGGGCAGCCCGTAACAGCGCCGACAAGGCACTGACCCGACTGAAAGACATTCACTCGTTTGCCGAACCGCTGCTCAAGGCCCGTTTACGGGAAAAAACCGGCATTGATGTCGACACCGGAAATACGTTTCTGATGCTGTATCGCGAAGCCACATCGCCTTGGTACGTGATAGGGACATTAAGGGGTTCAACTACAAGAAAAGTGTCATTGCTCGAAGCCGCGTTGAACAACTTTTCCTATAACGAAACTTACGCATCGAATTCCGCGTTTCTCGTCAAAAGAGAACATGTGGATGATCAGTACGATATTTCGCCACTTGATCGACTGATGACCGTTGCCCAGTTCCAGACGCTGTGTCGGGAACTGGATATCGGCAAACTCTATCAAGCGCACCTGCAGGAAATGCTGTTGAACGACGAGCCGGTGGCGCGCAGTTATGTGCAGTCACGGGTTGTACAGAGTCACAAGGCCACGCTGCAGGCAGCCGCGCACATGGCGTTGGCGAAAAAAGAGATCAGCCGCGAAGGTTTTCAACTGATTCGCGCCCTGCTCGATGGTCGCGTGGCACTCAAGCTTGGCCAACAATCGATGCAAGCCTGCGAGCTGAACATCATGGATCTGAAGCTGACCAGCATCCTGATCCTGCGTCCCGAGCCCGCTCAGCCGCTGCATTCCTCGCGAGTCATCGTCTACGTCCCGCACGACCCCGAACATCCGTTGAAGGAATACGACTCCCACCTCGCCTTTCTCAAGGAACTGACCGGTCAGTTGCAGAGGAACGAAACCCTGCCCTCCAGCAGTGGCAATTACTGGCAGTTCTTCAGTCAGTTCGTCGATCACCATGAACGCGGGCACTTCTTCGCCGATCTCAAACAGCGTCTGACGCATGTGAAATGGTATCCACACGAACGCGGAGACTCACGTCCCTCCTGGCGCGAAACACCGATCAGCAACCCGAACCTGCAATACGGCGCGACAGCCATCACCGGGCCATTGTGGGAATCTCTCTATCAGCGGCAGCTCGACAAGATCCTCAACGATGCACGCAACATTGCCGTGCCTACCGCCGATGCGGACAAGAGCGCGCGCGCAGACTGGTGGGCGAACGTCTTCAAGATTGTCCAGGACATCCTGAACGTGGCGGTGATGGTGGCTGCGCCCTTTGTGCCTGTCGTCGGCCTTGCAATGCTTGGCTACACCGCCTGGCAATTGACCAATGAGGTCATCGAAGGTGTGGTGGATCTGACGCTGGCCCATTGGGAAGAAGCCGCGGAGCATGTGGTGGGGGTGGTCAACGATGTTCTTCAACTGGCGGCTTTCGCCAGTGGCGCCTTGATCGCCAAGCCGTTGCTGCTGAAGCTGTCTCCGTTGATTGAAAACATGAAAGCGGTGCGTTCGTTCGATGGCCGCACGCGCTTGTGGCACCCGGATCTCAAACCGTACGAGCAGTCGCAACTGACGCTTCCGGTTGGCTCCAGACCGGATGCCCTGGGTCTGCACCAACACGCCGGCAAGTCTGTACTGCCGCTGGAGGGCAGGCACTATGCGGTCAGGCTCGATCGCAACAGTGGTCACTATCGTGTCGAGCACCCTTCCCGACCGCAGGCTTATTCACCACGACTGCAGCACAACGGCCGGGGGGCCTGGACTCACGAGGCCGAGACCCCGCATGAGTGGGAAGGCACACGCCTGATGCGCCGAATGGGTCACCCGGTCGACGGTTTGAGTGACGCCGAGCTGGAACGAATACGCCGCATCAGTGGCACGCCGTTCGACTCGCTGCGCCGGATGCATGTGGAAAACACCCCGCCACCGCCGTTACTGGACGATACGCTCACCCGCTTCAAGACCTGGCAGGAAGCCAAAAATGTCGGCGAACTCATTCGTACCGGACAGCCGCTCTATCCAGAATCGCACTGGTTCGACCGGATAGTCCCTGACATGCCGGGCTGGCCTGCCGACAAGGCCCTGAAGGTCTGGCAAAACAACGATCTGACCGGTGCTTACAGGCAATACGGCAATCCCCAGGCTTCTGACGGTCAGACACTGTCCATCGGCATTGCCGATGTAATGGCCAACAAACTCCCTGAGCGGCTGGTGGACTTTCTCGACGACGTCGACATGCAATCCCTGCTCGGCGGGAACTACCCGAAGGCCGAACGGGTGCAAGTGTTGCGCAACCAGTTGGCCGAACTCGCGGTTACCCGGCGAATGGAGATTTTCGACTATCAGTACAACTTCAAGAATCGCACGCCCGATACCGGGGCCCAGTTGATCCAGCGCCACTTTCCGCGGTTGCCTGCACGGCTCGCCGAATCGGTGGCAGGCGAGGCGACAGCTGCCGAACACAGCATCATGACCGACCAGCAACGCCTCCCGCTGCGCCTGAAGAGTCAGGCTCGCGAAATCGAATTCGAGGTTCTGGCGACCCGGGCCAATGAGGGCGTGCATGATCCGGCACTGCTGATACCCGACACCGAACGCCTCGCCCTGAATGCCTTGAAGATCCACACCGACACTTACCAGGACTGGCGCATCGAGGTGCGCGAAGGCACGGACGACGGCCAGCTGCGCTGCAGCGCGGGCCCTAATGCTGCCACCACGGTGCGCAGGCTGATCAGGGACGAACACGGCCGCTATGAGGTGCATGACGCAGCTCACAACAGACTGCACGAGGCTGCCGGTTTCTACGACGCCGTACTGTCAGCCTTGCCCTCAGCCAAGCGCACGGCCCTTGGCTATCGCATCGGTGAAGGGCGAATGTTCAGGCAATGGGTGATGCTCATGAGCGAGACGCCGGCCGAACGCAGGACATTGCTGGCCCGCCCCTCCGTCCACCCATTCGTCCCGCTGGAAACGGAACTGCTGTTGCGCGGCCCGAGGCTATCCAAGGGGCCGCTGACCGTGGAAGAGAAAGTCGGAAATCTCTACCCGCATTTCAGCGAAACAGAAGTGACGGCGTTCACCCGGTCATTGCACGGCACCGGCGATGCGCACTGGAAAGTCGAACGGCTGGAACGTGAACTCAAAGCTTTGAAGGAAATACTAAAATCCTGGGAACATAAACTCCGGGCAGAGAGTGCGCCGGTTGACTACGAGAGCATGGGGGTGCCGCAAACCTATTGGGCATATCAACACAAGGGCGGACGCTTTATCGCCGACCGTCTTCTGGAGTGTTTCGAACGCAGATCCGAGGTGTTCCAGGAGCGCAGCACCAGCCTTGAGAGTGGGTACGCGCTGGACCTGTCGAAAGAGATGCTGCCCCATGACCTTCAGGATTGGTGGAGGCAGTTGCCCGAAGGCCTCAAACCCTGGCTCGATCAGGTCACGACACTGAACCTGGACGGTCAGGGGTTCTCTTCGGCCTCGAACGGGCTGTTGAAGGATTTCCCTCAGTTGCGACAACTGAGCGCCAGACGCTGCGGTCTCAAGACCCTGCCGGCCAGTATCGGTCAGATGCAGCGTCTGGAAACCCTGCGTCTGAACGACAACCAGCTGCAACTGACACCCGCCAATGCGCAGCAATTGAACACGCTGACACGCCTGGAAGTCCTGAGGCTGGACAACAATCCCGTCAGCATGCCCCTGTCGGTCGGGCGCATGCCAAGGTTGCGGATCCTGAGCCTGATCAATACGCAGATCGACGCCTGGCCGCTGGGCCTGTTCGATGTTTCCCGCTCCCGAGGATTCTTTCTCGATCTGGGCAACAATCCGCTCAGGTACATCCCCGAAGTGGCGCCCGGTTCCAATGAAGCACGACTGATCGCCCGTACTCGCGTCCATCTGGATCAACTCACCAGACGAGCCCGCTCCACCTACGAGCAATATCGAAGGTCAGTGGGTATGCGCCCTTCGCAAAGCTACGCGACCATTGCTGAAGATTTGCTGGAGCAATGGCCGGTTTCCGTGGACACCGAACTGGCTGATGAAACGCCCGGCATCGGGGCTCTTCGTCCAGAAGCGTGGCACGAACTGGCAAGCGAGCCTGGTTCCGATGGTTTTTTCAGGGTACTGCAAGACCTGACCCGCTCTGCCGACTACCAACAGGGTGGCGAGGCCCTGGATCAGTTGACCGACCGTGTCTGGCGAATGGTCGACGCCATGGACATCGACACCCGGCTGCGCGAAGAGCTGTTCCTGATGTCCACCGATCCCGAAGGTTGCGAAGATGCCGGGGCCCAGTTGTTCAACAGCATGGGAATACGCGTACTGGAGTCGGAGGCACGCACCTTTTCCAGCTCTCCCGAGGAGCTTGAACGGCGATTGGTGACACTGGCCAAAGGCGCTGCACGACTCAAGCAAGTGAACGAGATCGCCCGAGCCGATATCGCGGCCCGAGAAGGCGAACCGGACGAGGTTGAAGTCCATCTGGCCTATGAAACAGGCCTGGCCAGACGCCTTGAACTGCCCTGGCAGTCCGAGGCCATGAAATTCCGTCAGGTTGCCGGGGTCAGCGATGAAACCATTGATGCCGCCTACGACAGCATTGTCGATGATGAAGCCGGTGACGGTCTGATCGACCAGATGCTCGACCAACCCTTCTGGGATCAGTATCTGCGTGAGACCTGGCCGGGAGAAATCGAAGCCAACACTCGTGCGCATCAGGAAAAGGCCGATCTGCTGATCGATTTGCGGGCAGCCCAGGCGACTTGGGTCGAATCCGCTGATCGTTCACCGCCACTCAGGCGGGCACTCGCCGAACTGGCGCGCAAACTCTCCATACCGGACGCAGCGGTCTTCACGCCGGAAAAAATGAGCCAGAAGACTTACGACGAGTTGCTTGAAGGCATTGGCCGGCAGGAGAAAGCGTTGAAACGAAGACTGACTCGCGAGGCCATGGCCCGCGCAAGGATCTGACCCGACCGGAGTCAGCTGAAGGCAACCGGACCGGTTGCCTTCAGGGTGAGCGTCAGACCTCTGAATCCCAGATCACCGTGACATTACCGGCGTACCGCCTGGCCTGGCCGGGCTGCAGCATCTGCTCGACGTAGTCCCTGGGTATTTCGAAATGCAACGTGCCCGCTGCCCGTTCCAGAAACCGGCCCGGCTGAAATCCCGGGGCATCGGGGCTGGACGTCAACGGCCGACGACGCACAGGCTGGCCCGCGCTGTCGGTGATGCTGTCGGGCAGGCTGACACTCACGAACACTTGCGCATCGGTCACGCCCCCCTCGGCATCCCGTAGCCCACAGGACTGCACGCCGCCGTACTGGCATTCGACAAACATCTTGAATCGCGACGACGACGAAATGTTGAAGGTCTGATCGCGGAACAATCGCACCGGTTTGCGCCCCTGTTGCAGCCAGGCCTGCCAGCCGCCTTGCGGTACCAGTACGACCTTGTTACCGCCGGGGGGAATGTCGACCTTGAGCACATGCTGCACATCCAGCACGAACCTGAAGGTCACGGCCGAATTGTCCGGCAACAGATTGTCGCCAGTGTCCATGTCCATCCCGGGGCCGACGCCATAGGTCAATGCGCCTGTGTACAGGCCGGCCGACATCTGCAGCGGATTCGGCGTACGCAGTTCATAGGCCACGTCCAGATAACCGTACGACATCCACGGAATCATGAATGCCGTCTGTTTGGCGCACGTCCCTTCGGCAGGTGTTTTCCAGAAGAAGCGATAGAAGTCCGGCCCGTACGATGACATCGCTCCGGCGCGGCAAGGTAACGGCGCAAATCCCCAACTGGTTCCCCAGAGTTTGAAATGCGCCTGCTGATCATCGGTTTCGCCCGTCAGGCTGGCCGCTGTGTCGCTCAGCACATACTGGGAACCAAATCCGCCGATGCGCATTTCCACCGTTGCCGATTCACCGGTGAACACATTGGTGACCACCAGGCTGCGCCATTGCGCCGGCATCTTGAACATCGCGCCGTTACGCTCGGACGCACCCGGTTCGATCGCTCGTATTGAAGCGAAACGCAGTGGCAGGCGAACACCCGACATGGGTTTGCAATCGTTTGGATAAGTGCCGCAGTAGCCGCTCTGGGGTGTCTGGTTGATGAAGGTGTTGGTCTGTGGATTGGCCGGATCGGGAATGTAGACCGCACGGATTTCCTGAGACACTCCGTACGCGGCGCTCGACAGCAACCACCCGCATACCCCGCCCCACCCAATTGCCTGATTGAATCTGTGGATCTTTCGCAACCCTGAAACCATTACCAACTCCTTGCTCAGCAATCGGTCTGTTGTGTTTCAAGCGTTCAACCCGCCGGGGCCGCCACGTTGAAAATGATGTTGACGCTGCCGTAGTAGTCTCCCGGCGTATACCCGTCCGGGTGCACACGGGGTTCGATTTCAAGGCTCACCCGCTTGCCCGCCACCGCCTCCTCGCGGGACACGACCTGACGCGGTACCGGGTTGTGGTTCAGTTCGACGCCGTTGAAGGTGACGCGCAGGCTGATGTCATCCCGCGAGTCCTGGCCGCTGGAAAGAATGGCGAAACTTTCGAGACGGGCTTCGATGGCGCTGCTGTCGGTGCGTACATCGAAGTTCTTGCGCAGACCACCGAGGGTGGACGTCCTCAGGTCCCAGGGCAGCGTCTGCTGATGGTGGATCCAGTCCGATTCGCTGGGTATCACATAAAATTCCAGGGTCGGAATGTCCACCGAGACTTCAAAGATGTGTTTCTCCTGCGCCGCGAAAACGCCTCCGGACATCGGCGTCGAAACGCCCACGGACACGGCAATGACCGCTTGCTTGATCATGTCACTTCCCTTTGCATCGATAAAAAGCCGCCTCCCTGGCGGCTTTGTGGCAGGTGTTGACTGCGACCTTTCATGTTCCGTAAACGAAGAACGGACGCCGGTCGTCACCACTTATTCGCCTGGGGCCCTGGCGTTGAACAGCACCAGGACGTTGCCGACGTATTCGCCGGCCTTGTAACCGCCCACCGGTGTGATCGGGTCTATCTCCAGCGGAACACGTTTGCCTGTCACGGCCTCCTCTTTTGACAGCACCTGACGAAATGCCGGATCGGCACTCAGCTCTACATTGTTGAAGCGCACGCGCAGGTCGATGTTTTCGCCAGGCCTGCCATTGGACAGGTACGGCGCACTTTCCAGGCGAGCCTCGATGGCACTGGTGTCATGCCGCACATCGAAGTTCTTGCTGAAGCCGCCAAGTGTTGAATCCGGGTAGTTCCAGAGCAGAACCTGTGGCCGATGAATCCACCCCGGTTCCGACGGCAGGATGTAGAACGATCGGCTGGGGATCGTCAGCGTGACTTCGAACTGCAGCGTTTCCCGGGCCGCCCACGCCGTGGTGCAAGACAATGCGCTGATTGCTGCCAGTGTGGCGGCCATAAAATGTCTGTTCATCGGGTTATCCGTATTCAGCGGCTGACGACCTTGAGATCCTGCCTGCGCTCGCCTTCGACGAGCTTGAAGCGGTATTCGCGGCCTTTTTCCTTATCGAAACCGAACGTACGGCCGGCCATGACGTGGTGTTTGACGGTCGCACCGCAATCGGTTTCCTTGTCCAGCGAGCAGCTCTTGAACTCGTCGACCACCACCACCGTGTTGCCGTTGTTGCGCACTTCATACCGACTACCGGTGTCATTGAGGACGGTGTCGTAGCGGGCATCTTTCGGGCGCACGAAAAACACCGTGCCGAATCCGGTCATCACATTGACGCCGGCCGACAGCGTCTTCTTGTAGTCTTCGCGCTCCTCGCTGGAGATCACGAAGTCGTCCTCCTTCTCCGGTACCACCGGCACGAATCGCACCCGGAAATAGCGCTCGCGATCGCGCTCGCCCATGTACAGCAAGCGCGTACCCTGCATACCCTGGGCCGGGATGATCAGCCGTGCCGGGCTGGCCATCAGGCCGTTGCGCGACGCACCATCAGCGGCATTGGTGACCGGGATTTCCTTGGGCTGACCGTCGCTGCCGTAAACGATCTCCAGCACGTTGACCTTGACGAACGCGGTGCTGTCGCCGCTGTTGAACACCCGTTTCAGGTAGGTGCTCTTCTCGCCGTCCAGGTAGTCGTACACCGTCCCCACATTGATCTGCGGCCCGGCGTTGGCCGTCGTCCAGAACATCGCGCACAGCAACAGAAAAAACAGTCGTGTCATCGTTTCAACCTCATGAGAAACCGGAATGGCCGCGTGTCGGGCAGTCATACTTCCGAATCGAAAATGATCGTGGCGTTGCCCGTCAGCGTGCCGTTCATGCCGGGCCTGAGAAAATCCATGAATCGGGGGGAAATGAAGAAGCGCAGCATTCCCTGTTTGCGGTCGATGTACCGGCTGAGTTCGAACGGGCCGATCCACGTGTTGTGGCTTAGAGTGCTGGACCAACCGTCTTGATTTCCGGGTCCCACGATGCCCGGCGGTACCGTGAGCCGGACCTGAAACTTGGAGTAACCCACCTGGTTATTGCCAATGTCGCAGTCCGCCCCCCCCAGAGAGCTGCATTGCAGCATCACCTTGAATCGCGAAGACGAGGACAGGAAAAACGGCTGATCACGAAAGATCTCTGTCGGCCGGCGACCGCTGTCGATCCAGCGTTGCCAGCCTCCGGCGGGCTCTAGCGCAATCTTGTTTCCACCGGGCGGAAGATCGACTTTCAGCGTGTGTTGCACGTCCAGTACGAAGTCCAGGGTCAGATTGCCGTCATCCGGCACCATCATCGACCCCATCTGGAAGTCGCCGGTGGGACCGAGTGTGTAGGACAGCGATCCGGTGTACAGCCCGGAGGACATGCCCAGAGGATTGGGTGTACGCAACTCATAGGCAAAATCGAGGGTGTCGAAGGACATCGACGGGATTCGGTAGGCGGCCACTTTGGTACACGCGGCCTCTACGGGTGCCTTCCAGAAAAACCTGTAGGCCGCAGGGGAATAGGCACCTACGCCACTGTATGCACAGGGTGACGGAACATAGACCCAACTGCTGCTGGTCCAGAGTCTCTGATGCCCTTCAAGGATGTTTGTCACCCCCACCAGATTGGCAGCCGAATCGCTCAGGATAAAGTTGGACCCTATACCGATGATTCGCACTTCAACGGTTTCGGTTTCCTGTGTGTCCCGGTTCGTGACCATCAACCGCCGCCAATTGGCCGGTGCCCTCACTCCCAAACCATCGCCAGGCGCAATGGCGCGTGTGGATTCGAACCGCACCGGAATCTGAATGCTGAACATATTGCTCACGGAGCACTGACCGGGATAAGTCGCGCAATAACCGCTGTTCGGTGTTTTGTTGACGAACACATTTTTGTTCGGCTGCGAGGAATCGGGCTGGAACAGCGCCCGGATTTCCTGATTGACCGCCTCGGCCGATGGCAGGCTCAGCGCTGCCAGCAGGCCCAGCCAGTACGGAGATCTTTTCATGGTCTCAACCCGCCTTCTGTTCGATGGATGCGAGATCGGCCAGGGTGTCCGGCGTGCAGCGCAGGTCGCCGATCATCAGCACGCTGTTTTCACTTCGATGGTCTTTTTCGTTGAGACGGAACTGGCACAGCAGGTTGTTATCGCGGCGCACTTCCAGGGTCGGGGAGCCGGCGTTCATTTCCATCGAGAAGAACCCGTCGACTTCCGTCACCCCGCGACTGGCGTGGTTGATCACGTGATGCCCCTTGAGTGGCCGGCCCTGTTCATCGATCAGGCGGCCGAGCACGGTCAGGGTTTTCATCACCCGGATCTGCCGGTAATCCACGCCACCCTTGTTCAGGTGATAGCGGGTCCGGGCCGGGGCAATGGTCGCGGCGGGCACATGGTTGCCTTCGAAGTCGAAGCTCACGGAGCTGTTCTGGTACGCAGTCAGCGGAATGAAATTGCGCCCCGGTTTCAACGCCGTACCACCGCCACTGAGGTCATCGGCCCGCAGGACAATGCCGTCGATGTCCGACTCCACGTCGACGATCATGCCGGCGCCGCGCATCTCGTATTCGCTGGTCATCAGCATCTTTTGTCCGCCGACCACCAGGGTGCTGTCGAGGTTGAGGCCACCGGTAAAATTGTTGTTGTAGGACGAACGCTGAACGAAACCGTCGCCATTGACCGTGTCGGTGCGGAAATTGGCCAGGCTCGACAGGCCCATGCCGTAGGTGTCGCTCAACGCGGTGACCGAAACGTTTTGCAGCACGTGATCCTTGAAGTCCTTGCGCCAGCCGATCGAGGCATTGTTGTCGCGTCCGCCGTCACGGTCGGTACGAGAGCCGATGCTGCCGGTCAACTGCTGGCCTGGTGCGCCGATGGCCAGGTTCAGGCTCAGATCGACACCACGGTTGCGATCATTGCCGCTGCTGAAACTGCCCGGCCGGTCGAACAGCGACAGGCGCCAGTTGGCGTCGTTGCCGAACAGCACCGTGCGCCGGTTCCAGCCCAGATCCACGCCGACGCCTTCGACGTTACCTTCGCTGTGAGAAACCCGGGCGTTGAGGGAGTTGCGCTGATCGAGCCGATGGTTGATCGCCAGTGACGAGTTGCTGGTCTGGCCGACGAACACGTTGCGTTGTCGCACACGGGTGCCGTCAGGCAGGGTGTCGTAGAGGTTGGTAGTGTCCAGCCAGCTTCGGTTGTGGCTGAGGATCAGGCTGCCGGCGCCATAGTTGTAAAGACTTTGCAGATCCAGCCCTGTGCCGTAATCCCGAGTCTGGTAGACGTTGGCGTACAGGCTGAGGTGGTTGGCCAGGGTCCAGTCGATGGACGTGCCGTATTGCAGTTTTTCCCGGATCTGACGCGCCGAGAGTCCAAGAATCACCCGAGGGTGCGCCAGGTAGTTGATCGATGCTCCAGCCGTAGGACTGCCGCTGGCCTGTTGATCCCAGTTGCTGAGCAGCTTGCTCTCTTCACCGGCGAACAGGTTGTAGCGCCAGCGCTCGTCGAGGTTGCGCCAGTTGTTCGGCTTGTAGACCAGTTCCTGAGTGCTGGAAGTTATCTGCCCGTCTTCGACCAGCCGCACTTCCACTTCATAGATGCCGCCAGGCAATGGCCGGGTGTCGAGAGTCTGCAAACCGGCGGGCACCGACTGGGTGTTGATCAGCAGGCCGTCGCGATAGATCTCCACCGAACCCTGACGGTTGGCGGTGACATAAATCGGGTAAACGCTGGGCATTGCATTGTTGATGGCCAGACTGTCGGAGCTGCCGTACATCACACCGACAGCCGTGTCAGGGCTAGTGCCGAATGTACGCGGCTGACGGGTCAGGCCTTCGGAATTGGGGGTGAAATAGCCCAGGCGAAAGAAGCTGCCTTGCAGCTCGCGCTGGGTGTAAAGCTCGTGCACGGCGTGGTAAAGCTTGTCGTCGGGGCCGCCCATGCGTGCCAGTTGCATGTTGAACGTCTGGCTCCAGTTGCCCAGGCTGCCACTGGCCTCCAGGCCATAGCGCCCGCCCAGGTCCTGATCCTGACCACCATTGAGATTGAGCTGGTTGCGCACCATCAGACCGCTGCTGCCTTCCAGAGGCTGGTCGTGATAACGCTTGGCCTCGAGATCGCGCTCGGCATTGCGGGTGAGGATCGAGACCAGGGAGTTTTCCAGGTTGTAGTGCACCGCCAGCACATCATCCGGACAAGATCCGGAGCAATCGCCCAGCGGCACACCTGGCTTGAGGAAAGCAGCCCACTTTTCCCGCTCGGCGGGGCCGTAGCGGTTCTCGCTGGTATCGGTGAATTCAAGCAGGGTGATGCGATCATCGCGCGACAGCACCACCAGGGCCTCGCCCAGCGGTTGCTGGTCAAGCTCGACCCGCACCGCCAGGGGTACGTCGAAGAAATGCTCCTCGAAATCCGCCGGCAAACCTTTGGCTTGCGCCAGCAGACTGCGAGGTGTCGTACCCGCAGGAGCAGGGGCCGCCATCGCACCGGTACAAAACAGCAGTGCAAGCGCAACCGCGATGGGTGTCATCGGGAACATGAACTCTTACTCTGATTTCGAACAAGTTGAAGTCCGGCGGGACAAATCGGGGAGGGGTTGTCCCGCCGGGAAACGCTACCGGGCAGTCAGCGCAGAGACTTGATCAACGCCCAGCAACCGGCGGCACGGCGTCGAAGGTCATCGCGACAGTACCGGTGTAATCACCCGGATTGAACGTGGTGCCCTTGGCGCTGATTTTCAGCGGAGCACGATAGTTCACATCGGACTCGGACTCACCCACGACCATTTGCGGAGTCTGGGTCAGCACTTTGTTATTGAACAGTACTTCCAGTGCGATGGTTTCGTTCCCGTAGATCAACTGCGGAACACTTTCAAGGCTGGCATGAACCGAACCGTTATTGTTGCGTACATCGAAGAAACCATTGATTTCGCGCATCTTGCCGGTGCTTGGCTGGAAACTCATGTCCTGGTCCTTGTTGACCAGATCTGCATCGGTCGGCACCACGTAGAAACCATTGGTAGGTACGTGGGCGATGAGGCTGATGGAGTGACGCGCTTCACCGGCGGCGAAGGTCACGGAGGAGCTCAGGGCCAGGGCGGCGAGAGAAGCGGTGATTGCGATTTTCTTGAACATCGGTCAGTACCTGTTTTCTTTTAAGGAATCGAAACATTGAAGTTCATGTCATACCGGTCGATAAGAACCGAAACATGAAAG
Organism: Pseudomonas sp. FW215-R2; assembly: GCF_058789255.1. NCBI lineage: Bacteria > Pseudomonadati > Pseudomonadota > Gammaproteobacteria > Pseudomonadales > Pseudomonadaceae > Pseudomonas > Pseudomonas sp. FW215-R2. The sequence continues at coordinate 124,377 of NZ_JBYTBO010000014.1, forward strand.
TTCAACGCCGGGGCATGATCGACTCTTGGCTCAAGAATGTAAGCAGGCAACTTCCCACGAGCTCGTAGTTCAACAACCTCGTGACACGAAAGAAAAAACATCAAAATATAAAAATATATAAAAGCGACTGTAAGCAATACCCTACCCACAGTTAAAAAGAAAAAACATTACAACATCTAGAGTACGGCGAGACGGCACTTTCTATTGTTTTTAGAATATAAGCTCAAGCATTAATAGAGTGTGAGCTTTAACCTTCTGGTTATTCTTGTCTGGATGAACAAGTAACCCATATTCGTCCGGCTACGCTCCTTTTGCACCTGCTGACCACTCGTCAGCTGCCATTTCTTCTCGGGCAAAAAGACCTTGCCCAGCCGTAAAGATATATCTTAAGTTGTATCTAAACACGACGAGAGAAGACTGAAATGAGAGACCATCATTCCCCCCACCGCGACCACGGCGACAGCCGTGACGGCTTCGAAAAACGCCACGGCCGTGAACGCGGCGGGCGCGGCCCCCGGGTATTCGCACCGGGTGACCTGAAATTGCTGTTGCTGGCATTGATCGCCGAACAGCCCTGCCACGGCTACGACCTGATCCGCCAGATCGAAACCATGTTCGACGGCGCCTACAGCCCCAGCCCCGGCGTGATCTACCCGACCCTGACGTTTCTCGAAGAAAGCGAAATGATCACCGGCGATGCCGAGGGCGGCAAAAAGCGTTACGCGGTCACCGATGCCGGTCGCCAATCGCTGAGCGAACAGGCGGTGGCCCTCGACGGCGTGCGCATGCGCATCGATGTCAGCAAGCGCTCGTTGCGCGGCCACGACCGGCCGCCGGAAATCCATGAAGCGGTGCATAACCTGCGCCACGCCCTGCAAATGCACCACGGGCGCTGGAGCCCGGAAGAAATCCTGCGGGTGCGTGACCTGCTCAACGACACCGCCAAAGCCATTGTCGACGGCCCCGCCGTTCAACCTGCCCCGGAGAAAGCCGAATGACTGAAGTCCAGACCCAAGGCATCCACCGCGTAATGCATGAAATCAAACGCCGCCGACTCGAGGTTTTGCGAGTGGTCGATCTGACCCCGCGCATGCGCCGCATCACCCTCGGCGGGCCGGAACTGGCCGGGTTCATCAGCCTCGGTACCGACGATCACGTCAAACTGCTGTTCCCGCAGAACGCCGAACAGGCCGCCGCGCTGGAAACCCTGGTGCTCGGCGCCGGCAAGAGCGACGTACCGATGCCGGAAATGCGCGACTACACCCCGCGTCGCTATGACCTCGACAAGCTTGAGCTGGACATCGACTTCGTCCTCCACGGAGACGGCCCTGCCTCGACCTGGGCGGAACAGGCCAAGCCTGGGCAATTCCTGCACATCGGCGGCCCGCGTGGTTCGATGATCGTGCCGGACATCTTCGACAGCTACCTGCTGATCGGCGACGAAACCGCCCTGCCCGCCATCGCCCGCCGCCTCGAAGGCCTGACGGCCAATCGCAAGGCGCTGGTGGTGATCGAAGTGGAAAACGGCAAGGAGCAGCAAACGCTGGAAAGCGCGGCGCAGGTCAATGTGATCTGGGTATTGCGCGGAGACAACAAGGACAGCCTGCTGACCACCGTGAAACAGTTGCAGGTGCCAAAGGGCAATCTGTATGCGTGGGTAGCGACAGAAACGAAAGTCTCGCGGCAGATCCGCCGGGTGCTGCTCGATGAGCACGGGCTGGACGAGCAGTTTGTCAAAGCCGTCGGTTACTGGCGCGCCGAAGGCTCCGAAGAAGAGTGAAACGAGCGGCGGCGCTGTTAAAGGCGCCGCCCCTTCCAGCGATCAATCCCGATCACCAACAACGCAATCAGCACAAACCCCAGCAGAATCCCTCCTGCATTGACGAACACCTGTGGATAACCCAGCAGTGCCACGTCAATGAACAGATACGCGTAAGCCCCCAGCAGATGCCCGCGCAACAGCGCATAGGCGAAGTACACCAGCGGATAGATCAGCCATAGCGGCAGGTGCTTCAGACGCAAGCTGCCCTTCGGCACGCAAAACCACCAGTAAGCCAGGAACAGCAGCGGCATCACGTCGTGCAGCAATTCGTCGGCGAGAAACTGCCAGCCCTGCGGATGCCACAGATGCCGCAGCAAAAGGCTGTAGGCCAGGCCCACCACGGCAATGCTGACGGCAATCCCGCTGCTGACCCAGGGTTGCAGAAACCAGCGCCGTGCAGCGGATTCGCGATTCGTTACCGCGCAGGTCAGCACCACCGCCACCAGGGTGTTGGTGATCACGGTGAAGTAACTGAAGAAACTCACCAGCCCGCCCAGCAGACTGGCGCCAACGCTCAGGCGAGCGAAGAAAATCAGGTACAGCTGAATCCCCAGCCCGGCCCAGCCCAGCACCGCGGCCGAAGTGATCAGGTGTCGCCGCCGCACGGCGTTCATCTCAGAGCGGACGCTTGGTGCGCATCAACTTAACGTACAGGCGTTCGACCTTCTCCCGCGCCCATGGCGTCTTGCGCAAAAAGGTCAGGCTCGACTTGATGGTCGGATCGCTCTTGAAGCAACGGATGTCGATGCGCTCGGCCAGGCCCGACCATTCGTAGTGGGTCACCAGTGCATTGAGGATCTGTTCGAGGGTCACGCCGTGCAGCGGATCGGGGTTGTGGTCGTTCATGCCGGGCCTTTGGGCGAAGTGAAAATGCAGAAGCCGCGCACCTTAGCCGAGGGGCTGAGCCGGTGGAAGGCCTTCCTTCAAATGTAGGTGAACCGCGCAAGATCGCAGGCTCCGTCGACAGCGGCAATGTGATCGATTGCCGCACTGTTACCGAATCCGAAAGGGTTCATGTCTGCAAAAGCACTTTGTGTTTTTGTAACGGGACATTATCCTGCCGCCCTTCTGCTGAATCGCTTCACTGCCTGCGTCAAATCGTAGCGGTCAGCCCATCCCCCCAAAAAGATCAAGAAAGACCCATTTCATGCCTGATTTTCCGTTCTCCCGAGACAGCGCTATCTCAACCCTGCGCCTGATCGGCGGCTGCACCGCCCTTGGCCTCGCCACCTGCACCCAGGCCGCTCCGGCCTTCGACAGTGAATCACCGTATATGCTCGGTGACTGGAACGGCACCCGCAGCGAACTCTCGGCCAAAGGCATCGACTTCAAGCTCGACTACACCGGCGAAATGGGTAGCAACCTGCACGGCGGCTATGACCACGACCGCACTGCGCGCTACAGCGATCAATGGGGCCTCGGCACGCATCTGGACCTGCAAAAACTGCTGGGCTGGAACGACGCCGAATTCCAGTTGACCGTGACCAAGCGCAGCGGCAACAACATCAGCAACGACCGCATCAACGACCCGCGCGTCGGCGGCTTCACCTCGGCCCAGGAAGTCTGGGGCCGTGGCCAGACCACCCGCCTGACACAGATGTGGTATCAGCAGAAATTCTTCGACCAGAAGCTCGACATCAAGGTCGGCCGCTTCGGCGAAGGCGAAGACTTCAACAGCTTCCCGTGCGACTTCCAGAACCTGGCGTTCTGCGGCTCGCAGGTCGGCAACTGGGTGGGTGGCATCTGGTACAACTGGCCGGTCAGCCAATGGGCGCTGCGCGTCAAATATCACCTGACACCAGAGTTGTACGCGCAGGTCGGCGCCTATGAGCAGAACCCGTCGAACCTCGATCGCGGCAACGGCTTCAAACTCAGCGGCAGCGGCACCCAGGGCGCGATCCTGCCGATCGAACTGGTGTGGACGCCGAAACTGAACGGCCTGCCGGGCGAATACCGCGCCGGTTACTACTACAGCAACGCCAAGGCCACTGACGCCTATAAAGACAGCAACGGCCAGCCGGCGGCCCTGAGCGGCGAGGCCTATCGCAGCGCCTCCAGCAAACACGGCGTGTGGCTCGGCGTGCAGCAGCAGATCACCAGCGTCGCCAGCGACAACTCCCGTGGCCTGAGCGTGTTTGCCAACGGCACGATGCACGACAAGAAGACCAACGCCGTCGACAACTACGTTCAGGCCGGCGTGGTCTACAAAGGCCTGTTCGACGCCCGCGCCAAGGACGATATCGGCTTTGCCCTGGCTCGCGTCCACGTCAACCCGGCCTACCGCAAGAACGCCGAAGCGACCAACCAGGCCCGCGCCGTCTACGACTACGACGATCCGTCCTACCTGCCGCCGCAGGACACCGAATACAGCGCCGAACTCTATTACGGCGTGCACGTCACCAATTGGCTGACCGTGCGCCCGAACCTGCAATACATCCGCCATCCGGGTGGTGTGGACAAGGTCGATGACGCGCTGATCGGCGGGATCAAGATCCAGTCGTCGTTCTGACCGGTACCCGCAGAAGATTCACTTAGCTGAACAAGTTTTATATGAACCATGCCCGCGCCCAATCGTCATCTACAGTGACTACAGCGCGGGACTACTTGAAACGTCACGGAGAACCACACTATGAGCACCGAAAGTGCTTCGAGTCGAGGCCGTCTGCTTCCGAGCCTGCTCGGCATTCTGCTTCTACTGATGGGCCTGGCCATGCTGGCCGGGGGAATCAAGCTGAGCACGCTCGGCGGCTCGCTGTACTACCTGCTGGCCGGTATCGGCATCACGCTGACTGGCATTCTGATGCTGATGCGTCGCCGCGCAGCACTGGGCCTGTACGCCATCGTGCTGTTCGCCAGCACCGTCTGGGCGCTGTGGGAAGTCGGTCTGGACTGGTGGCAACTGGTGCCGCGTCTGGCACTGTGGTTTGTCCTCGGCTTCGTGATGCTGCTGCCGTGGTTCCGTCGTCCGCTGCTGCTTAACGGCCCGGCGCCGATGGGCACCGGCGGCCTGACCGTGGCCGTGATTCTGGCCGGCGTCACCGCTCTGGCCAGCCTGTTCACCCACCCGGGCGAAACCTTTGGCGAACTGGGTCGCGACACCGCCGACACCACCAGCACCGCGCCAGCCATGCCCGATGGCGACTGGCAGGCCTATGGCCGCAGCGAATTCGGTGACCGCTACTCGCCACTGAAGCAGATCACCCCGGCCAACGTCGGCAAGCTGCAAGAAGCCTGGCGCATCCAGACCGGCGACCTGCCGACTGCTGATGACCCGGTCGAGCTCACCAACGAAAACACTCCGCTGAAAGCCAACGGCATGCTCTATGCCTGCACCGCTCACAGTAAAGTGCTGGCGCTGGACCCGGACACCGGCAAGGAACTGTGGCGCTTCGACCCGCAGATCAAAAGCCCGGTCGGCTTCAAGGGCTTCGCCCACATGACCTGCCGTGGCGTGTCGTACTACGACGAAGCCGCGTACGCCAAGTCTGCAACTGCCGCTTCCGCCGTCATCTCCGAGGCCGGCAAAGCCGTCGCCCAGGCGTGCCCGCGTCGCCTGTACCTGCCGACCGCCGATGCCCGCCTGATCGCACTGAACGCCGACACCGGCAAGATCTGCGAAGGCTTCGGCAACAAAGGCGTGGTTGACCTGACCCAGGGCATCGGCCCGTTCACCCCGGGTGGCTACTACTCCACCTCGCCAGCCGCGATTACTCGTGATCTGGTGATCATGGGTGGCCACGTGACCGACAACGAATCGACCAACGAGCCGTCCGGCGTGATCCGCGCCTACGACGTTCGCGACGGTCACCTGGTGTGGAACTGGGACAGCAACAACCCGGACGCCACCGAACCGTTGGCCCCGGGCCAGATCTACAGCCGCAACTCGGCGAACATGTGGTCGCTGGCCAGTGTTGATGAAAAACTCAACATGGTTTACCTGCCACTGGGCAACCAGACCCCAGACCAGTGGGGCGCTGACCGCACCCCGGGCGCCGAGAAATTCAGCGCCGGCGTCGTCGCCCTGGACCTGACCACCGGTAAAGTGCGCTGGAACTACCAGTTCACCCACCACGACCTGTGGGACATGGACGTTGGCAGCCAGCCAACCCTGCTGGACATGAAAACCGCCGACGGCATCAAGCCTGCGCTGATCGCCCCGACCAAACAGGGCAGCCTGTACGTCCTCGACCGTCGTGACGGCACGCCGATCATCCCGATCAAGGAAATCCCGGTTCCGCAAGGCGCCGTGAAAGGCGACCACACCGCACCGACCCAGGCCCGTTCGGACCTGAACCTGCTGGCCCCGGAACTGACCGAAAAAGCCATGTGGGGCGCCAGCCCGTTCGACCAGATGCTGTGCCGCATCCAGTTCAAGGAATTGCGCTACGAAGGCCAATACACGCCTCCGTCGGAACAGGGCAGCCTGATCTATCCGGGTAACGTCGGCGTGTTCAACTGGGGCGGTGTTTCTGTCGACCCGGTTCGCCAGATGCTGTTCACCAGCCCGAACTACATGGCCTTCGTCTCGAAAATGGTGCCACGCGAAAAAGTCGCGGCCGGCAGCAAACGCGAGAGCGAAACCGCTGGCGTGCAACCAAACACCGGCGCGCCTTATGCGGTGATCATGCACCCGTTCATGTCGCCACTCGGCGTACCGTGCCAGGCCCCGGCCTGGGGCTACGTCGCCGGTATCGACCTGACCACCGGCAAAGTCGTCTGGAAACGCAAGAACGGCACCAGCCGCGACAGCTCGCCAATCCCGATCGGCTTCACCCTGGGTGTGCCTAGCATGGGCGGCTCGATCGTTACTGCTGGCGGCGTCGGCTTCCTCAGCGGCACCCTCGACCAGTACCTGCGCGCCTACGACGTGAACTCTGGTAAAGAACTGTGGAAATCGCGCCTGCCTGCGGGCGGCCAAGCGACCCCGATGACCTACACCGGCAAGGACGGCAAGCAATACGTCCTGCTCGTGGTGGGTGGTCACGGCTCGCTGGGCACCAAGATGGGTGACTATGTGATTGCGTACAAACTGCCGGAATAAGTTGTAACGGCAGTAAGGAAAAAGGCGATGCCCTGTGAGGGGTGTCGCCTTTTTTGTGGGCTGCGTTTTTACACTGGGTGTGTATGTCCTACAGACAGGGTGTTTGCAGGGGATGTTTCTGACATGTCGCGTCGGTTGTCGCTCGGAAACGGGATGGATAGGCTTTCGAGGTCGCTGCAAATTCAGCGAACGGGCGTCGCGGCCCGACTTCTGAGGCATAATTGCCGCCGCTTAACAGCAGCACCTCAAATGCTTGTTTATGGTGGCTGTGCGCGGGATACCTTCGGGTATGCCGAATGCCTCAGGTCGGTCCGCGAACCCGCGTACAGCTGCCACCCCTCTTTTTGCGTCGCGGCAATTAGAGGAATGGACCCATTCCTGAGGAGTAAAAAATGAAAAAACCAACACCCAATCCCCCCGAATCAAACGACGCATCGCCCTACGAATCACCAGACTCCAAAAAACTCCACGACGCTGCCGAGCGCGCGCTCGACCACTACCTGAAACCCAACACCACCACCCTGCGCTTCCACAAACCCAGCACCATGTTCCAGGTCGCACCCGATCAGGACAGTGAAAGCCTGCTGGTCCACGCCTGCGAATCACTGGCACAGGCCAGCCTCATGACCAGTGACATCGCCTCACACATCGACCTCCCGCAGCGGCGGACAATTCTGGCCATTCAGCAAATCATCATGCTGGCTGAACTGGCGGTGAATCGGGTGCTGGATAACGTCGAAGTACAGCGCTACCCAACACACAGCTGAGTCGCCCTGACGAAATCGACCTGCCAGCCACAGACCACATTCGCTGGCAGATCGATTGGGACGCGGAGCGTCCCGGGCTGCATTCCCACGCGGAGCGTGGGAACGATCACGTTACAGCCATGCGCGGGAGGGCCTACGCCCTGCCAGGTTCCATTCCCCGGTCGACCAACCCGCGCATGGCTCCCCCAAACAAACCGGATGAGCGTTAGCTCGACAACGCTTTTGATCTTGATCTACCCGCCCCTTCGGAAGGCTGAGTGGAGGTGTTCATCCGGGGATTGGCGCGCAGCGCCGTTTGGCGAAGCCGAACTCATCGACGAAGTCGATGCCCCCGGAGGGACGCCGGAGCGAAGGGACCCGAGCTTGCGAGGGCCGAACGCCGGGGCGAGACCTTTTGGTTCCTTTTGGGGCGTTTGCCAAAAGGGACTCGCCGTAAGGGCGAAACCGCCAGCCGCAGCACCCGAAGCAACGGATATTCACCCAAAACACCCAGAGCATGGTCGGCCCAAAGGCCGCCAAGCCCAAAGCCCAAACCCTGTCAAAACCCTGAACACACAAGCAGAAACATCCACCCCCATTGAAACCACCAAAACCCTGCCCCATCTAACACCCATACCCCATTGCGCAGGTGCCCCATGAGCGACCAGCAAGAATTCCCCGAGAACCCCGACGACATCACCGAAACCCAAGCCGAACACATCGAACACCACGTCCCCGGCAAAGGCCTCGCCCTGCCCGGCCAGAACCTGCCGGACAAGGTCTACATCATCCCGATCCACAACCGCCCGTTCTTCCCGGCCCAGGTCCTGCCGGTCATCGTCAACGAAGAACCCTGGGCCGAAACCCTCGAACTGGTCAGCAAATCCGACCACCACTCCCTGGCCCTGTTCTTCATGGACACGCCCCAGGAAGACCCGCGCCACTTCGACACCAAGGCATTGCCGCAATACGGCACCCTGGTCAAGGTGCACCACGCCAGCCGCGAAAACGGCAAACTGCAATTCGTCGCCCAGGGCCTGAGCCGTGTGCGCATCAAGACCTGGCTCAAGCACCATCGCCCGCCGTATCTGGTGGAAGTCGAATACCCACACCAGCCCACCGAGCCGACCGACGAGGTCAAGGCCTACGGCATGGCGCTGATCAACGCGATCAAGGAACTGCTGCCGCTCAACCCGCTGTACAGCGAAGAGCTGAAGAACTACCTCAACCGCTTCAGCCCCAACGATCCGTCGCCACTGACAGACTTCGCCGCCGCCCTGACCTCCGCCACCGGCCCCGAATTGCAGGAAGTGCTCGACTGTGTGCCGATGCTCAAGCGCATGGAAAAAGTCCTGCCGATGCTGCGCAAGGAAGTCGAAGTCGCGCGCCTGCAAAAAGAAATCTCCGCCGAGGTGAACCGCAAGATCGGCGAGCATCAGCGCGAGTTCTTCCTTAAAGAACAGCTCAAGGTCATCCAGCAGGAACTCGGCCTGACCAAGGACGACCGCAGCGCCGACCTCGAACAGTTCGAGCAGCGTCTGGAAGGCAAAGTCCTGCCGACGCAGGTGCAAAAGCGCCTTGAAGAAGAGATGAACAAACTGTCGATCCTCGAAACCGGATCGCCGGAGTACGCGGTCACCCGCAACTACCTCGACTGGGCGACCTCGGTGCCGTGGGGCGTGTACGGCGAGGACAAACTCGACCTCAAGCACGCGCGCAAGGTGCTGGACAAACACCACGCCGGTCTGGACGACATCAAGGACCGCATCCTCGAATTTCTCGCGGTCGGTGCCTATAAAGGCGAGATCAGCGGTTCCATCGTGCTGCTGGTCGGCCCGCCAGGCGTGGGTAAAACCAGCGTCGGCAAGTCCATTGCCGAATCCCTCGGCCGGCCGTTCTACCGCTTCAGCCTCGGCGGCATGCGCGACGAAGCCGAGATCAAGGGCCATCGCCGCACCTACATCGGCGCGCAGCCGGGCAAACTCGTCCAGGCGTTGAAAGACGTCGAAGTGATGAACCCGGTGATCATGCTCGACGAGATCGACAAGATGGGCCAGAGCTACCAGGGCGACCCGGCCTCGGCGCTGCTGGAAACCCTCGACCCGGAACAGAACGTCGAATTCCTCGACCACTACCTCGATCTGCGGATGGACCTGTCGAAAGTCCTGTTCGTCTGCACCGCCAACACCCTGGATTCGATTCCCGGCCCGTTGCTTGACCGGATGGAAGTGATTCGCCTGTCGGGCTACATCACCGAAGAAAAAGTCGCCATCGCCAAGCGTCATCTGTGGCCGAAACTGCTGGAAAAGGCCGGCGTGTCCAAGGGCAGCCTGAGCATCAGCGACACGGCGCTCAAAGCCTTGATCGACGGCTACGCCCGTGAAGCCGGCGTGCGCCAGCTGGAAAAGCAGATGGGCAAACTGGTGCGCAAAGCGGTGATGAAGCTGATTGATGAGCCGAAAGCGGTGATCAAGATCGGCCCGAAAGACCTCGAAGCGTCCCTCGGCCATCCGGTGTTCCGCAACGAGCAAGTGTTGTCCGGCACCGGCGTGATTACCGGTCTCGCCTGGACGAGCATGGGCGGCGCGACCTTGCCGATCGAGGCCACGCGGATTCACACCCTGAACCGAGGTTTCAAACTTACCGGGCAATTGGGCGATGTGATGAAGGAGTCGGCGGAGATCGCCTACAGCTACGTCAGTTCGCACCTGAAATCCTTCGGTGGCGATCCGAAATTCTTCGACGAGGCTTTTGTCCACCTGCATGTGCCAGAAGGCGCCACGCCGAAAGACGGCCCGAGCGCCGGCGTGACCATGGCCAGTGCCCTGCTCTCCCTCGCCCGTAATCAGCCGCCGAAAAAAGGCGTGGCAATGACCGGCGAACTGACACTGACCGGGCATGTACTGCCGATTGGCGGGGTACGTGAGAAGGTGATCGCGGCGCGGCGGCAGAAGATTTTCGAGCTGATTCTGCCGGAGCCGAATCGGGGTAACTTCGAGGAACTGCCGGATTACCTGAAGGAAGGGATCACCGTGCATTTCGCCAAGAAGTTTGCGGATGTGGCGAAGGTGCTTTTCTAACCCTACCCTGCTGATGATCGTTCCCACGCTCTGCGTGGGAATGCCGCCCGGGACGCTCTGCGTCCCTTCACAAGCGTGACGCGGAGCGTCACAGGATGCATTCCCACGCGGAGCGTGGGAACGATCACGCCAAGCTCGGCGTTGTCACACTTTGTCTCATCTTCAGTTATGCTCGCCGTTCGTCGCCAACGCCGGAGCCACTGAATCCATGTCCCCCCTTCGCCTGTTTGTCCCCCTGTCCCTCGCCCTGCTGGCCGCCTGCGCCACGCAACCGAAAACCAACGTGACCGTGGAAAAACAGAGCGAATGCCCGGTACGGCTGACCAACGGGCAAAACCTGATCGTCATGCTCCCGAGCAACCCCACTACCGGCTACCGCTGGGCCATTCAAGACTCGGCCGGCGGCGTGTTGCATGCGCTGAGCCCCGAGGTTTACAGCAGTCCGAAAGATTCCGGCATGGTCGGCGCGGGCGGTTTCTCCACCTGGCGCTTCCAGGCCTTTGCTCCCGGCACCGGGCGCTTGCGCCTGACGTCGCAGCAACCCTGGGAACCTGAAGTCGAGCCGGTGGAAACCTTTGACTGCGCGATCTCGGTGAACTGACCGTGGGCTGGCTGATCCTCGCGCTGATGGGCGCAGTGACCTTTCTCTATGGCGTCAGCACCCATGCGGCGTTGCTTTGCCTGCTGGTCAAACCGTTGCCGGTACTGGCCCTGCTCGGCTGGCTGCACGATGCGCCGCCCAGCGACTATCGCCGCTGGATCAGCCTCGGTCTGATTTTCTCGTTGATCGGCGATGTGTTGCTGGCGTGGCCGGGGGATCTGTTCGTGTTCGGCCTCGGTGCGTTTCTGGTCGCGCATCTGGCGTATCTCAAGGCTTACCTCAGCGATTGCCGGCGCCTGGCCCTGCTGCCGCTGATCCTGGCGCTCAGCGTCGGCGCCGTGCTGTTGGGCATATTGATCGGCAGCGGACTCGGGCCGTTGACCGTGCCGGTGATCGTCTACGGCACCGCCATCAGCGCCATGCTCTGGCGCGCACTGGCCCGACTCGGCAGCGGCGTACCACAACGTTCGGCACTGCTGGCGGCGGGCGGCGCAGTGGCGTTCGTGTTCTCCGACAGCGTGATCGGCATCAACCGGTTTGTCTCACCGTTCAACGCAGCGCCCTACATCATCATCCTCAGTTACTGGCTGGGGCAGTGGGGGATTGCAGCGTCGGCATTCAATCAGAAATCAAAATGATGAGAACGCTGCTTTCATCTATCGCTAAAAGCTCTTAAAAACTGTCATATCTGACAGTACCCCCGCCTCCTCCTGCGGAATTAGGATTCGAGTGGCGTCATCAACCACCTCTCTAACCCAAGGAAGAACAACATGAGCTTTTTTCAAAGCAACAAAAAACGGGGCGCTGCTCAGCGTTTCATTACTGTCAGCGCAGAAACCACTGCAACGGTTTCCAACCGAGTAGATCTTAGTACTCAGGTTGTTCAGTTCGAGGCTGACGAACACAGCAACAATGTTGTGTTCGCTTCACGGGCCAATACTGGCGATTACTCCGAGCGAAACAAAAAAGGCATCGTGCTTGTATTGGATAAAGATACCCCGACCGGCCAGTACTCAGCGACAGATCCAAAATTCCCCTCCCTTTACTATTTTGAGACGGGTGAAAATGAGAACTTCACGACTTCATATCAGTATCACGCCAAAAGCGGTTCCCTGACGTTGGAGGTCGTGGAAAACAGTACAGACAAGCTGCATTTAGAACTCGATTTTGATTTCAAGGGTGAAGACAGTAGGACAGAGGAGCTCAAGATCACCGGCAAATCGGTCTTTATCGTCCTGTTCAACGACAAATGATTCACGCTTGAATCCTGAGTGGCCAAACATCTTTATCCGTTGTTTGGCCACCCAATCATTTTTTTGAGTCATCACGCTTCGCCATCCCCTCGTTTTATCAGACACCCAAGCACCCGCGCGCTACTTTGGCTAAAATGCCGGCCTTTTCATCGACACCGCCGGAACCGCCGTGAGCAAAGAACCCGATCGCATTTTCGCCCAGCCGATGGCCCAGGTGCCTGACTTCGCCTTCAACGAAGACGTGGTGCGGGTGTTCCCGGACATGATCAAGCGTTCGGTGCCGGGCTACCCGACCATCGTCGAGAACCTCGGCGTGCTTGCGGCGCAGTTCGCTCAGCCAAACAGCGTGCTCTACGACCTCGGCGCTTCGCTGGGTGCCGTGACTCAGGCCCTGCGCCGACATGTACGCACAGACGGTTGCCGGGTGATCGCGGTGGATAACTCGGCAGCGATGGTTGAGCGCTGCCGTGAATACCTCAACGGTCAGGATTCGATGTTCCAGGAGTTGCTACCGGTCGAGGTGATTGAAGGCGATATCCTCGCCCTCGACTTCAAACCGGCCTCGGTGGTGGCGCTGAACTTCACCCTGCAATTCATCGCCCCGGAGCAGCGTACGGCGTTGCTGTCGCGCATTCGCCAATCGTTGCTGCCGGGCGGCGCGCTGATCCTGTCGGAGAAGCTGCGCTTCAACGATGCCGAGGAACACGCGCTGCTGACCGACCTGCACGTCGCCTTCAAACGCGCCAACGGCTACAGCGAACTGGAAATCGCCCAGAAGCGCAGCGCCATCGAAAACGTCATGAAGCCCGACAGCCTCGAAGAACACCGCGAACGCCTGCTGGCCGCCGGGTTCTCGAAAGTCGTGCCGTGGTTCCAGTGTCTTAACTTTGCCTCGTTGATTGCCTTGCCATGATTGATCTGTCCCCCCTCGCCCGCCGTCTGGCCGGCTCGCCGCTGGCCGAATGGGCCAACACCCTGCAAGCACAGCTCGACAAGAAAATGGAAAAGGGTCACGGCGATCTGGAGCGCTGGCAGAGTGCGCTGGACGCCTTGCCGAAAATCCAGCCGACCGAAGTCGACCTGCTCGATGGCCTGAAGCTGGACACCGATTGCGACGACGAAACCCGCGCGCAGATGCGCACCGCGCTGATGGGCCTGTCGCCGTGGCGCAAGGGGCCGTTCGATTTGTTCGGCGTACACGTCGACACCGAATGGCGCTCGGACTGGAAGTGGTCGCGAGTCGCTCCGCATCTGGACCTGAAAGGCAAACGCATCCTCGATGTCGGTTGCGGTAACGGCTATTACATGTGGCGCATGCTCGGTGCCGGCGCCGACAGCGTGATCGGCGTCGATCCGAATTGGCTGTTCTTCTGCCAGTTCCAGGCGGTGCAGCGTTATCTGTCAGAGCCGAATGCCTGGCACTTGCCGTTCCCGTTTGAAGACCTGCCGCCGAATCTGGAAGGCTTCGACACGGTGTTTTCCATGGGCGTGTTCTATCACCGTCGTTCGCCGATCGAGCATTTGCTGGCGCTGAAGGATTGCCTGGTCAAGGGTGGCGAGCTGGTGCTGGAAACGCTGGTGGTCGAAGGTGACAAGCATCAGGTGCTGGTGCCGGAAGACCGTTATGCGCAGATGCGCAACGTGTGGTTCCTGCCGTCCGTGCCGGCGCTGGAACTGTGGTTGCGTCGTGCCGGGTTTACGGATGTGAAATGCGTGGACGTGAGCACCACCACTGTTGAAGAGCAGCGTGGGACCGAGTGGATGAAGTATCAGTCGCTGAGCGATTTCCTTGATCCGGAAGATCACAGCAAGACGATCGAAGGGTTGCCGGCGCCGATGCGGGCCGTAATCGTCGCGAAGAAGTAAATCTTCCGAACACTAAAAAACTGTGGGAGTGGGCATGCTCGTTCCCACAGTTTTTTATTCAGTCTGCAGGTTTCGCGCGTCGCGCCCTGAAGAACTCAGTCAGCACCGCCCCGCACTCTTCCGCCAACACCCCGCCTTCATACAGCACTCGATGGTTGAGAAAGCCCTGAGTGAAGAACTGCCCCTGGCTCTGCACAATCCCGGCCTTGGGCTCCAGCGCGCCGTACACCACCCGCGCAATCCGTGAATGCACGATCAGCCCGGCGCACATGCTGCACGGTTCCAGCGTCACGTAGAGCGTGCTGCCCGGCAGGCGATAATTGCTGACCGCCTGAGCGGCGGCACGGATAGCAACCATCTCCGCATGCGCGCTCGGATCGCTCCCCGTGATCGGGCAGTTGAAGCCACGACCGATGATCTCGCCATCCTGCACCAGCACCGCGCCCACCGGCACTTCGCCGAGGGCCGCGCCTTCGGCTGCCAACGCCAATGCTTCACGCATGAAGTCGCGATCACGGCTGCGGTCGATGATCGCCGCGGGGCGAATCTGGCGCATCACTTCACCTCGATGGCGGCCATCAGGCCGGTTTCCATGTGGTCGATCACGTGGCAGTGGAACATCCACACACCCGGGTTATCCGCCACCAGCGCCACTTGTGCGCGCTCGTTCTTGCCCAGCAGATAAGTGTCGGTGAAGTACGGCACGATCTTGTGCCGGTTCGACGCAATCACCTTGAAGCTCATGCCGTGCAGGTGGATCGGGTGCTGGTACTGGGTCATGTTCTTCAATTCGAAAATATAGCTCTGGCCCAGTTTCAGGCTGGCAATCGGCCGGTCGGCGCAAGTCTTGTCGGTGATGTCCCAGGCCTTGCCGTTGATCTGCCACAGGCTCGGCGGCTTGCCGTTGTCGACATTCACCGACACCGAACCGACCCATTCGAAATTGAAGTTGAGTTTCTCGGCATTGGCCAGGTCCGGCTCGGCCACCGGGTTGGCGGGCAATGCCTTCGGCCATTCGGTCGGCGCGTCATTGTTGGCCACCGAACGCAGAGTGCCCAGACGCACCGGGCCGTTGCGCAGCGACAGTTCCTCACCGGCCGGCGGTGCCTTGATCGCCAGGCAGATGCGCATGCCCGGGCCGAGCCAGTATTCCTTGCCCAACGGCCGCGGCTCGACCGGGTTGCCGTCCAGCGCATAGATCTGCGCTTCGACACCAGGAATATTGATGCGATAGGTCAGGGTGTTGTCGAGGTTGAGCAGGCGCACGCGGGTGATCTGCCCGGCCGGCAGCTCGATGACCGGCGCAGGCACACCGTTGATGGTCGACAGCCGCCCCGCCGTACCGCCACGGGCCGCTTCGCGCGGAATGCTGAACTCGACGAAGTTGCCCTCGTCGTCGATGTGCCAGTTTTTCAGGCTCAGGGTTTTTTCGTATTTGAATCCGGTCGGTTCGCGCTCTTCGACAATCAACGGCCCGACCAACCCGCGACCGAGTTCCTCGCTGCTGCTGACGTGCGGGTGATACCAATAGCTGCCGGCATCCGGCACGCGGAATTTGTAATCGAAGTATTCGCCCGGCAGTACCGGCAATTGCGAGACGTACGGCACACCGTCCATTTCCAGCGGCAGGCGAATGCCGTGCCAGTGAATGGTCGTCGCGACCGGCAGATGGTTGATGAACCGTACCCGCAGCCATTCGCCCTGACGCACGCGCAACTCGGTACCCGGCGCCGACCGGCCGAACGCCCAGGCTTCGGTCTTGTGCCCTGGCACCAGCTCGACGTCCAGTGGCGCAGCGATCAACTCGTAGTCATGACCCGCGTCGGCATCGGCCATTTTGCCCAGCCAGTAACGCGACGCGCCCCCCGCGCCCACACCAACGACAACAAGACCGGCCAGGCCACCGAGGATTTGGCGACGGGTAAAGGACATGAACTCAACTACCTCACGTATCTGCGGCGGGCCCGCAGGCCCGTAAAGGGCGAATACGATACACCTGCAGATGAGAAACAGTAAGGGCAGCGCGGCGACTGGCCGCAGTTCCTCAAGATGCCAAACGGGACTCAAGCGCCCATCCCCCAGAGCTTTCGTACCCTGGCCCGATCGATTTCCCATACGTCATGCCTATTGTTCCGACACTTGATACACCCAACTGCCGACAGACCCGTCCTACGTCACCTGAAATGATCCGGGCCCTATCCGTACCACCCTCAAGGAAAGACCGTGGACACATCTGAAAACACTGCATTACCCAACGTTGCCGACAAACTGGCACTCAAGAACCTCGTGCCCGCCCTGGTTCAGGCATGTCCCGACATGTACGAAATGGCCTGCGATGTCGCCAGAGAAATCCTGCTCAAACACGGTGTGAATCATCTGGATCCCGAACAGGTTTACTGGCACCGCTTCAAGTACTCCAGCAGCAGCTGGAAAGCCTTCACGGGGTGGGAACACCATGGCGCCAGGCCAACCGAGTCCATGACGTTGCCGCAACTGGTGATCCAGCGTTTCCGCGTCGGTGACCAGGACAACTCCGACATGCTGGACGTCGACGGAGGCTTCTACACGGCCGGGCCGGACGTCGAGGACTTCGACGAGACCAATGAAGTGCGGTTGCATGGCAATGAGGTATTGAAGGATTTCTGGGCGACCAACTTTGCCGATCTTTTCAATCAGAAGGTCGCCTCGTTCTGGAAAAAGCACACCAGGACATTCCGCAGCCTGGCCAAGTGCACCTTTCTCGCCCAGGCCATGGAAGATCGCGAAGGGGGTCGGTTGTCGGACGATAACTTCCGAACCGTAATCAAGGCCGTCGCCGGCAATGTAAGCTGGCCCGTCACGCTACAGATGCTGGAAGAGGATGCGGCGCCCGCCAAGGGGATGAGTCTCAGCCTGCTGAAAGTCGGCGGTTACGTGGCGACCGATATCCTGTGCATCGCCGACGGCAATGGCCGCAAGATCCTTTACACCCCGGGGGAAGTGTGGGGTCTGCACGCCTTCGAGACGGCCAGGGACCTGCATTGGTGGCTGCTGTCGCAAACCCGAAAACCGGCAGACCGCAAACGTTTCCTCGCGCACTTTCAGGTGGCCGACCACGATGTCATGGAAGACACCTCATGGCGCGATGCCGCGAAATCGAGCTGGCTCTCGGTCTTGAATCCCGGGGTTAATCTGGTCGTCGAGATATTCCGCCCACCGCATGTCGAAAACGTCGGACTTAATCATGTCCTGGATCTATTGGTCAGCACCTGGGACTGCGCCGATCACTCTCTGATCGAACACACGAGCGACACGCTCAAGAACGATGCCTTCACCTTCCTCGCCAGCGCTACGCACACCCGAATGATCAGCGACGCCACATTCATGATGCACACCAATGGCGATCTGCGGAAAAAGCTGTGGATCGGCTATCTGAATGCTTTCGGTCGCATGTTCGGCCCGATGGCCGCTGTCGGCTGGCCCGTGGCGCTGGCTGTCGTGGGTGCCGGCATTGCCAACGTCGGGCTGCAGATTGATCAGGCGGTCAATGGCAAGACACCCGGCGAGCGCAAGGCTGCCGTGACGGGCGCCATCTTCGCGACAATCGATACCCTGTTCAACGCCACCTTCCTCAAGGGCAGTGGCCGTCTGCCAGAAATAGCCGAGGCCAGTACGGTCTTCGAACCGGAAGAAAAACTCGCCGAAGCGGTGCTTGCCCGTCCCTCTCTGCCCCCGCTGGAGGAGATCGCCCCGACACGTATCCTGCCCGCGCAGCCAGAGGATTTTCTCGCCTCATTCAAGACTGAGATCACGGAGGGCACCCGCGTCGAAACCGGCGATCCAAAATTGCAGGAGATCATCCTGGCCGCGTCGGGCAAACGGTACATTTACATGCGCCGCGTGGGGAGAGACGGCTTTTACCAGGTGCGCCATGTCGAGCAACTACGCGGCTGGGTGATTGTCGATCCCGCCAATCCTTTCTCGTTTTACCGCAATGTCCCGGTCCGTTTGAACGAAGCACTCAGATGGGAACCCGTTGCCCGCCCTGGCCTCAAGGGCGGCATGAAGATTTTCGGCAAGTGGCCCTTCGGACACACCGCCGACCCGCTGCCCGAAGTGGAGGTGCAGCCGCTGGCGTATGACGTCCCGCAGACCTCACGGCCGGCGTTGCAACCTGTTGCCGAAGCGCAGGTGGACGATTTCCCCCTGGATCCTCAGGACAGCAGCGACCGCCTCTACCAAGACTTCAAAACCTTGCGTCGCGGCCTGTACGACGATGCCATCGGCGCCTATGCCAGCGCCGAGTTCCCGCCGCGGCCGCTGGTTCCAGCCTTCAAACCCACGACACCGTTCACTGAAATGACCAAGCGTCTGTTCAAGGACGGCACCGGTCTGGTGATCGGTCAGGACAGCTCGGTGATCGGTGCCCGAAAGCTACTGGTCGAGAACCTCAAGGCACTGAACAAGCAAAAAGTCAGAACCCTTTACCTGGATCACTTGCTCACGGACTTCCATCAAACGGATCTGGATGTTCTCCATCAGACCGGCAAGATGCCGCCCGCCCTCGAACGATATCTGAAGACTTTGGACGTTCGGTTCAAGACCGATCCGGCCGGACCGCACTCCTACACCGAACTGGTAAAAAACGCACAGAAAAACCACATCCGCGTGCAAGCCATCGACAGCATGGCCAGCGGGCGTTTCCCACGGATGGAGGGCACAACCGAGGCCAGCAGCCGGAAAATGATGAACTACTACTCGGACACCGTGATTCAGGCTGACCAGGCCGCGCGGGGTTCTCATCGCTGGATAGCTCTGGTCGATGAGGCTCGTGCCAGCCGCTTCGACACGGTCGCCGGGCTGAGTGAGCTGGAAGGAACGGTCGCACTGCGTGTCGAGGAAAGCGCGCTCGGTCAGACTCAGGGACTGACCACCGACCCGGGAAAAAAGATCAAGGACATCCTGGGACGTCCCTTGGACGAGTTGAAAAGTGACCTGCGCCTGCAACTGGGCGCCCCGCCACCGACGGCAACCGCTCGCTCACTGGAGGAGGCGTTGCCCAAGCCTGGCATGTTCATGGTGCAGGAGCCTTCCACCCTTGTTCACCGAAGCGGCGATGGCAGCCTGGTGCGCACGCCGATCCAGCAGGACACCGCCGGTTTCTCCATCCTCCGGCCTAAGTGGTCAGCCGTCAGCGGACGTCACTTCGACAGCCTGCATGAATTGCTGGAAGCCATTGAACATGAAGGTCTCACACAGGTACGCGTGCGTATTGACCCAACCGCCACGCCCGGTCAGTTGCCAGACATTCAACCGTCCATCCCGGTGACAGAAGCGCCGCCCGCCCCGGACTTGATGGTCAAGGATCCACCTCGCTTTACCTCGCCGTATGAGATTCCGGTGCAGGCGCGGGCGGAACTGAAAAATGTTGCCCGGGGCAACGACAGCCATCTGCTGGGCGACGCCTTCAAGTCATGGAGCGGCAACTCGCCTCTCGACACTTTCAAGACGCTGCGTGGGCAACTGCACGAGGCGGCGGTGCGCTTCTATGCCGAATTGCGCCTGCCGGTGCGCCCATCGATGGAACCATTGAAATCAGGACTGTCGGGAGAAACCTTCATCGAACAGGTATTCGCGGAGTTTCGAGGACTGGTCATAGGTGAGAGTCATTCCGGTGTCGGCAGCAAACAATGGCTGATCGACAATATGCAAACCCTGGCCAACAAAGGTGTGAAGACCCTCTACTCCGAGCACCTGCTCACGGACTTTCACCAGGCCGCGCTGGACAATTACGCCAGGACTTCGGTCATGCCGCGGGATCTGGAGAACTACCTGATTCAGCTCGACAACGGTCACATGACCGATCCGCTGCAACGCTACACCTTTCTCAATCTGGTCAAGGAAGCCAATCGCAACGGAATACGCGTTCAGGCCCTCGATTGCCTGGCCAGCTATCGGGTTGAAGGAATGAGAACGGCTGACCTGTCGGCGCGCCAGAGAATGATGAACTACTACGCTCACACCGTGATCGAGGCCGACCAGGCGGCTCGTGGGCCGAATAACTGGGTGGCGCTGGTGGGAAATTCCCACTCCAACACCTTTGAAGGCGTTGCCGGTGTCAGTGAGCTGGAAGGCGCCGTCGGTCTGCGCGCCGAAGATATCGCTGAAGGTCAGTCCGGTGGTATCGAAGCGGATCCCGGTAAAAGTCTCGGCGATCAAATGGGCAAGAATGAGGCGCTCGTCAAAGGCGACCTGCGCCTGCAAGTCGAAACGCCGTGGTATGCGCGGACGAACTCAGAGATTGAACAGTTACTTTCCCGACCTGGCATGTATACCTTGACCAAGAAACTGCGCAACACACTCCTGGTTCATCGCAGCCGCACCAACCTGATCGTGGAAACTGATATTCGCTTCGAATCCGACCGCGTATTCATTGAACGGCCCGAATGGCCCACCGTGCATGAAAAACGCTTCGCCAATCTCCAGGCGCTGCTGAAGGCCCTCGATGAACGAGGCATGAAACTGGCCGGCTGGTCCAAGCCGTTGTAATCGACGTCTGATCGCCAGAAACAGAAAAGCCGCGTGAAACATTGTTTCACGCGGCTTTTTGTTGATCCGGCTTCAAGCCATCATGGCTTGCGCGGGATCATTCCCACTCAATGGTCGCCGGTGGCTTGCTCGACACGTCATAAGTAACGCGCGAAATGCCTTCGATTTCATTGATGATGCGGCCGGAGACGGTTTCCAGCAGTTCGTAAGGCAGATGTGCCCAACGCGCGGTCATGAAGTCGATGGTTTCCACGGCACGCAGGGCCACGACCCAGGCGTAACGGCGGCCATCGCCAACCACGCCAACCGATTTCACCGGTTGGAACACCACGAATGCCTGGCTGACCTTGTGATACCAGTCGGCCTTGCGCAGTTCTTCGATGAAGATGTGGTCGGCGCGACGCAGCAGGTCGGCGTATTCCTTCTTCACTTCACCGAGGATCCGCACACCCAGGCCCGGGCCCGGGAACGGGTGACGGTAGACCATGTCGTACGGCAGGCCCAGTTCCAGGCCCAGACGACGGACTTCGTCCTTGAACAGTTCGCGCAGTGGCTCGACCAGTTTCAGGTTCATCTCTTCCGGCAGGCCGCCCACGTTGTGGTGCGACTTGATCACGTGAGCCTTGCCGCTTTTCGCGCCAGCCGACTCGATCACGTCCGGGTAGATGGTGCCCTGGGCCAGGTACTTGATGTTGTCCAGCTTGCAGGATTCGGCATCGAACACGTCGATGAAGGTACGGCCGATGATCTTGCGCTTCTTCTCTGGATCGGCTTCGCCGGCCAGGTTGTTCAGGAACTGGTCTTCAGCGTTGGCGCGGATCACCTTGACGCCCATGTTCTCGGCGAACATGGCCATCACTTGCTCGCCTTCATGCAGACGCAGCAGGCCGTTGTCGACGAATACGCAAGTCAGTTGATCGCCGATGGCCTTGTGCAGCAGCGCCGCAACCACCGAGGAGTCCACACCGCCGGACAGACCCAGCAGCACGTTGTCGGTACCGACCTGTGCGCGGATGTTGGCGATGGCGTCTTCGGCAATCTTCGACGGGGTCCACAGCGCTTCGCAACCGCAGATGTCGAGGATGAAGCGCGACAGGATGCGACCGCCCTGCTTGGTGTGGGTCACTTCCGGGTGGAACTGCACGCCGTAATAAGCGCGCTCGTCGTTGAACATGCCGGCGATCGGGCAGCTCGGGGTGCTGGCCAGGATGTGGAAGTCTTCCGGCATCTTGGTGACCTTGTCACCGTGGCTCATCCACACGTCGAGGCCGAACAGGCCGTCGGCGTCGATGTGGTCTTCGATGCCGTCGAGCAGGCGGCTCTTGCCGACCACGTCAACGCGGGCATAACCGAACTCACGCAGCTCGGAACCTTCAACCTTGCCACCCAGTTGCTCGGCCATGGTCTGCATGCCGTAGCAGATACCGAAGACCGGTACACCCAGGTCGAACACCGCTTGCGGGCAGCGCGGGCTGTTGGCTTCGTGCACGGACTCGGGGCCGCCGGCGAGGATCACGCCTTTTGGCGCGAATTGGCGAATGGCTTCCTCGTCCATGTCGAACGGATGCAGTTCGCAGTACACGCCGATCTCGCGCACGCGGCGAGCGATCAGTTGGGTGTACTGCGAACCGAAGTCGAGGATCAGGATGCGGTGAGCGTGAATGTCGAGGGCCATGATTCAGTCTCGTCTAAGTAATTCAGAAACAGTCTTGATTCAGAAACGACTCGGGGCTGAATAAAACAGCCCCGGTCATTTAACGTTTTGCTTGAAGCCTCAACCTACGCGGTAGTTTGGCGCTTCTTTGGTGATCTGCACGTCGTGAACATGGGATTCGGCCATGCCGGCACCGGTGATCCGCACGAACTCAGGCTTGGTGCGCATTTCTTCGATGTTGGCGCTGCCGGTGTAACCCATCGAGGAACGCAGACCGCCCATCAACTGGTGAATGATCGCGCTCAGGGTGCCCTTGTAAGGAACACGGCCTTCGATGCCTTCCGGAACGAGTTTCTCGGCGCCTGCCGAGGAGTCCTGGAAGTAACGGTCGGAGGAACCTTGAGCCTGGGACATGGCGCCCAGCGAACCCATGCCGCGATAAGCCTTGTACGAACGGCCCTGGAACAGTTCGATCTCGCCCGGTGCTTCTTCGGTACCGGCGAACATCGAGCCCATCATCACGCAGGAAGCACCGGCAACGATGGCCTTGGACAGGTCACCGGAGAAACGGATGCCGCCGTCGGCGATCAACGGAACACCGGTGCCTTCAAGGGCAGCGGCGACGTTGGCGATGGCACTGATTTGCGGAACGCCGACACCGGCGACGATACGGGTGGTGCAGATCGAGCCAGGGCCGATACCGACCTTGACGGCGTCGGCGCCAGCCTCGGCCAGGGCCTTGGCGGCTGCGCCGGTGGCGATGTTGCCGCCGATCACCTGCACTTCAGGGAAATTCTCCTTGACCCAGCGAACGCGGTCGATCACGCCTTTGGAGTGACCGTGAGCGGTATCGACCACCACCACGTCCACACCGGCATTGACCAGCGCGGCAACGCGGTCACCGGTGTCTTTACCGGTACCGACCGCAGCGCCGACACGCAGACGACCTTGGTCGTCCTTGCTGGCCAGCGGGTAAGCCTTGGCTTTTTCGATGTCTTTGACGGTCATCATGCCTTTGAGGGCAAACTTGTCGTCGACGATCAGGACTTTTTCCAGACGGTGCTTGTGCAGCAACTCGCGGACTTCGTTCTTGTTGGCGCCTTCGCGAACAGTGACCAGACGCTCTTTAGGCGTCATCACTTCACGAACGGTGGCTTCCAGACGAGTTTCGAAACGCACGTCACGGGAAGTGACGATGCCGACCAGGTCGCCATCGTGCAGCACCGGAACGCCGGAAATGTTGTGCATGCGGGTCAGTTCGAACAGATCACGAACCGTGGCGTCAGCCTCGATGGTGATTGGGTCCTTGACCACACCGGCTTCGAACTTCTTGACCTTGCGGACTTCGGCAGCTTGCTGCTCGATGGTCATGTTCTTGTGGATAATGCCGATGCCACCTTCCTGAGCCATGGCGATTGCCAGACGGGCTTCAGTAACGGTGTCCATGGCGGCAGAAACCAGAGGAATATTCAGTTCGATGCCACGGGTGAGGCGGGTCTTGAGACTGACTTCGTTAGGAAGCACCTCGG
Source organism: Pseudomonas sp. FW215-R2 (assembly GCF_058789255.1). Classification (NCBI taxonomy): domain Bacteria; kingdom Pseudomonadati; phylum Pseudomonadota; class Gammaproteobacteria; order Pseudomonadales; family Pseudomonadaceae; genus Pseudomonas; species Pseudomonas sp. FW215-R2. The sequence continues at coordinate 148,497 of NZ_JBYTBO010000014.1, forward strand.
AATAACCAGGCACTAAAAGAATGTCGTCGAAGGTCAGAGCTTCTTGGCTGATACGCAGCATCGCGGGGGCTCCCGAGCGGGAAAATGGAAGCGCGCCATTATAGTCAGACACCCCTTCGGGTTCAATGTAAAACTTGTCTTATATCAATGTTGCTGATGTACGGGAAAAGCGCACCCTACAACTCGACCTTGACCCAGCTCACCGGTTGATCCAGCCAGTCGGCGAATTCGTCGATGAAACTCTGCTTGAACCCCGCCTCCAGCCAGTTGTTGAAGATGAAACCGAGGTTGGAAAACCCGCACTCCTGCAAATACAGAAAACCGTTGATGTCATCTTCATGCCCGCACTCGGGGCAGGTGAAGTTGTCGGTGCGACCCGGCATCCAGTCTTCCAGGCTTTCGAACAGCGCTTCGCCGATTTCCTGGCGACACTCGGCACAACCGGCTTCTTCGAGAAAGCCCTTGGCCGGGGTGTAGATGCAGCGCTTGGTGACGACCTCCAGACCATTGATCGGCTCACCGAACGGCAGCGCCTCGGGATGCAGCACCACCGCGCGGGCGCCATCGGCGATGGCGTAGGCCATGCGATTACCGGTGCGCCCGCAGGTGCTCAGCTCTTCCTTGATGATGTTCTTGCGCACCAGCCAGCGCAGGATCGCCCGGGCCCGGGGTTCGTGCACCGGCAGGTTGGAGATTTTCGGGACGATGATGCTTTGGGAATTCATGGTGCAAGCCTGCTGCGTCAAAGGATGTTCTGCGACGAACGCGGCCGGCAGCTTAATCCCTGAGACAATCCGGTCAAGTGCTTAAATAGCGGCCGATCAGCGCCAGACCGCTCGCCAGCACCAACCAGGTCACCAGTCGCACGAAGGCCTCGCGGGACAAGCGCATGGTCAGCCGCCGTCCAATCCACAGTCCCAGCGCCATGGCCGGCAACAGGCACAGTGCAAGCATCAACAAGGGTAGCTCGGCATACACCCCGGCGATGGCGAACAGGCTCAAACGCACCACCGTGCTGCAACTGATCAGCGCACTTTGCGTGGCCCGGGCCGCGTCCTTGGGCAGTCGGCTGTTGAGGTAGATCGCATAAAGAAAGCCGCCACTGCCGAACAACGCCCCGAACAGCCCGCCCACCGTGCCCATCGGCAACGCCCACATCGCGGACAACTGCGCCGGCCGGGCCTTGATCCACAAGCTGTAAACCGCGTAGGCACTGATGAACAGCCCCATCAACAGCAACAACAGGTCGGACTTGAGGTTAAGCAGGAAAATCACCCCCAGCGTGCAACCCACCGCCATGCACGGCAGCAGCCGCAGCAATTCCGGTTTCGCCACATCGCGCCGCGACGGCAGCAGATTGCCGAACGCGGCGACGAAATCCAGCAGCACCAGCAACGGCACGATCTTCGACAACGGCATGAACAGAATCAGGATCGGCCCCGCCACCAGCGCCGTACCGAAACCGGCAATGCCGAACACGATGTAGGCCAGCGCGATCGCCAGTCCGATCACCACCCAGCCCTGCACGCCCCACGACCATTCGCTCAACAACCCCGCCACACTCATTCGCTCGCTTCCTATATAAGCCTGCGATGACTTTAGCCAGCGCCGAGGGTTGCGACTAATATCATCGAAACCGCCAAGCCATCTCGAAAAGGCATGTCTCGTGCTTTCAACCCGTCAATTGCGTTACTTCGTGGAAATCGCCGAGAGCGGCAGCTTCAGTGCCGCAGCCGAACGGTTGTTCATCGCCCAGTCGGCACTGAGCCGGCAGATCAAGGACATGGAAACCCGCCTGCAGACGCCGCTGTTCGAACGCACGGCGCGCCAGCCCCGGCTCACCGCCGCCGGCGAAGCGTTCTTGCCCCGGGCGAAAAATCTGCTCAACGAATTGAACAAGGCCAGCACCCTGGCCACGGAAATCGGCCAGGGCCAGCGTGGCACCTTGCGCCTGTCTCACTCCAGCACCGTACCGATCAGCGGCCGACTGTTGCGCGACATGAGCAGTTACCTGGAGCAACAGCCCGGGGTTTCGCTGGACATCGGCACGTTGTCTTCGGAGGCGCAGCTTGAAGAACTGGCCGAGGGCCGGCTCGATATCGGCCTTCTACGCCTGCCGGTTTTGCGTCAGCGCGAGGGCGTTCAGGTTGTGCCGCTCTACACCGAACGCTTGCTGCTTGCCGTGCCGGCGGAGCATCGACTGGCTTTGGCGGAGGTAGTCGATCTGGCGCAATTGAAGGACGAAGCGTTCATCTCCATCCCGCATCCGCAGCGCGGCGGGCTTAGTTACTTGTGCGCGGACCTGTGCATGCGTCACGGCTTTTTCCCCCAGGCTGCGCGGGTGATGTCGCGCAAGACCACGCAATTGCAGTTGATCCAGGCCGGATTCGGCATAGCTCTGCTGCCGGAATCGATGCAGGACATCGCGCCCGCCGGTGTGAGATTTCTGCCACTGACCGGCGATTGCCAGAGCACCGTCGCCCTCGCCTTTCGGCAGAATCCCACACCGTTGGTGCAACACTTCCTCCAGACATTCACCGGCGAAAGCCTTTAAACTGCGCCCCATGATTAAAGATCCCTTTGCAAGACTCGGCCTGGACCGCGAAGTCCTGACCGTCAGCCAGCTCAACGGCCGCGCGCGGGTGTTGCTCGAAGACGTGTTCAGCAACATCTGGGTCGAAGGCGAAATTTCCAACCTCGCCCGCCCGGCGTCCGGCCACGTGTATTTCACGCTCAAGGACAGCGGCGCGCAGGTACGTTGTGCGCTGTTCCGCCAGAACGCTGCGCGGGTGCGTCAGGCGCTGAAGGATGGTCTGGCGGTCAAGGTACGCGGCAAGGTCTCGCTGTTCGAAGGGCGTGGCGACTATCAGTTGATCCTCGACACCGTGGAGCCTGCCGGTGACGGTGCCCTGCGTCTGGCCTTCGATGCCTTGAAGGAAAAGCTCAGCGCCGAAGGCCTGTTCAGTGCCGAGCGCAAGGTGCCGCTGCCGGCGCACCCGCAGCGCATCGGTATCATCAGTTCGCCGACCGGCGCGGTGATCCGCGACATCATCAGCGTGTTCCGCCGCCGTGCGCCGCAGGTGCAACTGACGCTGATTCCCACCGCCGTTCAGGGCCGCGAAGCCACCGCGCAGATCGTCCGCGCCCTGAAACTCGCAGATGCCCGTGGCTTCGACGCGCTGATTCTTGCCCGTGGCGGCGGCTCGCTGGAGGATCTCTGGTGCTTCAACGAAGAGGCCGTGGCCCGGGCAGTGGATGCCTGTGTGACGCCGATCGTCAGTGCGGTCGGGCATGAAACCGATGTGTCGATCAGCGACTTTGTGGCTGACGTGCGCGCACCGACGCCCTCTGCGGCGGCCGAATTGCTCGCCCCGGATTCCAGCCACCTGATCCGCCAGGTCGAAAGCCTGCATCGTCGGCTGGTGATGCGCATGCGCGATCGATTGATGCGTGATCGTCTGCGTCTTGAGGGCATGGCCCGTCGTCTGCGCCATCCCGGCGAGCGACTGCGCCAGCAGGCACAACGCCTGGATGACCTGGACATGCGCATGCGCCGGGCGTTCGAGCGCCAGCTCAACACCTGCCGCGAACGCCTGATCCGCCTGGAAACCCGCCTCGCCGGGCAACACCCGGGGCGCCAACTGGCCCTGTTGCGCCAGCGTCTCGACAGCCTCGCCGAGCGCTTGCCACGCGCAATGAACGAAGGCCTGAAACGGCGCCGTTTACAGTTGCAAAGCCAGATGCAGACCCTGCATGTGGTCAGCCCGCTGGCGACGCTTGGCCGTGGCTACAGCATTCTGCTCGACGAGCGTGGCAATGCGATCCGCGACGCGGCGCAAACCCACACCGGCCAGCGCCTGAAGGCCAGACTGGGCGAAGGCGAACTGCAAGTGCGCGTCGAGGACAATCACCTGACGCCCGTCACCCTCTCTTTACTGGACTGATCCATGCCGCGTTTTCTCGCTCCGCTGTTGTTGATGTGCCTGACCTTCAACGCCCACGCCGACAGCTACATCACCCGGCTGCTGAACAAACCGGTACCGGGCGGCGTTGCTGTCGTCGATCTGGGCACTGCCGCGCAAGCGCCGAAAGCCACGTATCAGGGCAAACCGGTGCTGGTGGTCAAGGAACAGAACAACTGGCTGGCGATTGTCGGCGTACCGCTGACCGTCAAACCCGGCATCCAGCAGATCAGCAGCGGCGGCCGAAACCTGAACTTCAGCGTCGGCAACAAGAAATACCCGGAACAGCACATCACCCTGAAGAACACTCAGCAGGTCAATCCGAACCCGGCCAACCTGAAGCGCATCGAGGGCGAACTGGCCGAACAGATCAAGGCCTACCGCAGTTTCAGCCCGAATACGCCGAGCAACCTGCTGCTCGACAAACCGGTCAACGGGCCGCTGTCGAGCAAGTTTGGCGTGCGCCGTTTCTTCAACGGTGAAGAACGCAACCCTCACGCCGGCCTCGACTTCGCGGTGCCGGCCGGCACACCGATCAAGACCCCGGCGGCGGGCAAGGTGATCCTGATCGGCAATTACTTCTTCAATGGCAACACCGTGTTCGTCGACCACGGCCAGGGCTTCATCAGCATGTTCTGCCACATGTCGAAGATCGATGTGCAGAACGGTCAGCAACTGGCTCGCGGTGCGGTGGTGGGCAAAGTGGGTGCCACAGGTCGAGCGACCGGGCCGCACATGCACTGGAACGTCAGCCTGAACGACGCGCGGGTTGATCCGGCGATTTTCATTGGTGCATTCCAGCCTTGATTCCGGGCTGAGCCTCCTTCAGCAGGGATTGCGCACGACGAATGGTCTGCGCAATCCCTGCCAACAATTACCGCCATATCAAGAATAAAATCTCGGAAAAAACCGCTTTCCGAGTATTCCTCTCAATTTTTTTCGACTGCTTGCCATCCTCATCCCCCGCGGTTAGGGTTGAAGGCATGAAAACCTCTCACACCCTTATTCAGCTTCGCCAGCACCGCAGCCTGTGCCTCGTCAGCGCACGACTGCCGGGCTGAATCGCTGCGCCTCGTCCCAAGCTTCTCCCCGAACATTCGTTCCACCGGCAGGCCGCCTCTTTTCGGCCCAGACAATAAGGAATTTCCCGATGAGCATGCTCAAAGACCCGTCTTCGAAATACCGCGCGTTTCCTGTGATCAACCTGCCGGATCGCACCTGGCCGTCGAAAACCATCGATGCCGCGCCGATCTGGTGCAGCTCCGACCTGCGTGACGGCAACCAGTCGCTGATCGAGCCGATGGACGCGGTGAAAAAGCTGCGCTTCTGGAAAACTCTGGTGCAAGTGGGCGTGAAGGAAATCGAAGCCTCGTTCCCGGCCGCTTCGCAAACCGACTTCGACTTCGTGCGTACCCTGATCGAAGAAGGCCACATCCCGGACGACACCACCATCCAGGTGTTGACCCAGGGCCGTGAAGACCTGATCGAGCGCACCTTCGAATCCCTGCGCGGGGCGAAAAAGGCGATTGTTCACCTGTACAACGCCACCTCCCCTTCTTTCCGTCGCATCGTGTTCAACCAGGACAAGGACGGGATCAAGGCCATCGCCGTGAACGCCGCCAAGCTGTTCGTCAAATACGCAGCCATGCAGCCGGACACCGAATGGACTTTCGAGTACTCGCCGGAAACCTTCAGCGCCACCGAGCTGGAATTCGCCAAGGAAGTCTGTGACGCCGTGATCGAGGTCTGGAACCCGACGCCTGAGCACAAGATCATCCTCAACCTGCCGGCTACCGTTGAATGCGCGACCCCGAACGTCTACGCCGACCAGATCGAGTGGTTCCACCGCAACATCAACCGTCGTGACAGCGTGATCATCAGCCTGCACACCCACAACGACCGTGGCACTGGCGTGGCCGCCACCGAGTTGGGCCTGATGGCTGGCGCCGACCGTGTCGAAGGCTGCCTGTTCGGCAACGGCGAGCGTACCGGTAACGTCGACCTCGTTACCGTCGCACTGAACATGTACACCCAGGGCCTCGACCCGCAACTGGACTTCTCCGACATCGACGGCGTGCGCAAAGTCGTCGAAGAGTGCAACCAGATTCAGGTTCACCCCCGTCACCCGTACGTCGGCGACCTGGTGCACACCGCGTTCTCCGGCTCCCACCAGGATGCGATCCGCAAGGGTTTCGCCCAGCAGAAATCCGACGCACTGTGGGAAGTACCGTACCTGCCGATCGACCCGGCCGACATCGGTCGCAGCTACGAGGCGGTGATCCGCGTCAACAGCCAGTCGGGCAAGGGCGGCATCGCCTACCTGCTGGAACAGGAATACGGCATCAGCCTGCCACGTCGCATGCAGATCGAATTCAGCCAGGTCGTGCAGCGTGAAACCGATCGCCTGGGCCTGGAGATGACTGCCAAGCAGATTCACTCGCTGTTGATCAGCGAATACCTGCAAGCCAACACTCCGTACGCGCTGGTCAGCCATCGCCTGCAGGAAGAAAACGGCAACAGCGCCGTCGAAGTCGAAGTCGCGAGCAAGGGTCAGGGCGAAACCAACCTGCACTGGCGCGGCAAGGGCAACGGCGCGCTGGAAGCGCTGGTGGCCGGTCTGCCGATTCCGGTGGAGATCATGGACTACAACGAACACGCCATCGGCGCGGGCACCAACGCCAAGGCTGCGGCGTACATCGAATTGCGTGTGAACGGCGAGCGTGCGGTACACGGCGTGGGCATCGATGAAAACATCACCACGGCCAGCTTCAAGGCCCTGTTCAGCGCGCTGAACCGCTCGCTGAGCCAGCCGGAAGCGAAAGCGGCGTAACTGATCGCTGAAATACAAAAGGCCCCGGGGTTTGCACCTCGGGGCCTTTTTCGTTCTGATCGCGATTATCAGGTGAATTCGAAGGTATCTGCATCCAGATTCGCCGGGAACCGCTCTCGGTAAGCGGCCAGCGATGCTGCTTCCAAAACTACCTTGAACACCCCGTCCGCCTCCCCCGCCGCCAGCAACGTTTCGCCCTGGAAATCCAGCACCTGACTGTCGCCGGTATAGGCAAAGCCCTTGCCGTCAGTACCGACCCGGTTAACCGCCGCCACATAGCACAGGTTTTCAATGGCCCGGGCCGGCAGCAGACGGTTCCAGTGCTGACGCCGTGCACCCGGCCAGTTGGCGGTGTACAGCAGCAGGTCGGTGTCTTGCGCATCGCGGCTCCACACCGGGAAGCGCAAGTCGTAGCAGATCAGCGGACGCACACGCCAGCCCTTGAGTTCGAACTGCACCTGGCGTTCGCCGGGGGTGTAGTGATTGTGCTCGCCGGCCATGCGGAACAGGTGGCGCTTGTCGTAATGCAGTACTTCGCCGTCCGGTCGCGCCCACAGCAAGCGGTTGCGGTGGCTGCCGTCGGCGGCCTGGATGATCACGCTGCCAGTGACCACGGCATCCAGTTTCGCCGCCTGGGCCCGCAGCCATTTGCTGGTCGGGCCGTTTTCGGCTTCGGCCAGGGTTTCGGATTCCATGGAGAAGCCGGTGGTGAACATTTCCGGCAGGATAATCAGATCCGCACCCCGCGCCTGCTCCAGCAAAGCGTCGAAATGCTCAAGGTTGGCCTGACGATCATGCCAGGCCAGGCTGGTCTGGATCAGCGCCAGATTGAGATCGGGTAACGCACTCAGATCACGCATAGTTTTGCCGCCGCTTCCCGCAGCGTCTCCTCGCGTTTGGCAAAGCACAGACGCACCAGGCGCTGGCCTTCGGGTGGATTCTGGTAGAACACCGACACCGGGATACTGGCGACGCCATGCTCGCGGGTCATCCACATCGCCATCTCGACATCGTTCAAGTCAGGACGGATCTGCGAGTAGTCGACCAGTTGGAAATAGGTGCCGGTGACCCGGGTGAAGCTGAATCGCGAAGGCTCCAGCAAATCGCAGAACAGATCACGCTTGGCCTGATAGAAACCCGGCAGTTCTTCGACGTGTTCCGGATGCTCGGCCATGTAATCGGCCAGAGCGTACTGCAGCGGCGTCACACCACAGAAGCTCACATATTGGTGCACTTTTCGCAGCTCCGCCGTCAGGGCCGGCGGTGCTACGACGTAGCCGGTTTTCCAGCCAGTGACGTGATAGGTCTTGCCGAACGAACTGACCACGAACGCCCGCTGATACAGCTCTTCATGAGCCAGCACACTGACGTGCGGCACACCGTCGAACACCAGGTGTTCGTACACTTCGTCGCTGATCACATAGATGTCGCGGTCGCGGATCAACGCCGCCAACTGGTCGAGCTCGGCGCGACTGATCAGCGCGCCGCTCGGGTTGTGCGGGGTGTTGAGGATGATCATCCGCGTGCGCGGGCTCAGGGCTGCACTGAGTTTGTCGAAGTCGATGGAGAAATCATTCAGGCCCAACTGCACATGCACGCAGCGCCCGCCGGCCAGTTCCACCGACGGCTCATAGCTGTCATAAGCCGGGTCGAACACGATGACTTCGTCGCCGCTGTGGATAACCGCCTGGATCGCACAGAAGATCGCCTGGGTCGCACCGGGGGTCACGGTCACTTCAGTGTCGGCATCGACATTGGCGCCATAGCTGCGAGCGATTTTGGCCGCGATCTGCTGACGCAACGCCGGCAGGCCGGTCATCGGCGAATACTGGTTATGGCCACTGGCAATGTGCCGACCGACCGCATCGCGCAGCGACTGCGGGCCGTCGAAATCGGGAAAACCCTGGGACAGGTTGATGGCTCCGGTCTGTGCCGCGAGCTGAGACATCTGCGTGAAAATAGTGATGCCGACATTCGGCAGCTTGCTGGTAATCATCGGGGTTCCCTGCTCTGCCCCGGCACTGACGACGGCGCGGGAGAGCCCGAGGATAGCCCATCCGGCGCCCATAAAAAAAGGGCGCCAAACGGCGCCCCTTCTCTCTCGATGATCGTTTCTGTGCTGTGCATGGAAACGATCAACGGGCAGCGACCTTACTTCTTGTCGCGGCGCTTCTTGCTGGCCTTCTTGTTGTGCGACATCAAACGACGCTTCTTGTTGACCTGGCGGTCGGTCAGCGTGTTCTTGTTGCCTTCGTACGGGTTCTCGCCACCCTTGAACTCGATACGGATCGGCGTACCGACCAGTTTGAGCACACGGCGGTAAGTGTTTTCCAGATAGCGCACGTAGGACTTCGGCACTTTCTCGATCTGGTTACCGTGGATCACGATGATCGGCGGGTTCGCGCCACCCAGGTGAGCGTAACGCAGCTTGATCCGGCGGCTGTTGACCATCGGCGGCTGGTGCTCGCTGACCGCGTCTTCGAGGATCTGGGTCAGGCGGCTGGTCGGCCAGCGGGTGACCGCGGACTTGAACGAGTTCTGCACCGAAGCGTAGAGGTTGCCCACGCCGGTACCGTGCAGTGCCGAGATGAAGTGGATGTCGGCGAACTCGACGAAGAACAGGCGACGTTGCAGCTCGATCTTCACGAAGTCGCGCTCGCTCGGCGTCATGCCGTCCCACTTGTTGATCGCGATCACCAGAGCCCGACCGGCTTCAAGGGCGAAGCCCAGCAGGTTGAGGTCGTGATCGACCACGCCTTCGCGGGCGTCCATCACGAAGATCACCACGTTGGCGTCTTTGATCGCCTGCAGGGTTTTGACCACGGAGAACTTTTCGACTTCTTCGTGGATCTTGCCGCGCTTGCGCACACCGGCGGTGTCGATCAGCGTGTACTTCTCGTCGTTACGCTCGAACGGGATGTAGATACTGTCGCGGGTGGTACCGGGTTGGTCATAGACGATTACCCGGTCTTCACCGAGCATGCGGTTGACCAGCGTCGACTTGCCAACGTTAGGACGACCGATGATGGCGATCTTGATGCCGTCTTTTTCGCTCGGGCCAGGAATGCGCTTGGCTTCCTCGCCTTCGGCAACGATCTCTTCCTCTTCGCCTTCCGCCGGTTCGTCATCATCGCGCGGGAAATCGCTCAGGGCGGCTTCCAGCAATTGAGTGATGCCGCGACCGTGGGCGCCAGCGATCGGGATCGCGTGGCCCATGCCCAGCGGGGCGAATTCGGCGCGGGCCATTTCCGGGTCGATGTTGTCGACCTTGTTGGCGACCACGTGGGAACGCTTGTTACGTTTGCGCAAGTGTTCGGCGATCATCTGGTCGGCGGCGGTGAAACCGGCCTTGGCATCTACCAGGAACAGAACGACATCCGCTTCTTCAATGGCCAGCAGCGACTGCTCGGCCATTTTTTCGTCCATACCATGTTCGTCACCGGAGATACCGCCGGTGTCGATCAGAATGTAGGAACGCCCTTGCCACTTGGCCTCACCGTACTGGCGATCACGGGTCAGACCGGACAAGTCGCCGACGATGGCGTCGCGAGTCCTGGTCAGGCGGTTGAACAAGGTGGACTTGCCGACGTTCGGTCGGCCCACCAGGGCGATTACGGGAACCATGCGGCTCTCCACTTCGTTATTTCAGAAAATACAAAAGCCGCTGCGAGGCAGCGGCTGGTGCTCGGGGCAACGCCAGAAAGCGCTGCAAGCCCCGGTAAACCGGGGCCGCCTGGGGTTTTAACCCCAAGCATAGCTAAAGGGCCTGCGCTCGATCATGCGGCGTTAAAAATCAGCTCGGGATGCTCATTGACTAAAGTCAACTCCGCTCCCTCGCTGATTTTTGCCTTGCCTGATCTTCGCTCGGCTCCTTTAGTGAATTGTTACTTGATGGTCAGGGCTTCCAGTTTGCCGCTGTTGCCATACACATAAATCGTGTCACCCACCACCAGCGGACGGGCACGCAGGCCGTCGCTGTCGATGCGCTCGCGGCCGACGAAACGACCGTCCACCTGACTCAGCAGATGCAGGTAACCTTCCAGGTCACCGACTGCAACGTAGCTGGAGAACACTTCCGGTGCCGACAGTTGACGACGGGCCAGCGAATCGTTGGTCCACAGTGCAGTGGTCGAACGCTCGTCGACACCTTCAACGGTGCCCGAAGACAGGCTCACGTAAACGTTGCCGAAACCCTGGGCGATACCGGCGTAGCTCGACGCGTCGCGCTGCCACAGTTGACGACCGCTTTCCAGGTCCAGTGCCGCAACGCGACCCTGATAGCTGGCAACGTACAGCGTGCCGCCGGACAGCAGCAGACCGCCGTCGATATCGACCACGCGCTCCAGTTCCGAACGACCTTGTGGAATCGCGATCCGTTGTTCCCAGACCGGCACGCCGTTGGAAATGTCCAGAGCAATCACTTTACCGGTCGACAGGCCAGCCACCGCGAGGCGGTTGGTCACGAGCGGTGCACTGGTGCCTCGCAGAGTCAGCACGGCTGGCGTGCTGTCGTACACCCAACGCTGTTGACCGGTGGAGGCATCCAGACCGATCAGACGATCGTCCTGGGTCTGCACGACCACGATGTCACCGTTGTTGGCAGGTGGCGCCAGCACTTCACTGGTCACGCGAGCACGCCATTTCTCTTCACCGTTGATGGTGTCGAGTGCAATGACTTCGCCTCGCAGCGTGCCGACCAGCACCAGACCGTAACCCACGCCAACGGCGCCGGAGACAGGCAGGTCAAGTTCCTTTTTCCACTTCACGTCGCCGTTGCTGCGATCCATGGCCATTACGATGCCGGTAACGTCGGCCGCGTAGATGGTGTCACCATCGATTGCCGGCACCAGCATGTTGTAGGTTTCGCCCTGACCGTCACCGATCGAGCGGCTCCACTGCTTGTGCAGAACCACTTCTTCCTTGAAATCGGTCAGTTCGGCCGGTGGCAGTTCTTTTTTGCTGTTGCTGCTGCAACCCGCGGCCAGAAGGGCCAGAGCCAGCAATGCTGCATGCTTCCAACGGATCACGTCACGCATCCCCTTTGGCCAGGTCGTCCAGCTTGATTTGAAGGCCACCGACCGCCGCTTCATCCGACAGTGCCGCCTTGGCTTTTTGATACGCCGTGTTCGCTTCATCAGTGCGGCCCAGCTGTACCAGCAGGTCGCCCTTGAGTTCTTCGCGAGTGGCCAGGAACGACTTGTCGGCATCGCCTTCAAGCAGTTTCAGAGCCTCATCAGCCTTGTTCTGTGCACCCAGCACCTGCGCCAGACGCTGACGGGCGATTTCGCCCAGTGCTGCGTTGGCCGGTTTGGCAACGATGGTTTTCAGCTCGGTCGCTGCGTCGTCCAGCTTGCCGCTGTCGACCGCTACCTTGGCCACGAACAGGCTGCCGTACTGCGCGTAGGCAGTCCCGCCGAATTCGCTGTTGAGCTTGCCGGCCAGATCCGCAACGCGCGCGGCATCAGGCTTGCCATCCGGGGTCAGCGTGGTTTCCAGCAATTGCTGATAGAGCACCGAGGCGCCTTGCGACTGGTTGCTCTGATACTTGTGAAAAGCCTGCCAGCCGAACACGATGACCAGCGCCAACAGGCCGCCAGTGACCAGAGGTTTGCCGTTGCGTGTCCACCAGTCCTTCAAATCCGCCAACTGTTCGTCTTCGGTACTCGACACCCCAATACTCCTTAATCGCTAAATCGGCTGTTTAGACAGCTTCAACCCTGCACGACGCAGGTGGCCAGGTGTGCAGCGAGCGCATCCCAGGCAATGCTTTGTTGTTCGCCCTGGCCACGCAGGGGTTTGAAACCTACCACTTGCTGGGCCATTTCGTCGTCACCGAGGATCAGTGCGTACAGCGCACCGCTCTTGTCGGCTTTCTTGAACTGGCTCTTGAAGCTGCCGGCGCCGGCATTGACTTGCAGGCGCAGGTTGGGCAGTTGGTCGCGTACACGCTCGGCCAGAGCCAGACCGGCCAGCTCTGCTGCTTCGCCGAAGGCGCAGAGATAGACGTCCACCTGACGGGAGATTTCTTCCGGAATCTGCTCCAGGGTTTCCAGCAGCAACACCAGACGCTCGATCCCCATGGCGAAACCGACACCCGGGGTTGGCTTGCCGCCCATCTGCTCGACCAGACCGTCATAACGGCCGCCCGCGCACACGGTGCCCTGGGCGCCGAGCTTGTCGGTGACCCATTCGAATACGGTTTTGCTGTAGTAATCGAGGCCGCGTACCAGTTTCGGGTTGAGCACGTAAGGAATGCCGACGGCATCCAGACGGGCCTTCAGGCCTTCGAAGTGGGCACGGGATTCATCATCCAGGTAGTCGGCCATCTTCGGCGCATCGACCAGTACCGCCTGCGTGTCGGCGTTCTTGGTGTCGAGCACGCGCAGTGGGTTGGTCTTCAGGCGACGCTGGCTGTCTTCGTCCAGTTTGTCGTGGTGCGCCGAGAGATACTCGACCAGCGCTTCACGATAACGGCCACGGGACTCGCTGGTGCCCAGGCTGTTGAGTTCAAGCTTGACCGCATCGCGGATACCCAGCTCGCCCCACAGGCGCCAGGTCAGCACGATCAGTTCGGCGTCGATGTCCGGACCGTCGAGATTGAAGACTTCCAGACCGATCTGGTGGAACTGGCGATAACGGCCTTTCTGCGGACGCTCGTGACGGAACATCGGGCCGATGTACCAGAGTTTCTGCACCTGGCCACCGCCGGTGATGCCGTGCTCGAGCACTGCACGCACGCACGCTGCCGTGCCTTCCGGACGCAGGGTCAGGGAGTCGCCGTTGCGGTCGTCGAAGGTGTACATCTCTTTTTCGACGATGTCGGTCACTTCACCGATCGAGCGCTTGAACAGCTCGGTGAACTCGACGATCGGCATGCGGATCTGCTTGTAACCGTAGTTATCCAGCAAACGCGAAACAGTACCTTCGAAGTAGCGCCATACCGGCGTCTGTTCCGGCAGGATGTCGTTCATGCCACGAATGGCTTGCAGAGACTTGCTCACAGAAATTCCTTAATTCGTTCGATCAGCCGCGCGCGATAACCGCTGCGTCAGCTTCGACCTTCTCGGCCGCTTTCTCGCGGATCAGCCTTTCGAGCTCGTCCACCAGATTGTCATTCGTCAGTTTCTGCGACGGCTTGCCGTCGATGTAAATCAAGTTTGGCGTGCCGCCAGTCAAGCCGATATGGGCTTCCTTGGCTTCGCCGGGGCCGTTGACCACGCAACCGATCACCGCGACATCCAGAGGCACCAGCAGGTCTTCAAGGCGCCCTTCCAGCTCGTTCATGGTCTTGACCACATCGAAGTTCTGCCGCGAGCAGCTCGGGCAGGCGATGAAGTTGATGCCACGGGAACGCAGATGCAAAGACTTGAGAATGTCGTAACCGACCTTCACTTCCTCGACCGGATCGGCCGCCAGCGAGATGCGGATAGTATCGCCAATCCCCTCGGCGAGCAGCATACCTAGGCCCACGGCGGATTTCACTGTACCGGAGCGCAATCCACCGGCTTCAGTGATGCCCAGGTGCAGCGGCTGGACGATTTCCTTGGCCAGCAAACGATAGGCTTCGACGGCCATGAACACGTCGGAAGCCTTCACGCTGACCTTGAAGTCCTGAAAATTCAGGCGTTCGAGGTGCTCGACGTGACGCAGTGCCGACTCGACCAGCGCGGCCGGGGTCGGTTCGCCGTATTTCTTTTGCAGGTCCTTTTCCAGGGAACCGGCGTTGACGCCGATGCGGATCGGAATCCCGCGGTCACGGGCGGCATCGACCACCGCACGCACACGGTCTTCACGACCGATGTTGCCCGGGTTGATCCGCAGGCAATCGACACCCAACTCAGCCACGCGCAAAGCGATGCGGTAGTCGAAGTGGATGTCAGCAACCAACGGCACCTTGACCAGTTGCTTGATCTTGCCGAATGCCTCGGCGGCGTCCATGTCCGGCACCGAAACCCGCACGATGTCGACACCGGCGGCTTCAAGGCGATTGATCTGGGCGACGGTGGCAGCGACGTCATTGGTGTCGCTGTTGGTCATGCTCTGCACAGCGATAGGCGCATCGCCGCCGACAGGCACGTTACCGACCCAGATCTTGCGTGATTCGCGACGTTTGATTGGAGATTCGCCGTGCATGACTTATTGACCCAACTTCAGGCGAGCAGTCTCGCCACTGGTGAACGGAGCGATATCGACCGGTTGGCCGTTGTAGCTGACCTGCGCGGCCCGGGCAACGCCCAGACGAACAGCCAGCGGTGGCTTGCCAGCCACGGAGACGCTGTCGCCCTTGTGCTTGAGACCGCTGAACAACACTTTGCCGCTGCCGTCAGTGACCTGAGCCCAGCAATCGGCGGTGAATTGCAGTTGAACCTGGCCCTGGCCGGCAACCGGAGCTGCCGGGGCAACTGGCGCGGGTGCTGGAACAACAGCGGTCGGAGCGACAGGAGCCGTGACGACAGGTGCTGGTGTAGCCGGAACGTTTGGCGCAGGCACGGCAGGAGCAGCCACCACCGGAGCTGGCGTGTGAACCGGAGCAGGAGCGGTTACGACTGGAGCAGGCGTCACCGGAGCTGTTGCTGGAGCAGCAGCCTCGGCACCCGTCGACTCGGCGGCGGTTTCCGCTTGTGGCAGTGCCAGGGCGGTTGAGCCCTCGGCTTCGCCTTCCGCGACGGCCTGGTCTTCCGGCTCGTCCAGCGGGTGAATCTGGGTAGTGCCGTCAGCGCCTTCTACTTCGACGTGCTCAGGCGCCAGCGTGGTCAGATCCTTGGTCCGCAGCGAGGTCTGATCCTGCCACCAGACGAAACCGCCGCCGATGACCGCAATCAGCAGCAACAGGCTGACGATCCGCAAAATGGTGTGGGAAACCCGGACCGGCTCTTCGATCCGACCCAGGGCGTGGACGTTGCTGCCCTGGGAGTCGGTGCCGGTGGACTGGTCGAACTGCTGGACCAGGACCGCCTGATCCATGCCGAGCAATTTGGCATAGGCGCGAATGTAACCGCGAGCGAAGGTATGCCCCGGCAGCTTGTCGAACGCACCGGCTTCGAGGTTGGTCAGGGAAGTCACGGTGAGGTTGAGCTTGAGGGCCACTTCGGCCAGCGACCAGCCATTGCTTTCGCGGGCCTGGCGCAAGGTCTCACCGGGGTTAACGCGATTCGCTGCTACAACTTCGGGATGCGCCGCTTTCATCATTGCTCCGACAGGTATTGCTGATATTCCGGCGTACCGGGATAGAGTCGTTTTAATTGCAGGCCCGCACTGGCGGCCTTGTCGCGATCTTCAAACACTTTTGCCAACCGAACCGCGAGCAACAGACTACGTGCATTTTGCTCGGACAGCTGGCTGAAACGATCGTAATAGTCACGCGCGGGCACATAATGCCTGTCTTCGAATGACAACTCAGCCATTTCCAGCAATGCCCGTGGTTGCTGACGGTTCAAACGCAATGCTTTTTCCAGTTGCTGCTGGGCCAGATCACGCTGACCAAGCTTGGACGCCGTCATGCCGAGGTTCTCGAACACGCGCGAACGCTCAGGATACAGGGTATCGGCGGCGGCCTGTTCAAAACGCTCGTAGGCTTCCTTGTAACGCTTTTCTTCGTAGAGAAAACTGCCGTAATTGTTGAGGATGCGGGCATCGGCGGGACGGGAGGACAGTGCCTTGCGAAAGTGCTCATCCGCCAGTGCAGGCTCCATCTCGGACTGGAAAACCAGCCCGAGGGCCGCGTTGGCGTCAGGATCCGAACTGTCCAGCTCGAGGGCCTTTTTCAACGGCACCTTGGCCCGTTCGGTCATGCCTTGCTGCAAGTATCCCAGTCCCAGCTGCACGTAGGCAGCCCGCGCTTCATCGCGGCCCTTGCTGGTCTTCATCGGGTTGTAATCGCCCGACAGGACACAGCCAGCACACAGGCTGGCCAACAGCAACAGCAGCGCAAAGCGCAGGGACATAGAGATCCTCTCTTAGTTAGTGTTCGCGGCGTTCTGTGCCAGATCGCTGTCGGCGCTCAATTCGCGCACGGCGATGTAACGTTCGCTGCGACGGGTGCGATCCAGCACCTGCCCTACCAATTGACCGCAAGCCGCGTCGATGTCTTCACCACGGGTGGTGCGCACGGTCACGTTATAGCCTGCCTGGTGAAGCTGATCCTGGAACCGGCGGATGGCGTTGTTGCTCGGCCGCTCGTACCCGGAATGCGGGAACGGGTTGAACGGAATCAGGTTGATCTTGCAGGGAATATCCTTGAGCAGCTCGATCATTTCCACGGCGTGCTCAAGCTTGTCGTTGACGTCCTTGAGCAAGGTGTACTCGATGGTCAGCACGCGCTTCTCGCCCAGTTCGGACATGTAGCGCTGGCACGACTCGAGCAGCATCTTAAGCGGATATTTCTTGTTGATCGGCACCAATTGGTTACGCAATGCGTCATTCGGTGCGTGCAGGGACAACGCCAGGGATACGTCGATGTGCTTGGCCAGCTCATCGATCATCGGCACCACACCCGACGTGGACAGGGTCACGCGGCGCTTGGAGATCCCGTAGCCCAGGTCATCCATCATCAGATGCATGGCGGCCACGACGTTGTCGAAGTTCAGCAGCGGTTCGCCCATGCCCATCATCACCACGTTGGTGATGGCGCGGTCGATGGTAGCCGGAACACTGCCGAAGGATTTGTTGGCAATCCACACCTGACCGATGACTTCGGCGGCGGTGAGGTTGCTGTTGAAGCCTTGCTTGCCGGTGGAGCAGAAACTGCAGTCCAGGGCACAGCCTGCCTGGGACGAAACGCACAGAGTGCCGCGTTTGCCCTGGGGAATGTAAACGGTCTCGACACAGCTGCCGGACGCCACGCGCACCACCCACTTACGAGTGCCGTCGCTGGAGATGTCCTCGCTGACCACTTCGGGACCACGGACTTCAGCAATAGCCTTGAGCTTGTCGCGCAAGGCCTTGCTGACGTTCGTCATGGCGTCGAAATCATCCACGCCAAAGTGGTGAATCCATTTCATTACCTGACCGGCACGGAAACGCTTCTCCCCGATTGAGTCGAAGAATTTTTCCATTTCCGGCTGGGTCAGACCCAGCAGGTTGGTTTTAACAGTCGATGTAGTCATGGATTCACCTTCACTCTTTAAGCCAATGCTTAGCGAGTGGTTACTTCAGTAGCTGCGAAGAAGTACGAGATTTCACGAGCAGCAGCGGCTTCGGAGTCCGAACCGTGTACAGCGTTGGCGTCGATGGAATCAGCGAAGTCAGCACGGATGGTGCCGGCAGCAGCTTCTTTAGGGTTGGTAGCGCCCATCAGCTCACGGTTCAGAGCGATAGCGTTTTCGCCTTCCAGAACCTGAACAACAACAGGACCGGAGATCATGAAGGCAACCAGGTCGCCGAAGAAACCACGAGCGCTGTGCTCAGCGTAGAAGCCTTCAGCTTCGGCTTTGGACAGTTGCTTCAGTTTCGAAGCTACAACGCGCAGGCCTGCTTTTTCGAAACGAGTGGTGATCTCGCCGATGACGTTTTTTGCAACAGCGTCAGGCTTGATGATGGAGAAAGTACGTTGAACAGCCATGGTGTAACTCCAGAAACGGTAATTTGCGAAAAATTAAACCCGCGAATTATACGCGGGTTCTTGGGTATTGCCTAACCTGCAAGGACGATCAGTCTACTTCTTCGATCCAGAGGGCCTGGACCGCTTCCAACACTTTCTCGCCGACACGGCCAGAGGTGTTGTCGAAATCAGGCAGTTCCATGATCCATCGCTGCAGGTCGACGAAATTGACAGAGAGCGGATCGACATCCGGCTTGGCTTCGGCCAGCTCTTCTGCAATACGTTGAACATCATTCCAACCGTAGCTCATGACAGTCTTACCAGTCAGTGCGGCGCTTCGGCCGCATGGTTAAGCGAATATTTCGGGATTTCGACGGTGATGTCTTCTTCACCCACGATAGCCTGACAGGCCAGACGCGACTGCGCCTCCAGACCCCACGCACGATCAAGGAAATCTTCCTCCAACTCATCGGCTTCTTCCAGCGAGTCGAAACCCTCGCGAATGATGCAGTGACAAGTGGTGCAAGCGCAGACGCCGCCGCAGGCGCTTTCCATCTCGATATGGTGTTCGTGGGCCAGATCGAGAATCGATGTGCCGGGCTCAGCCTCGACAACCATGCCTTCAGGGCAGAACTTCTCGTGTGGCAGAAAAATGACCTGCGGCATCAGATATCCTCGATTTCATTCAGATTGCGCCCCGACAGAGCGGCCTTCACCGTCTGATCCATACGGCGAGCAGCAAAAGCATCGGTCACTTGCGACAGACGCTTGGTCTGCTGCTCGATGGCGTAACCATCGGTACCTTTCATCAGTTCGGCCAGTTCCTGCACCTGCAGATCGATGACCAGGCGCTCTTCGGCGTCGAGCAAACGCTCGCCATCCGCCTCCAGAGCGCCCTGCACCGCTTCGATCAGGCGCTGGGCATCAACCTGCTGCTCGCGCAAAACGCGGGCGACCTTGTCGTCATTGGCGTGCTGGAACGAATCTTTCAGCATCTTGGCGATTTCGCCGTCGGTCAAACCATAGGACGGCTTGACCTGGATGCTGGCTTCAACGCCCGAACCCAATTCACGGGCGGAAACGCTGAGCAGACCGTCGGCATCGACCTGGAAGGTCACGCGAATTTTCGCCGCGCCTGCGACCATTGCCGGAATGCCGCGCAATTCGAAGCGAGCCAGGGAGCGACAATCGGAGATCAACTCACGCTCGCCCTGCAACACGTGGATCGCCATGGCCGACTGGCCGTCTTTATAAGTGGTGAAGTCCTGGGCGCGAGCGACGGGAATGGTGGTGTTGCGCGGAATCACCTTCTCCATCAGGCCGCCCATGGTTTCCAGCCCAAGGGACAACGGGATCACGTCGAGCAGCAGCAGTTCGCCGCCATCGCGCTTGTTGCCGGCCAGCGTATCGGCCTGGATCGCGGCACCGATGGCCACCACTTGATCCGGGTCGATTTCGGTCAGCGGCTGACGACCGAAGGCTTCGGCGACGGCTTCGCGAACACGTGGAACGCGAGTCGAACCACCCACCATGACCACGGCGTGTACGTCTTCCAGCTCGACGCCGGAGTCGCGGACGGCGCGACGGCAGGCTTTCAGGCTGCGGGCGACCATTGGTTCGATCAGTACATCGAAAGCTTCGCGGGTCAGTTGTGCTTTCCAGTCGCCGTAGGCCACTTCAACACTGTCGGCATCCGTCAGGGCTTCTTTGGCGGCGCAAGCGGTTTGCAGCAGGCTGCGCTGTGCGCCCGGATCGAGGTCGGCGGACAAACCGGCGCTCTCGATGATCCAGCCGGCAATCGCGTGATCGAAGTCATCGCCACCCAGCGCGCTGTCGCCGCCGGTTGCCAGGACTTCGAAGACACCGCCGGTCAGACGCAGAATCGAAATATCGAAAGTGCCGCCACCCAGGTCATAAATCGCGACCAGGCCTTCGGCATGCTGGTCCAGACCGTACGCCACCGCCGCCGCCGTCGGCTCGTTGAGCAGACGCAGCACGTTCAGACCGGCGAGCTTCGCCGCATCCTTGGTAGCCTGACGCTGAGCATCGTCGAAATACGCCGGAACGGTGATCACCGCACCCACCAGCTCACCACCAAGGGTCGCCTCGGCGCGCTGACGCAACACCTTGAGGATATCGGCGGACACTTCGACCGGGCTTTTCGGACCCTGCACGGTGTCGATGAACGGCATGTGCGATTCGCCGCCGACAAAGCGGTACGGCAGTTGATCGCCCAATTGCTTGACGTCGGACAGACCACGGCCCATCAGGCGCTTGACCGACAGCACGGTATTCAGGGGATCGGAGGACGCGGCCAGCTTGGCCGACTCGCCGACTTCGACGCGATCGGCGTGATAGCGCACGGCAGAAGGCAGGATGACCCGCCCTTCGGCGTCGGCCAGCGGCTCGGAAAGACCACTGCGCAACGCAGCGACCAGCGAATTGGTAGTGCCCAAGTCGATCCCCACAGCCAGACGACGCTGGTGCGGTTGAGGACT
This sequence comes from Pseudomonas sp. FW215-R2, assembly GCF_058789255.1. Lineage (NCBI taxonomy): Bacteria > Pseudomonadati > Pseudomonadota > Gammaproteobacteria > Pseudomonadales > Pseudomonadaceae > Pseudomonas > Pseudomonas sp. FW215-R2. The sequence goes on from NZ_JBYTBO010000014.1 coordinate 169,326, forward strand.
TTGGCCGGGTTCGGCGATCTGCAGTAGGGCCATCGTGATCAGGACTTATCTGTATATCAGGCGTGCGACCGGAGCGGCACTGGGTTAATCGTCGAGGCGCTCTTCTAACTGGCGCACTTCGTAGGTGAGCTTGTCGAGGAACTGCATGCGTCGCATCAGGCGTTCAGCCTGCTCGCGTTGCGCTGCATCATCCCAACAGGCTGCGAAGCTTTCGTTCAGCTCGTCCTGGGCGGTTTTCAGGCGACGCTTGAAGGTCGCGACACCGTCCAGGTCGGCACTGTCCTGCAGATCTTCGAGTTCTTCGCGCCATTGCATCTGCTGCAGAAGAAACTCGGGATCGTGGACCGTCACTTCCATCGGCACTTCATGCCCGCTGATGGTCAGCAGGTAACGTGCGCGCTGGGCCGGACTCTTGAGCGTCTGATAGGCGTCGTTGAGCCGCGCGGACTGCTCGAGAGCGGAGCGCTGCTCTCGCTCGGAAGCGTCGGCGAAGCGGTCAGGGTGAACGCCGCGCGCCAGCTCGCGATAGCGCGTGGCCAACTGTTCGAGATCCAGACGAAAGCCCGGTTGCAGCTCGAATAAAGCGAAATGACAAGGAATACCCACGACAAGCCTCAGATGTTGAAGCTTTCGCCGCAGCCACATTCACCGCGCACGTTGGGGTTGTTGAACTTGAAGCCTTCGTTCAACCCTTCCTTGACGAAATCGAGCTCGGTGCCGTCGAGGTAAGCCAGGCTTTTCGGGTCGATAATCACTTTTTCGCCGTGACTTTCGAACACCTGATCTTCTGCAACCACCTCGTCGACAAACTCCAGCACGTAGGCAAGGCCGGAACAGCCCGTGGTGCGAACACCCAGACGAATCCCTTCACCCTTGCCGCGCCCGTCGAGGGAGCGTCGCACGTGTCGAGCAGCCGCTTCTGTCATGCTGATAGCCATCGTTGACTCCTTACTCGTCGCCCAATGCTTAGATCAAGCCTTTCTTCTGCTTGTAATCGCGAACAGCCGCCTTGATGGCGTCTTCAGCGAGTACCGAGCAGTGGATTTTCACTGGCGGCAGGGCCAGTTCTTCGGCCAGCTGGGTGTTCTTGATGGTTTCAGCTTCGTCCAGGGTCTTGCCCTTCATCCACTCGGTGGCGAGGGAGCTGGAGGCGATAGCCGAACCGCAGCCGTAAGTCTTGAACTTGGCGTCTTCGATAACGCCCTGATCGTTGACCTTGATCTGCAGACGCATCACGTCGCCGCATGCCGGGGCGCCGACCATGCCGGTGCCGACATCCGGGTCTTCGGCATTCATCTTGCCGACGTTACGCGGGTTTTCGTAGTGGTCGATGACCTTTTCGCTGTAAGCCATGATTCTCAATCCTCACTCATCAGGGCCGCTCTTGAGACCCTGCAACTGCGCTGCGTAAACCGCCGCGTCGCTACAGGATCTGTATCCGGCGGCTTCTATATTTAGTGTGCCGCCCACTCGATCTTCGAGATATCGACGCCGTCTTTGTACATGTCCCACAGCGGCGACAGAGCGCGCAGCTTGGTAACGGCCTCGCAGACTTTCTGCGCGGCGTAGTCGATTTCTTCTTCGGTGGTGAAACGGCCGAAGGTGAAACGGATCGAGCTGTGTGCCAGTTCGTCGTTGCGGCCCAGGGCGCGCAGTACGTACGAAGGCTCAAGCGACGCCGAGGTGCAGGCCGAACCGGACGAAACCGCCAGATCCTTGAGCGCCATGATCAGCGACTCGCCTTCAACGTAGTTGAAGCTCAGGTTCAGGTTGTGCGGAACGCGGGCGGTCAGGCTGCCGTTGACGTACAGCTCTTCCAGGTGTTCGACCTGCTTGTAGAAGCGGTCGCTCAACGCCTTGATGCGGACGTTTTCGGCAGCCATGTCTTCCTTGGCCACACGGAACGCTTCGCCCATGCCGACGATCTGGTGGGTCGCCAGGGTGCCGGAACGCATGCCACGTTCGTGACCGCCACCGTGCATGGTCGCTTCGATGCGCACACGCGGCTTGCGGCTCACGTACAGCGCACCGATGCCTTTAGGGCCGTAGGTCTTGTGGGCAGAGAACGACATCATGTCGACTTTCAGCTTCTGCAGGTCGATCTCGACCTTGCCGGTGGACTGAGCGGCGTCGACGTGGAACAGGATGCCTTTCGAACGAAGCAGTTCGCCGATGGCGGCGATGTCGTTGACGGTGCCGATTTCGTTGTTCACGTGCATTACCGACACCAGGATGGTGTCTTCACGCAGTGCAGCTTCGATCATGGCAGGCGTGATCAGACCGTCTTCGGTCGGATCGAGGTAGGTCACTTCGAAACCTTCGCGCTCCAGTTGGCGCATGGTGTCGAGGACCGCCTTGTGCTCGATCTTGGAGGTGATCAGGTGCTTGCCCTTGGAGGCGTAGAAATGTGCCGCACCCTTGATTGCCAGGTTGTCGGACTCGGTGGCACCGGAGGTCCAGACGATTTCACGCGGGTCGGCATTGACCAGATCGGCCACCTGACGACGAGCGTTTTCGACGGACTCTTCGGCCTTCCAGCCGAACACGTGGGAACGGGACGCCGGGTTACCGAAGTTTCCGTCGACCAGCAGGCATTCACTCATTTTTTGCGCAACGCGCGGATCGACCGGGGTGGTCGCAGAGTAATCAAGGTAAATCGGCAATTTCATGGACTATCTCCTAAATCAGGCTGGCTGGCGTGCCGCTAGCTCTCTGGCTGTCATTCGACGGCGGACGCTTCAATCTTGTCCAGGCGCGGCGCCTTGCCATTGCAACGACGCTGATCCTGACGCTGGGCCACTTCCTGCACCTCACGGCGAGTTACGAGGTCGGCCAAGCTGATACCGCTGAGAAATTCGTGAATCTGCAGGCTCAGGTCGCACCACAGGTGATGGGTCAGGCAGGTGTCGCCGGAATGGCAATCGCCTTGGCCCTGGCATTTTGTTGCATCGACCGATTCGTTCACCGCATCGATCACCTGAGCGACCTGGATGCCCTGCATGTCGCGGGACAACTGGTAGCCACCGCCCGGACCGCGAACACTGGAAACCAGGTTACTGCGGCGCAGCTTGGCGAACAGCTGTTCGAGATAGGACAGGGAGATGCCTTGGCGCTCGGAGATATCGGCCAGGGACACCGGCCCGTGTTGCGCGTGCAACGCCAGATCAAGCATGGCGGTCACGGCGTATCGGCCTTTTGTAGTCAGTCGCATGGACAATTACCACGGAGTTCGGAATGGACGGGAGTATGCAATTCCCGAGCATTTAAGTCAACTATAAGACCTAGTGCTTTAGTCGGGTTTACCCGCAAAAGAGCGCGCGAATGATAGCAGGGTCTGCGGCTTAATGGCACACCGGTCAGCAGCAGCCCCTGCCGGGACGTCAGTGGAGCTTGGATTCGTCCTTGCCTTTGACGCAGGCGAAGTCTTCTTCACGCAATTCAGGCAGATCTTTCGCACAATAATTGCTGCCCAGATCCTTCAACGCACCGCACATCCCTTCCAGACGGCCATCCACCGCCTGAAGGTGATCCAGCAGTTGACCAATGGCACGCGCCACCGGGTCCGGCATGTCTTCGCTCACACCGTAAGCATCAAAACCGATCTTCTCGGCCATCGCTTTACGCTTGGCGTCGGCTTCATCATCGGACTTGACGATGATCCGGCCCGGGATGCCCACCACCGTGGCACCTGGCGGCACTTCCTTGGTCACTACGGCATTGGAGCCAACCTTGGCACCGGCACCGACCGTGAACGGGCCAAGCACTTTCGCGCCAGCCCCCACGACTACGCCATCACCCAGCGTCGGGTGACGCTTGCCCTTGTTCCAGCTGGTGCCGCCAAGGGTCACACCCTGATAGATGGTGACGTCATCGCCGATTTCAGCGGTTTCGCCAATCACGATGCCCATGCCATGGTCGATGAAGAAGCGACGACCGACCTTGGCGCCCGGATGAATCTCAATACCGGTCAACCAGCGACCGAAGTTCGACACCAGCCGCGCCAGCCATTTCAGATCATTGCGCCAGAGCATGCCGGCCAGTCGATGAATCCAGATTGCATGCATGCCGGGGTAGCAGGTCAGGACTTCAAAAGCGTTACGCGCCGCCGGGTCTCGGTGGAATACGCTCTGGATATCTTCACGCAAACGCTCGAACATCATTAATCCTTCCGTTTAAGGAGCTCGCCACGGGCCGCTTTCTGGGTTTCCGTGAGGATGCCACGCAAAATATTCATTTCCGCCCGGCTGACCGAGCTGCGTCCGTACAACCGGCGCAGGCGCGCCATCAAGTGCCGCGGTTTTTCCGGATCGAGGAATTCGATGGCCACCAGGGTCTGTTCCAGGTGCTCGTAGAATCGCTCCAGCTCATCCATGGTCGCCAGCTCGGCGCTTTTCACGGAGGCCACTTCTTCCTTCTCGATCTTGGTCGGCTGACCTTGTGCGGCCAGCCAGGCCATGCGCACTTCATAACTCAACACCTGCACCGCCGCCCCGAGGTTCAGCGAACTGAATTCAGGATCGGAGGGAATGTGCACGTGATAGTGACATCGCTGCAGCTCGTCATTGGTCAGGCCGGAATCTTCACGACCGAACACCAGTGCGATTTCCGCGCCCTGCCCGGCCTCCTCGACCACTTTGGTTCCGCACTCGCGCGGGTCCAGCAATGGCCAGGGAATGCGCCGGTCGCGGGCACTGGTGCCGAGCACCAGATTGCAGCCGACCAGGGCGTCTTCCAAGGTGGCGACGACTTGTGCGTTTTCAAGGATGTCACCGGCACCAGAGGCGCGAGCGTCGGCTTCGTGATGCGGGAAGACTCGCGGGTCAACCAGCACCAACCGCGACAGGCCCATGTTTTTCATGGCGCGCGCGGTCCCGCCGATGTTTCCCGGATGGCTGGTATTGACCAGGACGACACGAATATTTTGCAGCACGGCGGGCGCTCTCGGACTCGGCAAAGGGGTGCAAATCTTACAGAACAGCCTACCGTTAAGCTATGAAAGCGAACAGCGACCTTCACCTGAAGAAAAGTTCTGATAGAATGCGCGGCTTTCTTTAACAACCTTAGGTGACACATCCATGCAGCCCATGCTGAATATCGCGCTGCGCGCCGCCCGCAGCGCCAGTGAACTGATCTTCCGCTCCATCGAGCGCCTGGATACCATCAAGGTCGACGAAAAAGACGCCAAGGATTATGTATCCGAGGTTGATCGCGCCGCCGAACAGAAAATCATCGATGCTCTGCGCAAGGCTTACCCGAATCACTCGATCATGGGTGAAGAGACCGGCATGCACGCCGGTAACGGCATCGAAGGCGAAGAATACCTGTGGATCATTGACCCACTGGACGGCACCACCAACTTCCTGCGCGGCATTCCTCACTTCGCTGTCAGCATTGCCTGCAAATACCGTGGTCGCCTGGAACACGCCGTTGTTCTGGATCCGGTTCGCCAGGAAGAATTCACTGCCAGCCGTGGTCGCGGCGCTCAACTGAACGGTCGTCGCCTGCGTGTCAGCGGTCGCACCAGCCTGGACGGCGCTCTGCTCGGCACCGGTTTCCCGTTCCGTGACGACCAGATGGACAACCTCGACAACTACCTGGGCATGTTCCGCGCCCTGGTTGGCCAGACTGCCGGCATCCGCCGCGCCGGCTCGGCGAGCCTGGACCTGGCTTACGTGGCCGCCGGTCGTTTCGACGCGTTCTGGGAGTCGGGCCTGTCCGAGTGGGACATGGCTGCTGGCGCCCTGCTGATTCAGGAAGCAGGCGGCCTGGTGAGCGATTTCACCGGCGGTCACGACTTCCTTGAAAAAGGCCACGTCGTTGCCGGCAACACCAAATGCTTCAAGGCAGTTCTGACGGCGATCCAGCCGCACCTGCCGGCTTCGCTGAAGCGCTAAGCTTTTCGCGAAACCCAAAAAAGCACCCTTCGGGGTGCTTTTTTTATGCCTCTAATTCGATCCCCCTGCATTTCTCGCTCAAATCGCAGACATAAAAAAGCACCCCGAAGGGTGCTTTCTTATCAGCTTTCAGCAGATCACTGCCCCGGCTGCGCCTGAGACAGGATCAGCTTGCCTTCCTTGTCGACCGGAATCTGGTTGCCCGGATCACGATCCATCCGCACTTTGCCTTCCTTGCCGTCCAGCGAGTAACGAACGTCATAGCCTACGACCTTGTCGCTGATGTCATTCACCGTATTACAGCGAGTCTGCGTGGTGGTGTAGGTATCGCGATTCTGCATGCCTTCCTGCACCTTGTTGCCGGCATAACCGCCACCGACCGCACCGGCCACCGTGGCAATCTTCTTGCCGGTGCCGCCGCCGATCTGATTACCCAGCAAACCACCTGCCACGGCACCGATGGCGGTACCGAGAATCTGGTGTTGATCCTTGACCGGCGCCTGCCGGGTCACAGCGACATCCTTGCACACTTCACGTGGAGTCTTGATCTGTGTCTTGACCGGTTCGACGGCCAACACTTGCGCATACTCAGGGCCGCTTTTAACCAGGCTGTAGGTGGCAACAGCACCCCCGGCAGTCACACCGACAGCACCCAATACCGCACCAACCAGTAACGACTTGTTCACATGAACCTCCTGACCATCACATGCGGGACAAGCCCGCGCTTCTCCCAGCCTTGGAGCAAAAAAAAAGACGCGAGTTCAACTCGCGTCTTTTTTGTCTAGTACCACCGGGAGAATGCTATGGAAGCAGAGCCTCAAGGACGGTCGTCGACTTCCTTCTCGGTGTTGGCCGGAGGAATCAGGTCTTCGGTAGACAGGTTCAGCCAGATCAGCACCACGTTGGCGATGTAGATCGACGAATAGGTACCCGCCAGAACACCCACCAGCAGCGCCAGGGAGAAGCCGTACAGGTTGTCACCGCCGAAGAACAGCAGCGCCGCGATTGCCAGCAAGGTGGAAACCGAAGTCGCGATGGTCCGCAACAGGGTCTGGGTGGTCGAGATGTTGATGTTCTCGATCAGCGTAGCCTTGCGCAGTACGCGGAAGTTCTCACGCACCCGGTCGAATACGACGATGGTGTCGTTCAGCGAGTAGCCGATGATCGCCAGTACTGCCGCCAGCACCGTCAGATCGAAGGTGATCTGGAAGAACGACAGGATACCGACGGTCACGATCACGTCGTGAATCAGCGAAACGATGGCGCCGACCGCGAATTTCCACTGAAAGCGGAAAGCCAGGTAGATCAGGATGCCGCCGAGTGCCAGCAGCATGCCGAGGCCACCCTGGTCACGCAGCTCTTCACCGACCTGCGGGCCGACGAACTCGACGCGCTTGACCGTCGCCGGGTTGTCGCCACCGACCTTCTGCAGCGCTTGCGCTACCTGATGACCCAACTGCGGATCTTCACCCGGCATGCGCACCAGCAGATCGGTGGTAGCACCGAAGTTCTGCACGATAGCTTCGTGATAGCCGGCGGTGGTCAGCTGATCACGCACCTTGGTGACATCGGCCGGACGCTCGTAGGTCAGCTCGATGAGCGTACCGCCGGTGAAGTCCAGACCCCAGTTCATGCCCTTGTGGAATACGCTGAAAACAGCCAGCAAGGTCAGGAACACTGTGACGCCGAACGCGAAGTTGCGGACGCCCATGAAGTTGATTGTACGTAACATGGCAGCCCCTTAAATCCACAACTTCTTGAAGTCACGACCGCCGAAGATCAGGTTGACCATCGCGCGGGTGACCATGATGGCCGTGAACATCGAAGTCAGAACCCCGAGGGACATGGTTACTGCGAAGCCCTTCACCGGGCCGGTGCCCATGGCGAAGAGAATGCCGCCGACCAGCAATGTGGTCAGGTTGGCGTCGAGAATCGCAGTGAATGCCCGACCGAAGCCTTCGTTGATTGCACGCTGCACGGTCATGCCGGCGGCGATCTCTTCACGGATCCGCGAGAAGATCAGCACGTTGGCGTCGACCGCCATACCCATGGTCAACACGATACCGGCGATACCCGGCAGGGTCAGCGTGGCACCCAGCAGCGACATCAGTGCCAGCAGCAGCACCATGTTCACCGCCAGCGCGACGGTGGCGATCAGGCCGAAGAAGCGGTAGATGGCGATGATGAACAGCGAGACGAACAGCATGCCCCACAGCGATGCATCGATACCCTTGGTGATGTTGTCCGCACCCAGGCTAGGGCCGATGGTTCGTTCTTCAGCGAAGTACATCGGAGCGGCCAGACCACCGGCACGCAGCAGCAGCGCCAATTCGGACGACTCGCCCTGGCCGTTCAGGCCGGTGATACGGAATTGCGCACCCAGCGGCGACTGAATGGTCGCCAGGCTGATGATCTTCTTCTCTTCCTTGAACGTCTGTACGGCAACGTCTTTCTCGACGCCGTCGACCATTTGCTTGGTGTACGTGGTCACCGGACGCTGTTCGATGAAGATCACCGCCATGCTGCGACCGACGTTGCTGCGGGTCGCGCGGCTCATCAGTTCGCCACCGTGGCCATCCAGACGGATGTTCACTTCAGGGGTGCCGTGCTCACCGAAGCCGGCCTTGGCGTCAGTCACCTGGTCACCGGTGATGATCAGGCCACGCTCGATCTGTGCAGGAGGACGCTTGCCTTCGCGGAACTCGAACGTCTCGGAAGTGGCTTTCGAAGCACCCGGCTCGGCGGCCAGGCGGAACTCGAGGTTGGCCGTCTTGCCGAGGATACGCTTGGCTTCGGCAGTGTCCTGTACGCCCGGCAGCTCAACCACGATACGGTTGGCACCCTGACGCTGGACGATCGGTTCGGCAACACCCAGCTCGTTGACGCGGTTACGTACCGTGGTCAAGTTCTGCTTGATGGAGTATTCACGGATTTCCGCCAGCTTGGCCGGGGTCATCGCCAGACGCAGCACCGGTTGACCATTGAGGTCGGCCGGAACAATGTCGAAATCGTTGAAGTTCTTGCGGATCAGCACACGGGCCTGTTCGCGGGAGTCTTCATCGCTGAAGCCCAACTGAATGGCACCGCCCAGTTGCGGCAGGCTGCGATAGCGCAGTTTTTCTTTACGCAGCAGGCTCTTGACGTCGCCTTCATAGACTTTCAGGCGTGCATCGAGGGCTTTTTCCATGTCCACTTCCAGCAGGAAGTGCACACCACCGGACAAGTCCAGACCCAGCTTCATCGGGTGCGCGGCCACGCTGCGCAGCCATTGCGGGGTGGTCTGTGCCAGGTTCAGCGCGACGACGTAGTCATCACCCAATGCCTTGCGCACAACGTCCTTGGCCGGCAGCTGGTCTTCAGCCTTGGTCAGACGGATCAGACCGCCCTTGCCGTTTGCAGCCAGGCTCGAGGCCTTGACGTTGATCCCGGATTCCTTGAGCGCGGTGCTCACGCGATCCAGGTCGGCCTGATTGACCTGCAGGGCCGTGCTGGCGCCGCTGATCTGAATGGCCGGGTCATCGGGGTATAGATTGGGAGCGGAATAAATCAGACCGATCGCCAGCACCGCCAGGATCAGAATGTATTTCCACAGAGGATATTTGTTCAGCATCACGCCGCCCGTTATGACGCGGGGCGCCTTGCGCGCCCCGTCGATTGAGTAGAAGTTGAAACTTAGATCGCTTTCAGCGTGCCTTTTGGCAGCGTGGCGGCGATGGCGCCCTTCTGGAACTTCATTTCCACGGTGTCGGAAACTTCCAGAACCACGAAGTCGTCGGCCACTTTGGTGATCTTGCCGGCGATGCCGCCGGTGGTAACCACTTCGTCACCCTTCGCCAGGCTGCTCAGCAGGTTTTTCTGCTCTTTGGCGCGCTTGGCCTGTGGACGCCAGATCATCAGGTAGAAGATGACCAGGAAGCCAACCAGGAAAATCCACTCGAAGCCGCCACCCATTGGGCCGGCTGCTGCCGGTGCAGCCGCGTCAGCCATGGCATTAGAGATAAAAAAGCTCATTTAGCACTCCAGTTGCAAATGTTGAATCTTGGGGTCAGAAAACTCAGTCCAAAGGCGGAACGGGAAGCCCGCGTTTGGCGTAGAAGGCATCGACAAAGGCGGCCAATGTACCCTGTTGAATAGCCTCGCGCAAACCAGCCATCAGCACCTGATAATGGCGCAAATTGTGGATGGTATTGAGCATGCTGCCGAGCATTTCGCCGCACTTGTCCAGATGATGCAGATAAGCGCGCGAGAAGTTCTGGCAGGTATAGCAATCGCAGGTCGGATCCAGCGGCGAATCATCATGGCGATGGAACGCGTTACGGATCTTCAGCACGCCAGTATCAATGAACAGATGCCCATTGCGGGCATTACGGGTTGGCATCACGCAATCGAACATGTCCACACCGCGGCGCACACCCTCAACCAGATCTTCCGGTTTGCCAACGCCCATAAGGTAACGAGGTTTGTCAGCCGGCATCATGCCCGGCAGATAATCCAGCACCTTGATCATTTCGTGCTTGGGCTCGCCCACCGACAGGCCGCCGATGGCCAGACCGTCGAAGCCGATCTTGTCCAGGCCTTCCAGAGAACGCATGCGCAGGTCCTGGTGCATGCCGCCCTGAACGATACCGAACAACGCCGCCGTGTTGTCGCCATGGGCATTCTTCGAACGCTGGGCCCAGCGCAACGACAGCTCCATGGAAACACGGGCAACGTCTTCGTCGGCCGGGTACGGGGTGCATTCGTCGAAGATCATCACGATGTCCGAGCCCAGATCACGCTGGACCTGCATCGACTCTTCCGGACCCATGAACACTTTCGAGCCGTCGACCGGGGAGGAGAAGGTCACGCCCTCCTCCTTGATCTTGCGCATGGCGCCGAGGCTGAACACCTGGAAGCCGCCGGAATCGGTGAGGATCGGGCCTTTCCACTGCATGAAATCGTGCAGGTCGCCGTGTTCCTTGATCACTTCAGTACCAGGACGCAGCCACAGGTGGAAGGTGTTGCCCAGAATGATCTCAGCGCCCGTGGCGACGATGTCACGCGGCAACATGCCCTTGACCGTGCCGTAGGTGCCAACCGGCATGAAGGCCGGGGTCTCGACGGTGCCACGGGGGAAGGTCAGGCGACCACGACGAGCCTTGCCGTCGGTGGCCAGGAGCTCGAAGGACATGCGGCATTGGCGACTCATTCTGTTTCCTCGGGGCCTGTTTCTTTAGGGGCAGTAGGTGCGGGGTTACGGGTGATGAACATCGCATCACCGTAGCTGAAAAAGCGGTATTCGTTTTCGACGGCGGCCTTGTAGGCAGCCATGGTTTCCGGATAGCCGGCGAACGCCGAAACCAGCATCAACAACGTGGATTCGGGCAAATGGAAATTGGTGACCAGGGCGTCGACCACATGGAACGGCCGGCCCGGGAAGATAAAGATATCGGTGTCGCCACTGAACGGCTTGAGCACGCCATCACGAGCGGCGCTCTCCAGCGAACGTACGCTGGTGGTGCCCACGGCAATCACCCGACCGCCACGCGCACGGCAGGCAGCGACTGCATCGACCACGTCCTGGCCGACTTCCAGCCATTCGCTGTGCATGTGGTGATCTTCGAGCTTTTCGACACGCACCGGCTGGAACGTACCCGCACCGACGTGCAACGTAACGAACGCGGTCTCGACACCCTTGGCGGCGATCGCTTCCATCAGCGTCTGGTCGAAGTGCAGCCCGGCGGTCGGCGCTGCCACCGCGCCGAGCTTCTCGGCGTACACGGTCTGATAACGCTCACGATCCGAGCCTTCGTCCGGGCGGTCGATATAAGGCGGCAGCGGCATGTGCCCGACGCGGTCGAGGAGCGGCAGCACTTCTTCAGCGAAACTCAACTCGAACAGGGCATCGTGGCGAGCCAGCATTTCGGCTTCGCCTCCACCGTCGATGAGGATCTTCGAACCCGGCTTGGGTGACTTGCTGGAGCGCACATGGGCCAGCACGCGGTGCGTGTCGAGCACTCGCTCGATGAGGATTTCCAGCTTGCCGCCAGACGCCTTCTGACCGAACAGCCGTGCCGGAATCACCCGGGTATTGTTGAACACCATCAGATCGCCCGGGCGCAAATGCTCAAGCAGATCAGTGAATTGACGGTGTGCCAGGGCGCCGCTGACACCATCCAGGGTCAACAGGCGACTACCGCGACGCTCGGCCAAAGGGTGGCGGGCGATCAGCGAATCAGGAAGCTCGAAGGTAAAGTCAGCAACGCGCATGATGGAGTTCGTCTAGCAGGGCCGGAAAGTCTAGCGGAAATATCGAAAATTGACCATGAAACGTGATTGACCAACGGTAGGTACCTCTCTATACTTCGCCGCCATTGAGCCCTGATGGCGGAATTGGTAGACGCGGCGGATTCAAAATCCGTTTTCGAAAGGAGTGGGAGTTCGAGTCTCCCTCGGGGCACCAAAATTAAGAAAGGTCTTGCTTTGCAAGGCCTTTTTTTTCGCCTGCCGGAAAGTGGCTGCTGTTGTCGGAGCCGCCGAAGGCTGCGATCTTTTGATCTTCCCTGTAACAACAACAGGACACCTCAAAGGATTCACTGCATGGAAACGTCACTGGAAACCGTCGCCCTGTTCTCCCTCAAACTCGCGTACGAGGAAGAAGGCCTGAGCCCGATTCTGCGGGATGACATGGTCATGGGCGACTATCAGAAAGACGTATTCGAATTGCTGGTGCGCCGGGGTGATGTCGAGACGATCCAGTTCAAGATGAACGAGTGCCTGGCGCTGGCGATGGATGCGCTGGGTGGCTTCGAGAAACCGCTGGGGCGGGAACTGCACAAGTTGTCGACCGACCTCAGTCAGGCACAGTCGCTGGAACAACTGGATCAGCCGCTCCTCGCGCTCAAGGGTTATTTGAAGGACATTCTGTAATCAGACACGCGATCTGAAGGAACAGCCCCTCGGATTACTTGCGCACTTTTACCACTTGAATGTCGATGGGGAACCCACCTGCCCCTTCCAGTTTCTTCCATCCAACGTATTGAAAAATCGCGTCCCGATCGATGGTATCGCCCCTCTCCACCATTGCTCCGCCCAGCACCGCAACCTCTCTATAGATTGCGCAGCTGCCCTCATCGGGATAGGCGGTGTAGATCACATAGGGTTTGTCGTATCGCACGGCACGAAAATGTCGGCCGCAACCCCAGTCGACCGTGATCATCAATGTCTTCAGTAACGCTTCGCCATCCGTTTCCGAATCCTCGGCGATCTCATGGAGTTTGCCGAGTTTGCCGACGTCACTAAAGCCCAGAGCACGGGCGCGCTTGTATTCCGGGGACTCCAAATGTTCGGCCTCAGCCTTTAAGGCTTGCTGCAGAATCTCTTTGTCCTGGACGTTATGTTCGTTGTTCCAGATCTCGGTTGCTTGGGCAATGACGTTTTCGCAACGGGCATAATCGGAAGAGGCAAGGCTCGCGTGGGTGAGGTGCTCGCGATGGACGAAAACAGGTCGCATCAAGCTATCGACGCGGAACATCGCATCCCTGGCAGTAATTGTCCCGCTTTGAACGTTGTTCAACACTTGCTGAAAACGTTCACAATCGGAGAGGTATCCCTTCCAGGCGGCCTCCGGGGTTTCGGCGGCAAGCGCCGGAGCCATTACGATGGCGAGAAGGAAAGCGCCGAGCAGGCGCGAGACAGAAGAAACGCCAGGCAAGTGTAGTCCGTTACGCAGATGAAGAAAGTGGCGCGAAGCTACTATTTTGATATCTTGCCGTCCACTCTCGCTGGAGGCCTATCAACCGCCTCAGTTATCACGCACTCGGGAATAAACCCATGGATGCTTTGCTGTGCTTGATGGTGATGGCCGGAACCTGGTGGTGGGTGGTGAAGCAACGGGGTGAGTGGAACTTGTTACTTGGCAACCTTGCTGGCGCCGGAAGTAGCGTGGTAACCGGTATTGTGTTCACGCTGATATACGACGGGGTCATTGGTACGACGATGGCGACACCCAACCTGGATCGCAGTCTGGTGGTGTTCATCACAAGCGCGAGCGTTCTGGCGGGGGTATGGTTGTGGATTGCCAATCGTCGCCAACCGGCACATCCGGCTGCACGTCAGTTGCTGGGCGCCGTGTGTGGGGTTGCCGCCGGCGTGGCGACCCTGCTGTTTCTTGCAGTGAATTATTTCCCCAACATGTGATCGGACGGCGTGACTGTTCTGCTATCTCGCCGCCCATCGTTAGCGTTCACTTCGCAAAAAATGAATCAGCCCCCTTTTTTCCAGCCTTCCCTCAAACTCGCTTATGAGGAAGACGGCCTGAGCCCGCCCCTGCGCGATGATCTGGCCATGGGTGATTACCAAGGGGCTTTTGCTGCCTGGGATAATGTCACCATCTCTTCTAGACAGCTCCACCCTCATCTTTCGAGACAGTCTCAACGACAGCTTATCGATTTCTTGTTACCAAGCCCCTAGCAGCTTGGCGGCATCATCGTTGACTGCAAAACCATCGCGATACATCCAGCACTGGCAAGGCCGAGAGAGCGCCGTAACCAGCCGCCATTGCGACTCAACCCAACAAGTCTCACAAGGTAGTCCAGCTCTTCAGGGGCGCCCTGGAGGGCCTCTCATGAGATACCGACACCCCGGCGGCAAATGGCCGCCAATCGCACTGTGTCCGGCATGAAGGCTTCCTTTGGAAAAGTACAAAAGCTAGGGCTGAACCTTAGCATTGTCGGCAGGCGAGGACAGCCGCAAGGCGTCCGAGAATGTCGTACGAACTTTCCCGCGGGCAAAACAAAACCCCAACTGCTTTCGCAATTGGGGTTTCGGAATTTAATCTTGACGATGACCTACTCTCACAT
>NZ_JBYTBO010000015.1:0-183714 GCF_058789255.1 Pseudomonas sp. FW215-R2
GTAGATCTCGGTGTACGGCGGGATCGACAGCGCGGCTTCCGAGAAACTGATCTTCATCACCAGGAAGAACGGCAGCATGAAGAACAGGAATAGCCAGATGAACGGGATGCCGATAACGAACTTTCGCCCGCTGGGCACCAGGCGCAGGAATTGCTGATTGAAGGTTCTCATGAGCGCAGTACCACGCCGCTGTCGTCTTCCCACCAGACGTAGACCTTGTCGTCCCAGGTCGGACGCGCGCCACGGCGTTCGGCGTTGGCCATGAACGACTGGACGATCTTGCCGCTCGGCAACTCGACGTAGAACACCGAGTGGCCGCCGAGGTAGGCGATGTCATGCACCTTGCCTTCGGACCAGTTGTAGCGGGTCTCTGGCTTGATCGTGCTGACGAGCATTTTTTCCGGGCGGATCGCGTAGGTGATCGACTTGTCCTGCACCGAGGTGCTGACGCCATGACCGACGTAGATCTTTTGCTGCAAGTCCGGGCTGTGAATGATCGCGTGACCTTCAAGGTCCTCGACCACGGTGCCGTCAAAGGCGTTCACGTTGCCGATGAATTCGCAGACCATGCGGCTGACCGGTGCTTCATAGATGTCGACCGGGCTGCCGATCTGGGCGATCCAGCCCAGGTGCATGATCGCGATGCGCTCGGCCATGGTCATGGCCTCTTCCTGGTCGTGGGTCACCATCACGCAAGTCACGCCGACGCGTTCGATGATCTCCACCAGTTCCAACTGCATCTGCGAGCGCAGCTTTTTATCCAGTGCGCCCATCGGTTCGTCGAGCAGCAACAGCTTCGGACGCTTGGCCAGGGAGCGGGCGAGGGCCACGCGCTGACGCTGGCCACCGGACAGTTGATGCGGGCGGCGCTTGGCGTATTGGGTCATGTGTACAAGACGCAGCATTTCTTCGACGCGGGCGTCGATTTCGCTGGTCGGCAAACGGTCCTGCTTGAGGCCGAAGGCAATGTTCTGCGCGACAGTCATGTGCGGGAACAGGGCGTAGGACTGGAACATCATGTTGATCGGCCGCTCGTACGGCGGCATGTCGGTGATGTCCACACCGTCGAGCAGAATGCGTCCTTCAGTCGGCCGTTCGAAACCGGCGAGCATGCGCAGCAGGGTCGATTTGCCCGAGCCGGAGCCGCCGAGCAGGGCGAAGATTTCGCCCTGATGGATCTCCAGGGACACGTCGTCCACAGCGGTGGTTTCGTCGAACTTCTTGGTGACTCGATCGACTTTCACCAGAACCTTTTTCGGTTGCTGATGACCTTCAAGAGCCTTCCTGTAAGTGCTGGAGGCGTTTGCCATGTGAAACTCCCAACAGGTTTCAGTCGCCGGGCCAACGCGGCCTGGCTTAAGAGTGGATTGCAGACCCGCACCGTGCGGGTTGTTCGGCGCCGCCGTCCTGGCTGCCGGGTGGTGCTTTTTGTTTTCGCGGTGTGTTGCTGATCGCGGATGACGGATGCACAGGTGCGCAGCCGCCGACCCCGCGGGGGCAGTAAATGGTTTTGCAATCGTTGGGTGGCGTCAGCGCTGGTTGCGTCGCGCCGCACGCTGGCGGCAAGCCTCGCCGAATGCCTGGAAAATCCGCAGGTAGTTCGGGTTGTCCAGCACCTGCCATTCCGGGTGCCATTGCACGCCGAGGGCAAAGGTCGGGCTGTGCTCCACCGAGACCGCCTCGATCAGGCCATCCGGCGCCACGGCTTCGGCGCGCAGGCCGGGAGCTAGGCGGTCGATGCCCTGACTGTGAATCGAGTTGACCTGGAATTCACCCGGCAGCTCCAGCGCTTCGAACACGCCACCGGCCAGCACCGTCACGGCGTGGGCCGGGGCGTACTGCACGGCGACATCCGGGCTGTCGGCTTCGCGGTGATCGAGCATGCCCGGCAACTCATGCACCTTCTGGTGCAGGCTGCCGCCGAACGCCACGTTCATTTCCTGGAAACCCCGGCAGATGCCGAGTACCGGAACGCCCGCCGCGATGGCTGCACGTAATAAAGGAAGGGTGGTGGCATCCCGCGCCGGATCGTGATCCGTGCCGGGAGCGCTGTCCGGGCCCTGATAGTGGAAAGGTTCCACGTTGGACGGCGAGCCGGTCAGCAACAGACCGTCGAGCTGACCCAGCAGGTCTTCGATTTCAGTCAGTTTGCCAAGGGATGGAATGACGACGGGCAACCCCAGCGCCGCAACGCTGACAGCGCGAACGTATTTGTCGCCGCTGATGTGGTAGGGGTGCAGGCCAATCTGTTTGACGCACGCAGTAACGCCGATCAATGGCTTGAATGCCATTTTTATTCACCTCGAAGTTTGACACTTGAACGAGCTTTTCCGGAGCTTAGCCTCGTTGATTTTAATTAACAACTCCCATGTAAAAAATTCTAAACGCCGTTCATCAAATCTTCATGATTCCCGGGCCTCTGGCGCCTGCGTTGGCACGAGAGTGTTAAAAAAAGCCCGAAAAATAAACGCTGAGCGGCCATGTGTTCGCTATTGACTTCACTTTGCCGTTCGGGTTGACTGGCTCGGCGAAACAGCAGTGAACATAATAATTAACAGCTAAATAGGTGCATCATGTCGGTCCCTCTGCGTGCCGTTCAACTCAACGAAGCAAACGCATTCCTTAAGAAACATCCTGAGGTTTTGTACGTCGACCTTCTGATTGCAGACATGAACGGTGTGGTGCGCGGCAAGCGCATCGAGCGCACCAGTCTTCATAAGGTTTACGAGAAAGGCATCAACCTGCCGGCCTCGCTCTTCGCCCTCGACATCAATGGCTCCACGGTGGAAAGCACTGGCCTGGGTCTGGACATCGGCGACTCCGACCGTATCTGCTACCCGATCCCTGGCACCCTGAGCATCGAGCCTTGGCAGAAGCGCCCGACCGCACAACTGCTGATGACCATGCACGAACTGGAAGGCGAGCCGTTCTTCGCCGACCCGCGTGAAGTGTTGGCCAACGTGGTGCGCAAGTTCGACGAAATGGGCCTGACCATCTGCGCCGCGTTCGAACTCGAGTTCTACCTGATCGACCAGGACAACGTGAACGGCCGTCCGCAATCGCCGCGTTCGCCGGTTTCTGGCAAGCGTCCGGTGTCGACCCAGGTCTACCTGATCGACGACCTCGACGAATACGTCGACTGCCTGCAAGACATCCTCGAAGGCGCGAAAGAGCAGGGCATTCCTGCCGACGCCATCGTCAAGGAAAGCGCCCCGGCGCAATTCGAAGTCAACCTGCACCACGTGTCCGATCCGATCAAGGCGTGCGACTACGCCGTCCTGCTCAAGCGTCTGGTGAAGAACATCGCCTACGACCACGAGATGGACACCACCTTCATGGCCAAGCCGTATCCGGGCCAGGCGGGCAACGGTCTGCACGTGCACATTTCGATTCTGGACAAGGAAGGCAACAACATCTTCGCCAGCGAGGATCCCGAGCAGAACGCCGCGCTACGCCACGCGATCGGCGGTGTGCTGGAGACCCTGCCTGCGCAAATGGCCTTCCTGTGCCCGAACGTCAACTCGTATCGCCGCTTCGGCGCGCAGTTCTACGTGCCGAACTCGCCGAGCTGGGGCATCGACAACCGCACCGTGGCCGTCCGTGTGCCAACGGGTTCGGCAGACGCCGTGCGCATCGAGCACCGTGTAGCCGGCGCCGACGCCAACCCGTACCTGCTGATGGCTTCCGTTCTGGCCGGTATTCACCACGGCCTGACCAACCAGATCGAGCCGGGCGCCCCGGTCGAAGGCAACAGCTACGAGCAGAACGAACAGAGCCTGCCGAACAACCTGCGCGACGCCCTGCGTGAGCTGGACGACAGCGAAGTCATGGCCCGCTACATCGACCCGACGTACATCGACGTGTTCGTCGCGTGCAAGGAAAGCGAGCTGGCCGAGTTCGAAAACTCGATCTCTGACCTTGAGTACAACTGGTATCTGCATACCGTCTGACGCTCGAGCGCTCACCCCGCAAGCACCGCCGATTCCGTGGGAACGGCGGTCACCTCTTTCTCTGTGTGAGTCACCCCCATGACCATGACCCGCAACGACTGGGAACAACGCTTCCAGTCCCTGACCCTCGAATCCCGCGCCTTCATCAACGGCGAATACCGCCCGGCCATCAGCGGCGACACCTTCGAATGCCTGAGCCCCGTCGACGGCCGTTTCCTGGCCTCCGTCGCCAGCACCGATGAAGCCGACGCCAACCTGGCCGTCGAAGCCGCGCGTCAATCCTTCAACTCCGGCGTGTGGGCCAACAAGGCCCCGGCCGAGCGCAAGCGCATCCTGATCCGCTTCGCCGATCTGATCCTGCAACACCAGGAAGAACTGGCGCTGCTCGAAACCCTCGACATGGGCAAACCGATCAGCGACTCGATGAGCATCGACATCCCGGCGACCGCCAACGCGATCCGCTGGAGCGCCGAAGCCATCGACAAGATCTACGACGAAGTCGCCGCCACTCCGCACGACCAACTCGGTCTGGTAACCCGCGAGCCGTCCGGCGTTGTTGCTGCGATCGTGCCTTGGAACTTCCCGCTGATCATGGCCAGCTGGAAGTTCGCCCCGGCGCTGGCGGCGGGTAACTCGTTCATCCTCAAGCCTTCGGAAAAGTCGCCGCTGACCGCGATTCGCATCGCTCAGTTGGCGCTGGACGCGGGCATTCCGAAAGGCGTGTTCAACGTCCTGCCAGGCTTCGGCCACACCGTCGGCAAGGCGCTGGCGTTGCACATGGATGTCGACGTGCTGGCCTTCACCGGCTCCACGGCGATTGCCAAGCAACTGATGATTTATGCCGGCCAAAGCAACATGAAACGCGTCTGGCTCGAAGCAGGGGGCAAGAGCCCGAACGTGGTGTTTGCCGACGCACCGGACTTGCGTGCGGCAGCACAAGCAGCGGCCGGCGCCATTGCGTTCAACCAGGGCGAAGTCTGCACCGCCGGCTCGCGCCTGCTGGTGGAGCGTTCGATCCGCGAACAATTCATCCCGCTGCTGGTGGAAGCGCTGCAAGCGTGGAAACCGGGTCACGCCCTCGACCCGGCGACCACCGTCGGCGCCGTGGTCGATCAGCGTCAACTGGACAACGTGCTGCGCTACATCAGCATCGGTCGGGAGCAGGGCGCCGAGCTGATCGCCGGCGGCCATCGCACCCTCGAAGAAACCGGTGGCAGCTACGTCGAACCGACGATTTTCGACGGCGTGACCAACGCCATGACCATCGCCAAGGAAGAAATCTTTGGCCCGGTGTTGTCGCTGATCACCTTCGACACCGTTGAAGAAGCGCTGCACATCGCCAACGACAGCATCTTCGGTCTCGCTGCCGGGGTCTGGACCAGCAACCTGAGCAAGGCCCACACCTTTGCCCGTGGCCTGCGCGCCGGCAGCGTGTGGGTCAACCAGTACGACGGCGGCGACATGACCGCGCCGTTCGGTGGCTTCAAACAGTCGGGCAACGGTCGCGACAAATCGCTGCACGCGTTCGACAAGTACACCGAGCTGAAAGCGACCTGGATCAAGCTCTAATTCTATTTACAACGGTGGGCGCCGGTTTGGCCGGCGCCCCTCGGAGAACAATAATGAAACAACAACACGTGAACAGCTACTACGCCGCCACCCGCAACGAAGTGATCGATTTTCCGATCCTCGAAGAGTCGGTGGAGTGTGATGTCTGCGTCATCGGCGCCGGCTACACCGGCCTGTCCTCGGCGCTGTTCCTGACCGAAGCCGGCTACAAGGTGACGGTGCTGGAAGCGGCGAAAGTCGGCTACGGCGCCAGCGGTCGCAACGGTGGCCAACTGGTCAACTCCTACAGCCGCGACGTCGACGTGATCGAAGAGCGCTACGGCGACAAGACCGCCGAAATCCTCGGCAGCATGATCTTCGAAGGCGCCGACATCATCCGTTCGCGCATCAAGGAATACGACATCAAATGCGACTACCGCCCGGGCGGCATTTTCGCAGCGATGAACAACAAACAGCTCAAGGGACTCGCCGAACAAAAACGTAGCTGGGAGCGTTACGGCAATAAAAACCTGAAGATGCTCGACGCTGCGGACATTCGCCGTGAAGTCGGTTCTGACGCCTACGTCGGTGGTCTGCTGGACATGCAGGGCGGTCACATCCACCCGCTGAACCTGGCCCTCGGTGAAGCTGCGGCCATCGTGCGTCTGGGCGGCAAGATCTACGAGCAATCCGCTGCGGTGGAAATCAAGTACGGCGAGCCCAACGTCATTCGCACCGCCAAAGGCCAGGTCCGCGCCAAGTACCTGCTGATCGCCGGTAACGCCTACCTGCCGCAAGGCCTCGACAACCGCGTGACCGCCAAGAGCATGCCGTGCGGTTCGCAGATCTGCGTCACTGAACCGTTGACCGAGAAACAGGCCCGCAGCCTGATCACCAACAACTACTGCGTCGAAGACTGCAACTACCTGCTCGACTACTACCGCCTCACCGCCGACAACCGTCTGCTCTACGGCGGCGGCGTGGTCTACGGCGCCCGTGAACCGGACGACATCGAAACCCTGATCCGCCCGAAGATCCTCAAGACCTTCCCGCAGCTCAAGGACGTGAAAATCGACTACCGCTGGACCGGCAACTTCCTGCTGACCATGTCACGCATGCCGCAATTCGGCCGCATTGAGAAAAACGCGTACTACATGCAGGGCTACAGCGGCCACGGCGTCACCTGCTCGCACCTGGCCGGCAAGCTGATCTCGGAAATGATCCGCGGCGACGCCGAACGCTTCGACGCCTTCGCCTCGTTGCCACACATGCCGATGCTCGGCGGCCGCACCTTCTCCGCGCCGCTGACTGCCCTCGGCGCCGTGTATTACTCGCTGCGCGACCGTTTCGGCATCTGATTTACCTCGCCGGCGGCGCCCCCCAAAAGGGCGCTGCCGGCTTTTTCATGTGCCGTCCATCGAACCTGCTGAGCAACACCGACAAACGTGATTTAATAGCCGCCTTTCACGGTTCCGGGACACGGGAGCAACGTGATCCGCGCGACCTGCGCGGCACCCGCCACCCACCCCCATTGCCCTTAAGTCGTTCTCACATAAGGCTGTCATGGATACGGGTTCTCGACTCAAACTAGTACGCGAAAGCTACAAACTCTCCCAGCGCGAGCTGGCCCGGCGTAGCGGCGTGACCAATGCCACCATCTCCCTGATCGAACAGAATCGTGTCAGTCCTTCCGTCAGCTCACTGAAAAAGCTGCTCGAAGGCATCCCGATGTCCCTGGCCGACTTCTTCACCTTCGACCAGCCCCCTCGCGAACACCAATACGTCTTCCGCGCCAACGAACAACCCGACCTCGGCCGCCACGGCTTGCGCCTGCTGCTGATCGGCGCCTCGGTCCCCAGCCGCCAGATGCGCTTGCTGCGCGAGCAATACGCGCCGGGCGCGAGTTCGGGGGAAGAGCCGATTGTGCACTCGGAAGGTGAAGAGTGTGGGTTGGTGACGCGCGGCACCGTGGAGTTGACGGTGGACGGGCAGGTGAGCGTGTTGAGTGCGGGGGATGGGTACTATTTTCCGACGACGCTGCCGCACAAGTTCCGGAATATCGGGGCGGATGAGGCGGAGATTATCAGTGCGAATACACCGGCGAATTTTTGATATAAAAATTGGTAGTTGATTTGTTGAGGGAGTCTAAAGATAACCTCTGCGAAGGTTGTAAGTGCAGAAGCTTTGACTGTGCTTGAAATATGAGTCAGATTTATTTCGCCAATTATTGTATCGGCTGGGGTGTTAAAACATGGAAGCTAACTCTCACTTTTCCCGGCAGGATCGAGCAATCGATAAAGTTGAGGCGGATGTTCTGGATCGCGGCTCCTTTATAAATAGTCTAGTAAAAACACTGGTTCATACGGAGTATGGGGCGGAAGGTGATGTCGCCGTTCGTAGAGCTACAGGCTATGTTGTTGGCCTTACAGGAGAGTGGGGTTTAGGAAAGTCAAGTGTGCTTAATTTGTTGGGTGAAGAATTAAAGCGCTTAGATGGTGTTGTTGTGGCGAATCTAAATCCTTGGTTGTTTAAGGGGCGTGATGAGTTAGTTAATGCCTATTTTAATAGCTTGCGAGATGCTCTGGGGAAAAGTCAGGGTGAGAAGTTTTCAGAGTTGCGAGGACAACTGGAGAGGTATAAGGCCTCGATAGAGACTGCCGGTGCAACCGTGGCCTCTATAATGGATATTTATTTAGGTGGAGCTGCTACAGCATTTTGGCAGAAATGGTTAGTAAGAGCGTTTTCGACATTCATCAAGCCTAAGACTCTTTCCACAAATGAAGAAAGAAAATCGCTTGAGTCAAAGCTCGCGAATGCGAACGTTCCAGTTGTAGTGCTTATTGATGAACTCGATAGAGTTGAAGATGATGAAGTTCGTGCGGTCGCTCAGCTTATAAAAGCTGTCGGCGATATTAAAGGGATTTCATATATCGTCGCATACGACCCAGAGCGAGTGGTCCAAGCTCTTGGTAAAGGTAATAGTCATGCTGATCGAGTTAAGTCAGGTGAGAATTATCTGGAGAAAATAATTCAGTATGCTATACCGTTGCGCCCACTGTTGCAGAATGATGTAGTTAGGTTGATTGAGTTTGCGCTGAAAAATAATGGTGCTAATTTGCCTTCTCCGAATGAGCCATATCAAAAAGATATAGTTCAACAACTTGTTCGGGTTATTCGCACGCCGCGTGAGGTTAAACGATTAATCGGAGTTTTTGCGGTATTGGGGGAGATTTTAAGAGACGAAATATGCCCGTTTGATCTTCTCGTATATAGCTGGCTCGTTACGAAAGCACCTGGGATTAGGGATGTTATTGCCAGATATCCTGAGGCGGTGGTTGATGACCCTAGTACTGAGGAACTAATCAAAAGATCTTCGTTCTCTCAAGATAATAAGAACGCTCCTGCCACAGTATCCAACACCTTAGGAGATGCTGCCAGCGTACATGCGGATTTGATTAAGTTAATATTTCCGAGGTTTACGAGTCAAAATGAAGTTTCGGGAGGTGATAGGATTTCTAAGCGTCGTAATCTTATCCGTTTGTTGTATCTCGGTAATCCTCCCGGAATGTTAGAGAAAAGAGAAGTTCAGCGCATTTGGGAAATGAAAAATACCGAAGAGTTAGAAGGTTTGATTCGCGACTATTTTGATCAAGGTAGTCTTTCGAATGTTCTAGATAGGCTGGGTGATTTATTATCGGAGCTCGACTTTTCTGAAGGGCAAGCGTTTTGGCTGGCACTATCTAAGGTTCTAGTTAGGCAGCATGATTGGATAACTGAAGAGGAATCCTTAGGCAGTTTGGCCGATGATGTTGGTGCGGTTATTTGGAAGTTTTGTTTGCTGGGGAAGGATTCGGGAAAACGGTTTAAGAATATTGTTCAATGTTTGGAAAGTGGCCGGGATTTAGTTATCGTCCCTTGGCTTTTGCGAAAGCATTTATTTGCTCATGGATTGACTCCGCATTTTCGGTCGAGTAGTGATGAGAGTGTTCTTGGGAAAAACGATACAATAGATCTGCTTGAGCGAGAGCTGCCTCGATATCGCGATGCCGTGGTGAATGGACTGGCAATGCGCCGGCTTCCGAATATGGAAGCTATATATTGCCTGGTCAACAGTCAAAGATGGACTCAGGAGCTCAGATTGTCCTTGACGTCTCAGCTGAACACTATGGAAGCGATCGCAACGTTCGCCGCTTTAACTGTTCGTCCAGGATTTGGTAGCAGCCGAGGCCAGATGGATGAGCTTGTTGATGCTGATGCAGTATTGACTATAATCAACGAACTCGTTGCTCTGGATGGATATCCAGATAATATTTGGCTTGAAACGTCAGTTAAGCGTTTAAGGGCAACTTTAAAAGGTAAGGAGACATGGGCTGTTGAAGATTAGATTCTTTAAATTCTCATGTTTTAATATATGTTGGAAAAGGTGGTAATGAAAAGGTGCCAGGTCATGAAAAGGCGATCATGAAAAGGTGACTGAAAAGGTGACAGATTTATTTATGTGAATCTGTCACCTTCAAGTTCTAGCTAAGAACATCAAACCCTCGTCGCTCTATAACTCGAAACAGATCACTCACGTCTTGCACCATGATTCTGGCGATGGTGGTGACTGTATTGATGTCATGTTCTGCGTGGTCAGGTAAGTGAATGCAAGCCATGAGATCGAGAAATTTGAGGACGGCATTCAGGCGTTCACTGAGGCAGGCGTGTAAATCGCGCAGTGGGATGTCCGCGTCGATGAGCAGCACCGGGTGGTCGGTGGCTGGATGGGACATGTTCACGCAGTGACGGAGCGGGGCTTTACTGGTCATTTGGAGCACTCTTTAATTAATTGAGAAGTGCCACCTTTCTGCTGCGAAACAAATGGGTGGCAGCTGTATGCGGGTTCGCAGACCGGAGAAGAGCTAAACCGGCAGACCCGAAGGTCTCCCACACACAGCCACCATAAAATGAACTGCAGCGAATTTTGCCACAGTTGTCATTGAGCGATGTGCGTCACTTCTGAGGGCTGCGAAACCCTATCGCCAAATTCGTTCGGCGACAGACCCACACTAGGCACCGATTCCCACCATCGCAATCAGCCTGTAGGACGTGAAATCACCACGTCTGGCAAGAGAGTTCGCTCGCGTTCGGCGGCGCAACCGGCGTAAATCAAGGGCTGCGGAGTAACAGGGGAAAATGACTCGCCAGATTTCGGCCCGCTTCGCAGCTCCGCAAGAACAAGCTCCCTCACCACGCAGGGTAATTTCCTACGCCGTTTTCAGATCAAAAAAATCATCACGCATTCCCGGCCCGGAACTTTCCCCAAAACCGATGTCAATTTGATGGCGTGTCGCGACGCTCATTCATCGGCTCAAGCAGTGCCAGGCTGTTTCCTGGTCGACCAAGGAAGTGTGTGATGAGACTAGTGCTTGCGATGTTGTTGATGTTCAGCGGATACACGTTTGCCGGGTGCGCCAGCATCAGTGACAGTGATCAGCGGGCCTATTGCGAAGCCAGAGAGAAGGGCAGCAGTTGTTCGTACATCCACGACTCTGATTTGCGTTCGGCCTGTGATGCTGAAGTGAACGGTAGATCCTGCTCGTACATCGCCGACACTGACCAGCGTGACTACTGCAACGCCAAGAAGAACGGCAGCAGTTGCTCGTACATCCATAACTCGGATCTGCGCGCGGCGTGCGAGGCGGAGCTGAAGGGCTATTCCTGTTCATACATCAGCGACAGTGACCAGCGCGCCCTGTGCAATGCCAAGCAGAGTGGCAGCAGTTGCTCGTACATCAGCAATTCCGATCTACGCAACGAGTGCGAAGCCATGAAGCGCTGATTTGAGGGTGCTTCGCGAGATTCATTTAAATCGGATTAAACAGAGCCAGTCTGCTGACTGGAATACCAAGGAAGCGTGTGATGAAGAAAATACTGGCGATGTTGTTGGTGTTTGCCTTTGCCGGCCATGCCTTTGCTAGCTGCATGAACATCAACGATCCGGATCAGCGCAGATATTGCGAGGCCAAGTCCGGCAGTGGCAGCTGTAACGACATCAACAATACGGACCTGCGCAGGATGTGCGATGCGGAAAAAGGCAGTGGTAGTTGCAACTCGATCAATGACGGGGATCAACGTCGTTACTGCGAGGCCAAAACCCGTGGCGGCAGTTGCAACAGCATCAACGATACGACTCTGCGCAGAATGTGCGATGCAGAAACAGGAGGCGGTAGCTGCAACTCGATCAATGACACGGATCAGCGTCTTTTCTGTGAGGCCAAAACCCGTGGTGGCAGTTGCAACAGTATCGGCAGCCAGGATCTGCGTAATCAGTGCGAAGCGATGAAGCGTTGATTGGGTGTGATTGCGTCAACCAGTGCCAGTCTGTTTACTGGTAAGCCAAGGAAGCGTGTGATGAAGAAAATACTTGCGATGCTGTTGATGTTTGCCTTCGCCGGCCATGCCTTCGCTGGCTGCTCGGGCATCAACGATCAGGATCAGCGCAGATATTGCGAAGCCAAGACTGGCAGCGGCAATTGCAGCGGGATCGGCAATCAGGATTTACGCAGGATGTGCGAGGCAGAAACTGGCCATGGCAATTGCAGCGGCATCAACGATCAGGATCAGCGCAGATATTGCGAAGCAAAGTCCGGCAGTGGTAATTGCAGCGGGATTGGCAGTCAGGATCTTCGAAGAATGTGTGAAGCAGAGACAGGAAGCGGCAATTGCAGCGGTATCGATAATCAGGACCAGCGCCGTTTCTGTGAGGCCAAAACCGGAAACGGCAATTGCAGCGGCATTGGTGATCAGGACCTGCGCCGTCAGTGTGAAGCCATGAAACATTGATCGATTGGCTTACCCCAAACGCCAAAAGGGACACCCAACGGTGTCCCTTTTTTGTGGGCGACTGAAACGGAATCCCCGGACTGCCCAGTCAAACCTTTCACTTGCCACAATCCGACTCATCGCCAAAGGTTCCCCCCATCGGCACCACGTCGTAGACTGCGAAACAAGTTGTAACGCCTCTCCCACGGACGGAACCGCGCATGATTCAGATCGGCAGCCGCAACAACGCCCCCACGCCGCAGCACAAAACCCAGGACATCTACATCTTCAGCATCGACCTGTCCCGCCCGACAACGCCGTTCTGCTTCGAGCAATCGATCGGCGGCGGGCATGCCAATCAGGGTGGTGCGCGGTGGTTGGCACTGGATGAGCTGGAAGAGTGGCCGGGTGAGTGGCGTGAGCATTTGAAGAAGGCCGACTGCGCCTGGGTGGCCGAGTTGATGGACGCTCATCCGGCGGCTGATCAGGCTGATCTGGTTTCGCTGATCCTCCAGCAATACGCCGAGCCGGCGCAGCCAACCGGCCGTTTGCAGGCGATTGGCCGCTGGCTCAAACGCAACATTCACGTCGGCGGCCGGTACGGCGTCTAACCCGAGGAAACGCCCATGACTCAGACTCTGGAACGCGCCATCGCCATTGCCGCCACGGCCCACGCGGGGCAGGTGGACAAGGGCGGTGCGCCGTACATTTTGCATCCACTGAAAGTCATGTTGCGCATGAGCAGCCTGGAAGAGCGCATCGTCGCGGTGCTGCACGATGTGGTCGAGGACTGCGGCATCAGCCTGGATGATTTGCGCAAGGAAGGCTTCAGCGAAGAAGTCTTGTCAGCCATCGAATCGGTGACCAAGGTGCCGGGCGAATCCTACGAGGATTTCGTCGAGCGTGCGGCGCAGAACCCGATCGAGCGGGTGGTGAAACTGGCGGATCTGGAAGAGAACAGCGACCTGTCGCGGATTGCCTCGCCGAGTTGGGAGGATCTGGAGCGGATCGAAAAATATCGGCGGGCGATTGGACGGCTGCGCGCCTGACTCAATTTGAATAGCCAGGAAGGCGACCATGAAATCCATTCTGTGTTTGTTGATCGCTGCCGGATTCGGCGCGCTGTTGCAGTTCGAGGGCGTGCCCCACGGTTTGCTGTTGGGCTCGATCCTCGTCACCGCACTTGTCGTCACCCGGTTCGGCTTCGTGCCTGCGACGCCTTATGGGCTGGGTTACATCCAGGTCACGCTGGGCATCGCCACCGGACTGATGTTCGAAGCGTGGGACAGTGCGACCGTTTCGACGATGTTGCCAAGCCTCGGCGTGTTGCTGCTGTGCCTGACGGTGCAGGTCGCGCTGTCCGCCTGGTGGCTGGCGCGAGGGGCAGGGTGGAACCGCACGGATGCATTGCTGGCGGTGTATCCGGGGGCGCTGGCGGCGGTGTTTGATTTGCTGGAGTCGGAGAAGGCATCGAGCAAAGTCATCATCGTGCACCTGATGCGGTTGTTGCTGATCACGGTGCTGGTGAGTTTCCTGATTCCCGGGCCGGTATCGGTCGCCGTTGCCGAAGCCGATCCGCTGTCGACAGGCATGGCGTTGACCGTGCTGTCGGTGATCTTCCTCAGCGTGGTGGTCGGGCGATTGCTGCTGGCGATGGGTGTGCCGGCGCCGTTCATGTTGACGGCAATCATCATCACCGCTGTGTTCGTGAAATCGGGATGGCTGCACGGCTTTCACATGCCGGACTGGAGTTTGAATCTGGCGGCGTTGATTCTCGGGGCGCGGATCGGCTCACGGTTCCAGGGCCTCGGCTTTGCGGAACTGGCCCGTCATGGCCGCACGGCGTTGGTCTCGGTGGGTTTGATGATTCTGGTCGCGGCGGGATTCGCCGAAGTGGCGGCGCGATTGCTGGGGAGTGATGCGTTGTCGCTGTGGCTGGCGTACATGCCGGGAGCGATCGAGACCATCGCCATCGTGGCGTTTGGTGGTGGGTTAAACGTGGTGTTTATCCTGACTCACCATCTTGTGCGGATGGTGGTGCTGCATTTTGCGCCGGCGTTGTTGGTGCAGGTGCGTAGAGCGCGGGAAGAGGTGTGATTTGTGCGTCGTTCACTTATTTGTGTCTTGAGGTAGGTCATGGGGTCATGGGTTCGGTGCAAATGTGATGAGCTGGTTCACAAAAACTGGTTTTGCGGGGCGGGTGTATCTCTGGTGGCTTCAGAGGATGCGCTTGATCTGCCGGATGGACATCAAATGTCCGCCAATCAACTCGTCGACAAGCTGTTTGCAGAGTCCGACATGCTTCTCAGATGCTGGAATTGCGCTCGGATCATTTTGTTGAACGAGCGGGGCGGGGAGTTTGTCGTCAAGTTCTTCGCGCCCGAAGAAGATTGATCTGTTGTGACGTGATTGTGAGCCTGGGCTGCCTGGCAGCCGACAGGAAAACTCGAGATAAGGCAATTAGAGGTGCGCCGTAAATCCTTCACTACGTGAAGGCGGTGCCCGCGTAAATCACGCGTGCCCCAACGCAATCGCAAACGACACGACGATCATGCACGCAAAAGCAAAATTGAGATTCATGGGGTGTTCATCCTGGGCCTTATTAAAGTGGTGCCATTGTGAACAGGCCCGATGCAAAGAAAAAATTCGGCTTCTTGATTTCAATGATCGAAACAATTGATACCAGCCGGTTTGTGTTTGCCCGAGGCTTTGGTTAGTCTCGTCAAACCTGCAACTACAAGCACAAACAGGCATAACCATGCATGATCATTCCGTTGCCGAACTCCCCTCCCTGCGTCGGCAGAAAATCCTTCTGATTCTCGAACGTGACGGCAAGGTCATGGCTTCCGAGTTGAGCCAGCACTTTGCGGTGTCCGAAGACACCATCCGCCGCGATCTGGCCGAGCTGGACAACGCCGGGCTGGTGCAGCGAGTGCACGGTGGGGCGCTGCCGCGACCGAAGGATACCGGCAAGGATTACTTCACGCGGATCAGTGAAACCGACGAGGTGAAAACCAGCCTCGCGCAGCTGGCGGCAGGCAGGGTGAAGAATGGTCAGATCGTGCTGTTCGATTCCGGCACCACCACCTTGCAGATCGCCCGTTCGTTGCCCTCGGATATCTCGATCACGGCTGTGACCACATCACCGATGACGGCGATCACCCTGGCTGAATACAAGGGCATCAAAGTGATTCTGGCGGGCGGGCAGCTCAACCTGGCGACGATGTCGGTCAGTGGCCACGAAACGGTGCGACTGCTGCAAAGCATCAAGGCGGATGTGTTGTTTACCGGGGTTTGCGCGATTCATCCGGAAGTGGGGCTGAGCTCGCTGTATTTCGATGAAGTGCCGGTGAAACAGGCGTTGTTCGACAGTGCGGCGCAGGTGATCGCCGTCACCACGGCGGACAAGCTGGGGGCGGTGGAGCCGTTCGTGATTGCGCCGTGCAATCGGGTGCATACGTTGATCACCGAGCGGCACCTGGCGTCAGGCAGTGCCGAGGATTACCGGCGGTTGGGGATTGAGGTGGAGCAGTTGCAGGACTGACGTTTTGGAGCGAAACAAAAGGCCCCACCGCTCGCGATGGGGCCCGTTCAATCAGCGCAGTTTTTCCAGCATCTGGTAGTACCATATGCCGGCGGCCAGCATCGGATTCCCCAGCAGATCCCCCATCGGCACTCGAATGTGCGAGCACGCGGCAAACGTGTCGAACTGCTGCATCTGCCCGGTGATCGCCCGGCTCATGATTTCGCCCATGATGTGGGTCGTGGCGATGCCGTGGCCGGAGTAGCCCTGGCAATACCAGACGTTGTCCGAAAGCTTGCCCAGTTGCGGGATGCGGTTGATGACGATGCCCATCGCGCAGCTCCACTGGTAGTCGATCTTCACCCCTTTGAGCGCCGGGAAGGTTTGTTCGATGCATGGGCGCAGTTCGCCGGCGATGTCCCTTGAGTCCTTGCCGCTGTAGTTGGCGCCGCCGCCGAACAGCAGGCGGCCGTCGGCGGTGAGGCGGTAGTAGTCGAGGACGAAACGGCAGTCGTACACGGCGAGGTCTTCGGGGTTGATCTGTTTGGCCAGATTCCCCAACGGTTCGGTGGTGACGATGCCACCCATGGCCGGGAAGATCTTGCCCTTGAGCTGGCCCGGTTCGAGCCTGTGGTAGACGTCGCCGGCCAGCAGCACTTGATTGGCGTCGATCCGGCCGTGGGCCGTGCGAACACCCGGGCTGTCGCCGTGAATGATCTCCAGTACTTCGCTGTTTTCGAAGATCAGTGCGCCGAGGCTTTCCGCTGCCCGTGCCTCGCCGATGCACAGGTTGAGCGGGTGCAGGTGCATGTTGCGAGTGTTCTTGATCGCGCCGTGATAGAGGTCGCTTTGCAGCAGGTCGCGCACCTGGCTGCGGTCGAGCAGGCTGACCTCATCGCCCATGCCTCGGCGTACGGCTTCGTCGTAGTCGCTGCGCAGACCGGCCATGTGGCTCGGCTTGTACGCCGCGTGCAAATGGCCGTGCTTGAGGTCGCAATCGATTCCGTATTTCTCGACCCGTTGCTGGATGATTTCGTGCCCGCGCCAGCGCAGGTGCCAGATGAAGTCGTCGACTTCATCGCCCAGCGTATTGCGCATTTGTTTGCGCATCGCGCCGTCGCCGGAGAGGCTGCCGGTGACCTGGCCGCCGTTGCGCCCGGTGGCGCCCCAGCCGATCTTGTGGCTTTCGACGATGGCGACTTTCAGGCCTTTTTCGGCCAGTTCGACGGCGGTGGCGACGCCGGTGAAACCGCCGCCGATGATCACCACATCGACCTTGTGCCGACCTTGCAGGGACGGGTAGTCGGTGTCGCGGTTGAGGGTGGCGGTGTAGTAGGAGTTGCTGCGTTCAGTCATGTCGGTATCCAAGGCAAAAAGAGGAAAAAAGGATCAGGCTTCGGTCAGATACCAGCGCCAGTCCTGCTCACCCACTTCGGCCATGAACTGCCGGTATTCCGCACGCTTCACTGCCAGATACACCCCGAGAAACGCCTGCCCCAGTGCATCACGCGCCCATACCGAATTTTCCAGCGCCGTGAGCGAGGTCAGCCAGTCGGTCGGCAGCAATTCTTTCGCCTGCGCATAGCCATTGCCTTGCACCGGTTCGCCCGGATCGATGTCTTCTTTTATGCCGCGATGAATGCCCGCCAGGATCGCCGCCGCTGCCAGATACGGGTTGGCATCAGCGCCGCAGATGCGGTGTTCGATGTGCCGGGTGTTGGCCGGGCCGCCAGGCACGCGCAGGCTGACGGTGCGGTTGTCGACGCCCCAGGTCGGCGCCAGTGGCGCGTAGCTGTTGGCCTGGAAGCGGCGGTAGGAGTTGGCGTTGGGGCAGAACAGCAGCAGCGAATCGAGCAAGGAGGCGAGCATCCCGCCAATCGCCGTGCGCAACAGCGGCGTGCCGGCCGGATCTTCGGAGGCAAACAGATTGCGCCCCTCGGCATCGGCGAGGCTGACGTGCATGTGCATGCCGGTTCCGGCCAGGTGATCGAACGGCTTGGCCATGAACGTCGCCTGCATCCCGTGCTTGTGCGCCACGGCTTTGACCAGCCGTTTGTAGCGCACCGCTTGATCCATCGCCTCCAGCGCATCGCCGTGTTCGAGGGTGATTTCCACCTGACCCGGTGCGTATTCCGAGATCGCCGTGCGCGCCGGAATGCCGTGCAGTTTGCAGGCGCTGTAGAGGTCGGCGAGGAATGGTTCGATCTGCTCCAGCTCGCGCAAACCGTAGACCTGCGTGTGCCTCGGTCGACCGCCGTCGGCATCCAGCGCCGGTTGCGGACGACCGTTGTGATCGCGTTTGGCGTCGAGCAGATAGAACTCCAGTTCGCAGGCCATCACCGGGTGGTAACCCTCGGCTTTCAAGCGGTCGATGACCTTGATCAGCAAGTGACGCGGGTCGGCAATGCTCGCCGGCATGCCTTGTTCCGGGTGCATGCTGACCTGCACCGCAGCGGTCGGAATCTGCCGCCACGGCAGGCGTACCAGACTGCCTTCCAGCGGGTAGGCGCGACAGTCGATGTCGCCGACGTCCCACACCAGACCGGAATTTTCCACGTCCTCGCCGTGCACGGTCAGGCCGAGGATGGTGCTCGGCAGCGGGCGACCGCTTTCGTACACGGCGAGCAGTTCTTCGCGGTGCAACAACTTGCCGCGGGGCACGCCGTTGGCGTCGAGGATGAACAGCTCGATCATGTCGATGTCGGGGTTTTGATCGAGAAAATGACGGGCGTCTTCAATGGCTGCGAATTTCATAATCAATCACTCACGATGGCGCCGCACAGGCGCGCAGATTCGGGCCGGACGCAGCTCGGCAATAGGCGCGGGCGTCCTGGCAGGGATATCGAAAAAAGAGGGGGACTGTCGCGGTTTTTAACGGCGCGATCAGACGGACAGGCAGATATCCGGCGGGCGTGCGGAGTGACGCAGCTTGGAACGGCTCAGGGCCATGGGGAGATTGACGATGCGATTCATGCGCGGCCCCTGTGAAGGAGGGCGCACAGTGCAGAGACGTTCAACGATTCTGATTGTTGTAGTGACGTGCTCATGACGCGTGTTTCCGTTGGCGGAAAACGTCGGCGGCGGGAGTGTCCCGCCATGCCGGTGTGGCTGGATAGTAAGGGGGAACTCCCGGATAAGTAAACGCCTGATTCCGGAGGGCATGACAAGCCCCCGGTTCAGCGCAACAGGTGAAACCCCAGCCCGACGAGGGCGCAAACGATCAACACCTCGATCACCCCTCGCTTGAACACAAACAGCGCGAGGGTTGCCGCCGCCGCGAGCAACAGAGAAAAGACGTCAGGTTGCCCGGCAAAACCCTGGGGCCAAAACACGTGATAGGCAAAGAAACACGCCAGATTGAGGATCACCCCGACCACGGCGGCGGTGATCGCGGTCAGCGGTGCGGTGAACTTCAGTTCGTTGTGGGTCGACTCCACCAGCGGTCCGCCGGCGAAGATGAACAGGAACGAAGGCAGAAAGGTGAACCAGGTCACCAGCGTCGCGGCCAGCGCGCCGGCGGCAAACGCATGTTCCGGGCCGAACGTCGGTTGCACGTAAGCCCCGACGAACCCGACGAATGCCACGACCATGATCAGCGGCCCCGGCGTGGTTTCGCCCAGGGCCAGGCCGTCGATCATCTGCGTCGGCGTCAGCCAGCCGTAATGCCCGACCGCGCCTTGATACACATAGGGCAGCACGGCGTAAGCGCCGCCGAAGGTCAGCAGCGCCGCTTTGGTGAAAAACCAGCCCATCTGCGTGAAGGTGCCGTTCCAGCCGAACAGCGCCGTCAGCAGCGCCATCGGCAGGCACCACAGCAACGCACCGACCAGCACCAGACGCAGCAGCCTCGGCAGGCTGAACCGTGCATGTTCGGGCGTTGGCGTGTCGTCATCGATCAGTGCCGGGCCGAAGGATTTTTCGCTGCCACGATGACCGCCGTGGTTGAACCGCTGCGGCGCCCAGCGTCCGCCGAAATACCCGATCAATGCCGCGCCGAGCACGATCAGTGGGAACGGTACGTTGAAGGCGAAAATCGCCACGAACGCTGCTCCGGCAATCGCCCACAGCCAGCCATTCTTCAAGGCCCGCGAACCGATGCGATGGGCCGCGTGCAACACAATCGCGGTCACCGCCGGTTTGATCCCGTAAAACACCCCGGCCACCACCGGCACGTCGCCAAGCGCAATATAAATCCAGGAAAGGACAATCAGAATCAGCAGCGACGGCAGCACAAACAGCGCCCCGGCCAGCACGCCGCCGCCCGTGCGGTGCAGCAGCCAGCCGGTGTAGGTCGCCAGTTGCTGGGCCTCCGGGCCGGGCAGCAACATGCAGTAGTTGAGCGCGTGCAGGAAGCGCCGCTCGGAGATCCAGCGCCGACGCTCCACCAGTTCCTGATGCATGATCGCGATCTGCCCGGCCGGGCCGCCGAAACCGATGCAGCCGAGCTTGAGCCAGAAGGGCCAGGCCTGGCGCAGGCTGACAGGCTGGGGGCGGGGCAAATCCTCAGGGGGCGTTGTGCTCAAGTGCGGCTCCACGTTCGAATCGTCGGGAACCGCTATCTAATCAGGCTTTTGTTGCATCCGACAGTGCCCCGTCAGGCATGCGCCAGACTCCATCGAAACGCCGCATTCTGATCACTTTCCCGCGCCTCAACCCAATGCGAGCCCTCAGGCGTGGTCTCACGCTTCCAGAACGGCGCACGCGTCTTCAGCACATCCATGATGAACGCGCAGGCCTCGAATGCCGCATGCCGATGCTTGCTGCTGACGCCGACAAACACGATCGGATCGGTCACCGACAGCGCGCCGACCCGATGCACGATCTCCACCGCCAGCAGCGGCCAGCGCTCGCGGGCCTGTTCGGCTATCTGTTCCAAAGCCTTCTCGGTCATGCCCGGATAGTGTTCGAGGAACAGTTCGTTAACCGTTTGGCCGACGTTCAGATCCCGAACGTAGCCAATGAAATTCACCACCGCGCCCACCCGTGGATTGCGTGCATGCAAATCCGCAATCAACTGACCGGCGTCGAAGTTTTTGCGCTGGACTCGAACGCCCATGACTCAACCCCCCGTGACCGGTGGGAAAAACGCGATCTCGTCGAAATCCTCGATCGCCTGATCCGGCTGGCAAAGCTCCTGATTCACCGCACACATCAGGTTGCCGGCGCCGAGCACTTCGCGCCACAAGTCGCCACGCTGCATCAGCATCTGCCGCACGTCCTCTACGCTGGCGAGGGCGCTGCTAGCCGGAATCTTTTCACCGCCCAGATTGAGCCGGTCGCGATAGCTGGCGAAGTAGTTGATCAGAATCATTGCGGGTTCTCCCATTGAAAGTGGCCGGAGCGGCCGCCCTGTTTGCTCAGCAGACGGATGTCGCCGATGACCATCGCCCGGTCCACCGCTTTGCACATGTCGTAGATCGTCAGCGCGGCGACGCTGGCGGCGGTCAGGGCTTCGAGTTCGACGCCGGTCTGGCCGGTGAGGCGGCAGGTGCTGGTGATCTGCACGCGGTCCGGTTCGCAGGCCTTGAGTTCGACGTGGATCGAGCTGAGCAGCAGCGCATGACACAGCGGAATCAACTCGTGGGTGCGCTTGGCCGCTTGAATCCCGGCGATCCGCGCCACGGCGAACACGTCGCCCTTGGGGTGGCCGTTGGACTGAATCATTTGCAGGGTTTCAGGACGCATCTGCACCCAGGCCTGGGCAGTGGCTTCGCGGCGCGTCGCGGCCTTGTCGCTGACGTCGACCATGTTGGCGCGGCCCTGATCGTCGAGGTGGGTGAGGGTGTCGCTCATGGGGTTTGCTCCTGGATCGGGCTGTAGATTCGGGGGGCGTTGCGGTGCGGGACGTGGATCAGGTTCAAGCGGTGCTTGAGCGCCCAGCGCACGGTCAGCGCGGTGGGGGCGGACAGGCTGACGAGGGTGCCAAGACGGGCGCGCACCGCTTTGTGAATCAGTTCGAGGCTGCAACGGCTGGTGACCACGACGAAGCCCTGACGCGCATCGAGGCCTTCGAACTGCAGGGCGCCGATCAGCTTGTCGAGGGCGTTGTGGCGGCCGATGTCTTCGCGGCACAGCAGCGCTTCGCCGTCGGCGTCGAAGTACAACGCTGCGTGCAGGGCGCCGCTGCTGCGGGCCAGTTGCTGGGCCTGCTCGATGCGTTGGCGGATGCCCTCGAAATGCGCGGCCGGTGGCAACGGTGTCGGCGTCAGGATCTCCAGTTGCGGCAGCGCCTGTTCAAGGGCTTCCACACCGCAGAGGCCGCAACCGCTGGTGCCCGCCATCTGCCGGCGATGATCTTTCAGGGCCCAGAACGCGCGGCTGGAAATCTGCACGTCGGCCTGGCAGGCCTGGTCGAAATGGGTCAGGCGGATGTCGTGGATATCGTCGAGGCTGTCGACGATGGCGTTGCTCAGACTGAAGCCGCGAATGAAGTCCTCGATGTTGCCCGGCGAGACCATCATCACCGCCTGATTCAAGCCGTTGTAGCTGATGGCCAATGCGATCTCCGCCGCCAGCGCCGCGTGGGACACAGGCGCGTCGTCGAGGTATTCGCGGTAAGCCACTGGCGAAGGTTGTGGCGCGGGGGCGTTGGCGTCGCCCGGTTCGATGAGTTGTTCAACTTGGCACAGCATCTTGAAAGTCCCCGAAGCGCTGAAGTGAGTTCAGGCTACGGGGCAGCGAAAAGTGCGTCCAATCGCTTGTTCCGATGCAGTGATTGGATTGGTCGATCACTGCTGGCGAAGTTGAAAGCGTTGCACCGAAGTGCAACGTTTCAGGCTACTTGAGGGGGGTTAAACGGCAGGCGCCTCGATCCCGAACATCTTGCGCGCCTCGGCAAAACACTTTTCGGCAATCGCCGAGCGCGGTTCGGTCTTGCGCATCACCAGCCCCAGCGGCGCGAGTACGCTCGCATCCGGCAAGTTAATGAAGGCCAGGTGTTCGATCGGCTCTTGCAGACCACTGTCCAGCGGCATGATCGAGCAGCAGAAACCCTGGTGAATCGCCTGCAACAGTTGATAGGTCGAGTCGCTTTCCATGATCGGCTGCGGGTTGAGGCCGCGACTGCGGAAACTCAGGTCGATGGATTTGCGGTAATGCATGCCGGTGGTGATCATCCCCAGCGGCAGTTCGGCGGCGTCTTCCCAGCTCATTTCCGGGCCTTCGAAATGGAAGTGGCGGGTGTCGTAGAGCAGGCCGACGCGGGTTTCGCCGATCTCGAAGAAATCGAAGTAGTTCGGGTTGACGTGATCCAGATAACACACGCCCAGGTCCAGCTGATTGTTGCCCAGGCCTTCGATGATTTCGTTGGAACTCAGCGACGACAGGCTGTATTTCAGCTCCGGATAGATCGCGGACAAACCCTGAATGTAATTGACCGGATTGAAGTTGCTCAGCGGCACCAGCCCCAGGCGCAGACTGCCGACCAGTTGCCCGCGGCAGGCGGCGGCTTCGGCGAACAACCCGTCGTGGGCGGCCAGCAGCGTGCGGGCCCAGGCCAGTACGCGTTCGCCGGCCTGGGTGAAACCTTCGAAGCGCTGGCCGCGATTGACCAGCACCAGATCCAGCTCGTCTTCCAGATTACGCAGGCGCATCGACAGGGTCGGCTGGGTGATGTGGCAACGCGCGGCGGCCTGGCCGAAGTGACGGGTTTCGTCCAGCGCGATCAGGAACTTGAGTTGTTTGATGTCCACGATGGCACCTGCTCGATTGAGAATTTTGATTGAGTATTGACGCAGATGCGTACGGCGCACGGAAAGCGCAGGGGGTGACGATCCCATTGATCGCGTTTTACGTCCAATCGGAAGCGTTGAAGAGGCTATCGAGGGTTTCGATGACGGCCGGTTTCATTGGCGCGAACGGTAGTCGACGTTCGTGGAAAAATGACCGATAGAGCGGGTCGATAATGCGGTTGGTTAGAGTGATTAGACAGTCTTCATAAGTGGCACTTAGGCTCTGGCCCAATTGAATTGGCGAATGCCGGAGAGTGCCATGAGTGTTAAAGCGGATGCCCTGTTTGTTCCCTTGAATATTGCCGTGCTGACGGTCAGCGATACCCGCGATTACGCCAGCGATACTTCCGGCCAGTTGTTGGTCAGCCGTCTGCTGGAGGCTGGCCACACGTTGAGCGAACGCAACCTGCTCAAGGACGACCTGTACAAGATCCGCGCCCAGGTCGCGCACTGGATTGCCGACGACAACATCCAGGTGGTCCTGATCACTGGCGGCACCGGTTTCACCGGGCGCGACAGCACCCCGGAAGCGGTAGCCTGCCTGCTGGACAAGCAGATCGACGGTTTCGGCGAACTGTTCCGCGCCATCTCGATTCTCGATATCGGCACCTCGACCGTACAAAGCCGCGCGCTGGCGGGCCTGTCCAACGGCACGCTGGTGTGCTGCCTGCCGGGCTCCACCGGCGCATGCCGCACGGCGTGGGAAGGCATCCTCGCCGAGCAACTGGATAACCGTCACCGCCCATGCAACTTCGTCCCGCACCTCAAGCCGGTGCAAGCCTGCGGGCCACGCGGATGAGCAAGGCTGCATTGATGCCGGTCGAGGACGCCCTCGACCAACTGTTGGCGATGGCCAATGAACAACGCCTGCCGGACAGCGAATCAGTGCCGCTCAATGAGGCACGCGGGCGAGTATTGGCCAGCGATCTGGTCGCCACCCTCGATCTGCCGCCATGGCCGAACAGTGCCATGGACGGTTACGCGTTGAACCTCGCCGATCTGCACCGTCAGCCGTTGAATGTTTCGCAACGGGTCTACGCCGGGTTGGCGCCGGACGCCTTGCTGCCCGGTTCCTGCGCGCGGATCTTCACCGGCGCACCGCTGCCTCCCGGCGCCAATTGCGTGGAGATGCAGGAAAACGTCGAAGTGCTGGAGGACGGCCGGGTGCGGTTTCTGCAACCGCTGAAGGTCGGCCAGAACATCCGTGCCCAGGGCCAGGAGAACCGCGTTGGCGATACTTTGCTGCGCGCCGGCAAACGCCTTGGCCCGTTCGAACTGGCGGTGGCTGCGGGGCAGGGCATGACCCATTTGCCGCTGGTGCGCCGACCGCGTGTGGCGCTGCTGTCGACCGGTGATGAGCTGGTGGA
Source organism: Pseudomonas sp. FW215-R2 (assembly GCF_058789255.1). NCBI lineage: Bacteria > Pseudomonadati > Pseudomonadota > Gammaproteobacteria > Pseudomonadales > Pseudomonadaceae > Pseudomonas > Pseudomonas sp. FW215-R2. Next base: position 24,923 of record NZ_JBYTBO010000015.1, read on the forward strand.
ACCGGGCCAGCCGTTGCGTCCCGGCAGCATCTACAACAGCAATCGCACCTTGCTCGATCACTGGTTACGCGAACTGGGTTGCGAGGTGATCGACGCGGGTATCCTGCCGGATCGTCCGGCGCAGACCCGGCTCAAACTTGAGCAATTGCAGGTGGCCGCCGATCTGATTCTGACCACGGGCGGCGTGTCTGCCGGCGATGCCGATTGCCTCGGCCAGGTGCTGCGCGACAACGGCAAGCCGCTGTTGTGGAAGCTCGCGATCAAACCCGGCAAACCGTTGACGGTTGGCCATTTCGGCACGGTGCCGGTGATCGGTCTGCCAGGCAATCCGACCTCGGCGCTGGTGACGTTCGGCCTGTTGGCGCGCCCGTACCTGCTGCGCATTCAAGGCGTGGAAGAGGTGATGCCGCTGAGCTTCACCGTCAATGCCGGGTTCGACTGGCCGAAACCCGGCAGTCGCCGCGAGTACCTGCGGGTGCGCCTGGAGGGCGGGCAGGCGGCGCTCTACCCGAACCAGAGTTCCGGGGTTCTGCTCGGCGCCACCTGGGCTGACGGGCTGGTGGAAATTCCGGAGAACAGCACCTTGCGAATGGGTGATCCACTGCGTTTCATTCCGTTCAGCGAGCTGTTCTGAGCGCGATCAAAAGGTGTAGGCCACTTGCCCGGCGAGGGAGGTCTGCAGCCGACGTTCGACAATCGGGCTGTCGGCCGCCTCGTGGTTCAGGTATTGCACTGCCAGCACTGTCGAGACGCTCCATTGTTTGTCCAGAGGCAATGACCACGTCAGGTCTGCGCCGCGACTGATCAACCCGGCGCGGGCCTTGTACGCGCGGAACTGGCTGCGCGAGGCCTGCGCATCGCTGACGCCGTACCAGGTACGCATGTAGTTGCTGTCGCCAAACTGGCTGTTCAGACCGCCGACCACTTTGCCGAAACGCCCTTCGTAGAACGGCGCGCTGATGCTCAGCTTGAGGCGGTTCCAGGCCGAACCGGTGTCGTGGTCATCGTCATCCCTTTCCAGCGCATGCTCGAAGCTCGCGCCGAGGATGATCGGGCCCATGTGATAGGTCCCGTCGAGCCCGATCACCGGGCGCGACTTGATCGAGCCCATGCCGTTGAGCTCGTCCGAGCCTTTGAATCCGGTCTTGCGATCCTTGCGCACGTCGCTGGCGCCGATGTAGACGCTGAGGCCGAAATCCTCTTCATCGAAACCCCAGCCCAGGCCTCGGCTAGTGTCGAGGAACACGCCGTAGGGGCTGACGATTTCGACACCCACCAATGGCGCCATCACCCGTTCATCACTGCCGCTGTAGCGCGGCGCACTGGCAGCCCCGGCGCGCAGCGTGGTGTGCCAGTCTTCGGCGCGCAGCGAGTCGCCGGGCAGCAGCAGGCAAAGGGAGGTCAGGGACAGAGAGAACGTACGCAACGAAACCGGCATGGGGCACCCGAGGGAAATGTGGATGCGCCATGCTAGGCGGGGGCTGGCCGGCAATCTTTGGCAGCTTTGTCGGGAAACTGTCAAAGACTGTGAAGGCGGCTACCGGCTCAATCCCGGCCGAACGATAACGCGGTGCAACTGGACGCCCGCGAAAAGCCCGGTCAGCATGGCGCAAAAAATCGGGATCAAAACCCATGCGCCGACTACCTTCCCTGGCCGCCCTGCGAACCTTCGAATGCGCCGCCCGCCACGCGCATTTCGGCCGGGCCGCAGCGGAGCTGTGCGTCACCGACAGCGCCGTCAGCCATCAGATTCGCCAACTCGAAGAGCAACTGGGCGTGTCGCTGTTCATTCGCGAGGGCCGGCAGATTCGCCCGACCATCGCCGCCGGGCGCTTGATGCAGAGCCTGCAACAAGCCTTCGAACTGATCGGCGATGCCTGCGACGAGTTGCGCGATCCGTCCTCGCTCGCCGTTCTGCGGCTAGCAGTCACGGCAGAACTCGCGCAGAAGTGGCTGATGAACCGTCTCACCGACTTCTACGCGCGTTATCCGCACATCACCTTGCACCTCTACGAACAACCGATCGACGCCACGGCGCCCGGCGAGGACATCGATCTGGCGATCACCTACGGCACCGGCCCGGTGGACAGCAGCGCGTATTTCGTCCGTCCGTTGCCGGCGTTGCAGTTCTTCCCGGTGTGCAGCCCTGGCCTGTTCAACCAGGGCAACCTGAAAACCCCGAAGGACCTGGCCCGGCATTGCCTGTTGCACGACGATCAGGACGGCAAGACCTGGACCGCGTGGCTGACCAGCCATGCCGGCGATTTGCGCCCGGAACGCCAGTTGTATTTCGCCCATGCCGGGCTGGCGCTGGAAGCGGCGGCGCAAGGGCAGGGCGTGGCGATGGGCGACAACCTCACCGCGCAGGAGGATTTGCAGAGCGGGCGTCTGGTGCGACCGTTCACCTCCAGCATGACTGCGCTGGGCCAATACGCGCTGGTCTGCGAGCGGGTGCGGCTGGAGCGTCCGGCGGTGGCGCAGATGCTGGAATGGTTCAACGATCAACTGGCGGATTGATGAGTTGAATTCAACTGTTCCGAAATAATCATCGTTGGCGAGCCGACCGCTCGCGACCGTAGCCTGAGGTCATTCCCATCCCGATGACGAGGTTTGACCATGGCACGTTTGCTCGACACCACCCCGAAACTCGACGGCTTCCGTCTGCCCGGCGAATTCGAAGCCAAGTCCGGTTGCTGGCTCGGCTGGCCGGAGCGCACCGACGTCTGGCGCAACGGTGCCAAGCCTGCACAGAAAGTCTGGGTGCAGATCGTCACCGCGATCTCTCACAGCGAACCGGTGACGGTCTGCGCCTCGGCGGCCCAGTTCGCCACCGCCCGCCGCCAGTTGCCACCGCAAGTGCGGGTGGTGGAGATGACTTGCAACGACACCTGGTTTCGCGACAGCGGCCCGTGCTTTGTGGTCAACGATCAGAGCGGTGAAGTGCGTGGCGTCGATTTTGAATTCAACGCCTACGGCGGCCTCGATGGCGGCCTCTACTACCCGTGGGACAAGGACGATCAGATCGCCAGCAAGATCCTCGAAATCGAACGTTTCGACCGTTATCGCGCGCCATTGATTGCCGAACTCGGCGGCATTCAGAGCGACGGCCAGGGCAGCATCCTCACCACCGAGCAATGCCTGCTCAACCGCAATCGCAACCAGCACCTGGGCAAGGACGAAGTCACCCGCCGGCTAACCGATTACCTCGGCGCCGAGCAAGTGATCTGGCTGCCGCGCGGTTGCAAATTCGACGAAACCGACGGCCATGTCGACGACCTCGCGTGCTTCGTGCGCCCCGGCGAAGTGGTGCTGCAATGGACCGACAACCGTGACGATCCGCAATGGGAAATCTATCAGGAGGCCTACGACATCCTGCGCAGCACCCGCGACAGCCGTGGCCGCGAGCTGATCGTGCACAAGCTGCCGCAACCGGACGTGCTGGAGTGGACCGCCGAAGAAGCCGAAGGCCTCGATCAGCAGGACAGCACCCACACCCGTCAGGCCGGCACCAAGATCTGTGCGTCGTACATCAATTACTACGCCGGCAACAGCTCGATCGTGGTGCCGTTGTTCGGTGATCGCAACGATCAGGTGGCGCTGGCGACCCTCGCCGAACTGTTCCCGCAGCACAAGATCGTCGGTATCGAAAACTCCCGGGAAATCCTGCTCGGTGGCGGCAACGTCGCGTGCATCACCATGCCGCAATACGCCGGCCAGAAAAAAGGAGCCTGACCATGGGCCTGCACAAACTGAGTAAAGCGTTATTGCTGGTGCTTGCACCCCTGTGTGTGCAGGCTGCCGAGACGGCGAAACCGGTGGTCAATCTGTATATCTGGGGCGAGTACCTGGCCCCGGACACCCTGAAGAATTTCGAGGCAAAAACCGGCTTTCAGGTGGTCGCCGATCACTTCGATTCACTGGAAACCGTCGAAACCAAACTGCTCACCGGCCGCAGCGGCTACGACCTGGTGCTGACCGCCGGCCAGCACCTGTCGAGAGCCATCGAGAGCGGCGCGATCCAGACTTTGAACAAGCAGCAGCTCCCGCACTTTGCCGGGGTTGGGGACGAATTCCGCCAGCACATGGCGGTGTTCGATCCGGGCAACCGCTACGCCGGGATCTACGCCTGGGGCACTACTGGCGTCGGCTATCAGGAAGAAGCCGTGAAGCAGCGCTTGCCGGAGGCGCCACGGGACAGTTGGGCGATGCTGTTCGACCCGGCGGTGGTGTCGAAATTCGCCGATTGCGGGGTGAGCCTGCTCAACGATCCGAACGAAGTGTTCGCGGCGGTCATGAAGTACATGGGCCTGGACATCAACCGTCAGAGCCTCGACGACCTGAAACTCGCCGAACAGCAACTGGCGAAGATCCGTCCGTACATCCGCTACTTCGACAACGACCTGAACATCAGCGACCTGGCCAACGGCAACACCTGCGTGGCGATGTCGTGGAACGGCAACGTCGCCATCGCAGCGGGCCAGGCCGAAGCGGCCCACAAGCCGTTCAAGTTGAATTACCGGATTCCGAAAGAGGGCACGCTGATCTGGTTCGACGCCATGGTCATTCCCAAGGATGCACCGCACCCCGAGGCCGGATTGGCATTGATGGATTACTTGATGACGCCTGAGGTGATCGCGCCGATTACTGACACCATTCACTACGCCAATGCGATTACGGCGGCGGACGGGTTGATTGATCCTGCGATTCGTAATGATCCGGGGACTTATCCGCCTGAGGCGGTGAGGGCTTCGTTGTATAGCAAGAATGATAATGGGAAGGTGTTTAATCGGGCTTTGATTCGGGCGTTCAGTCGGTTGAAGTCGGGCCTTTGAAAGCCGCCCTCACTTACGGTGAGGGCGCTTTTGGTACCCGCCACAGATACCACGCTGCAACGGTGCGAAACGGACTCCACGCCAACCCGATCTCGATCATCTGCTTGCGCGTAGGCTGCACCTCCAGCCCCTTCAGCCGGCGATATCCTTCGCGTACGCCAAAGTCATCGGCCGGCAGAATATCCGGCCGCTCCAGGCTGTAGATCAGCAACATCTCCACAGTCCAACGCCCAACCCCGCGCAGGCTGATCAAGCGTTCAATCAGCGCCTCATCCTCCATCGCCAGCGCCGTGGCGTAATCCGGCACCACGCCGTCCAGGGTCGCCTGGGCAATCCCCTGAATCGTCGCAATCTTGCCCGCCGAAAACCCGCAACCGCGCAACCGATCGAAGTCCGTCACCAGAATCTGCTCCGGACGCGGAAATGTCTGTCCGGAAAACAACCCCACCAACCGCCCGACAATCGCATCGCCAGCCTTGGCATGCAGTTGCTGATAGGCAATCGCCCGCACCAGCGATTCATAGGGATCGCGCGCCGGATGCGGTTGATGCAGGCAAGGGCCGACCGCAGCGATGTGGCGCTGCCAGTCGGCGTCGAGGCTGGCCAGAAATTCGCTGGCCGGTTGGTAGGGATCGAGCATGGCTTACTTCAGCAGACCGTTGACTTCGCCATAGGTGAAGGCCTTGAGGTCGTGGGTATCGAGCTTGCCGCTGGCGAGGAAACTTTTCACCAGTGAACCCATGGCGCCGTAGAGGAATTCGGCGATCCCGGAGCCCGCGCTCAGGCGACGTACACCGAGGGTTTTCAGTTCTTCGGGGGAGGGCAGGCAAGCGAAACCGAGGACGTTGACCGGCAGCGTCGTACCTTTGCAGATGGCTTCGATTTCGTAAGCGGAGGTCGCCCCGGCAGCGAACAAACCATCGGCCCCGGCTGCCTGATACAGCGCCGCGCGGTGCAGGGTTTCGGCTACGCGATCCTCGGCTGGCACCAGACTTTTGAGGTAAACATCGGTGCGGGCATTGATAAACAGCTTCACATCGCGCTTGTCGGCGACTTGTCGTGCCACTTCGATCTTGCGCGCCAGCAGTTCCGGCGTGCCGTTGCCGTCTTCGATATTGATCCCGACCGCACCCGCTGCGACAACCGCATCGATCACTTCGGCGACCCGGTCGAGGTCATCGGAGTAACCGGCCTCGATGTCCACACTCAACGGCACCTTGATGACACGGGCAATCGACTCCACGGTGCTGATCAAGCGCTCCAGCGGCAAGGTGTTGCCATCCGGGTAACCGTGGGCCCAGGCCACCGCGGCGCTGCTGGTGGCGACGGCCTTGCCGCCGAGTTGCTCGACCAGTCGCGCGCCCGTGGCGTCGGCAACGTTGGTCAGGATCAGCAGGCCATCGTGGTGCAACTGGTGAAACTGTGTGTCGAGCGCGTTCATCAAGATCCCTTCTTGTCGGTTTGTCAGAAAGCCAACGGTTGCGTCAGCTGCACGGCAGCGTTTTCCAGCCTGAGCAAAAACGCCTTGCGTGGCTGTCCACCACCATAACCGGTCAGCGAGCCGTCCGCACCGATCACCCGATGGCAAGGCACCACGATCGACAGGCGATTGTGCCCGTTGGCCAGCCCCACCGCGCGACTGGCGCCGGGTTTGCCCAGCCGTGCGGCGATGGCGCCGTAAGTGCTGGTGTGGCCGTAGGGGATTTGCCGCAGTTCGGCCCAGACCTGACGGGCAAACTCGCTGCCGGGCAGATGCAACGGCACGCTGAATTCGCTCAGCTTGCCGGCGAAATACTGCGCCAGCTCATTTTCAATCTGCTGCAAATGCGCGTTGTGCCCTGGCGCAACCACGTAGCCGTAGCGGTTTTGCAATTCTTCGACTTCCCGGGTCAGCGCCGGGCGGTCGAGAAACTCCAGCAGCACCAGTCCGCGTCGCTCGGCCATGGCGATCATCGGTCCCAGCGGCGTGGTCAGGCGGGTGAACAGCAGCGGTTCGCTGGCTGCTGCGCGTCCCGGCGTGATGTGGAACGATTTCTGAAACGCATCACGAAAACCGCTGAGGGATTCATAACCGGAGTCGAATGCCGCGTGGTCGATGGACGTGCCTTGCTTGATCCCGCCCAACGCCATGCCGAGCCGGCGGGTGCGCAGCCACGCATGAAAGGTCATGCCAAAATGCTGCTTGAACCAGCGCCGCAGCTTCAGCGGTTCGATGCCCTCGGCGAGCAATTGCGCATCGCTCCAGCGTAGCTCCGGATCGGCGTCGACGGCTTTCAACAGCCGTTGCACCCAGTCCGGGGCGATGGCTGCAGCGTCCAGCGGTTTGCAGCGCAAGCAGGCGCGGTAACCGGCGGACAGGCAGTCGTCAGCGTGGGCGAAGAACTCGACGTTTTCCGGTTTCGGCTTGCGCGCCGTGCAGGTAGGGCGGCAAAAGATCCCGGTGGTTTTCACGGCCGTAAAGAACACGCCTTCATAGGCAGTGTCGCTTGCGAGCATGGCGCGAACCATTTCGGCGTGGGGTGGCAGGACAGCGGCTTGTATGTTCATGGGCCGAGGATAAAACCAGTTATTCGATGGCTCCACCGAAAAATCGACAATGAATTTTCGGGCCGCTGCACTACAGTGATCGGGTCGCTACAACTCGGGAATTGCCTGTATGCCACCGTTCACGATTCAACACATCGATCACATCGTGCTGCGCGTTGCGGATCTGCAACGCAGCATTGATTTCTACGACCGGGTCTTCGGTGCCGAAGTGGTCAAGCGCAACGAAAAGTTCGGTCTGGTACACCTGCGCGCCGGCACGTCGATGATCGACCTGGTCGATCTCGACGGCGAAATCGGCCGCAAGGGCGGCGCCGCTGCCGGCAGCGAACGGCGCAATGTCGATCATTTCTGCCTGCGCATCGAGCCGTTCGATGAAGAGGCTTTGATCAGTCACCTGCAAGCCTGTGGATTGTCCGTCGACAAGGCCGCCACCCGTTTCGGCGCCGAGGGCAATGGCCTGTCGCTGTACTGCTTCGATCCGGACGGCAATCAGGTCGAGCTCAAAGGCCCGTCCGAAGCTTAGGCCCGTTTGGCCATCAGCAACACCGAAGCCGCCGCCGACAGCAGCCCCGCGCAGCAGCGATTGAAAATCCGCTTGCCGCGCGGCTCGGCGAACCAGCGGCGCATGTGCAGGCCCATGTACGCGTAGGCGCTGATGGCGATCCATTCCAGCAGCAGGAACAGCGCGCCCAGCAGCATGAATTGCGGGGTGATGGCGCGGGTCGGGTCGACGAATTGCGGCAGGAATGCAGTGAAGATCAGTATTGCCTTGGGATTACCTGCCGCCACTAAAAACTCCTGACGCGCCAGGGCCAAAAGCCCGTTTGCCGGCGCTGCAACGGCTTCTTCTGCAGCCGGATTCGCTCGCCACAGCTGCCACGCCAGGTACAGAAGATACCCTGCGCCGACAATCTTGATCCCGTAGAACAATAGCTCGGACGTTTGCAGCACCACCGCCAGCCCCGCCGCCGCGAGGGCGATCATCCCGGCAAACGCCAGCAACCGACCGACACCCGCCACACAGGCGCGACGATAGCCGTAACGGGTGGCGTTGCTGACCGACAGCAGGTTGTTCGGGCCGGGTGCCATGTTCAAGGCGAAACAGGCGGGCAGAAACAGGGAAAGGGTGGCTAGATCCATGACGCGGGCTCCGGTGGCGGGACGGCTATTTTTATCATGCTGGCGGCGGGCCGGAACCGTACAGTCAGGCTGCGGAGTCGCGGTACAGCGATTGCCGGGCGCGAATCCGTTCGAACTTTCTGCCGCCCCGCCAACTCTGAATTCGTCACAGGGTGATGGAATCGGCAGAAAAACCCATCAACCGGTCAGAAAACGCCTTGGCCGTGTAAGCTTTCGCGCCACGCTATTCCATTCCCCCATGGCCCCAGGCGGCCCACTGTACGAGCGACCTACATGCAAGCAAAGGCCCGCGAGGTTCATGTACCACCGGTGTTGCAGGATCTGCGCGCCGGCACGGCCGAACTGCACATTGCTCTGGAAAAACGCCTTCCTTTCTTCTCCGACACCCTTGATCTGCAAGCCTTCGAGCGACTGATGCGCGCCTATTACGGCTTCTATCAGCCACTGGAAAGTGCATTGCAGGACAGCGGCGAGATCCCTGCCGATTTCGATCTGGTTTCGCGCCTCAAGACGCCGACCCTGCAACGCGACCTGCAAGCGTTGGGCGCAAACGACGAGGACTTTTCGATCTGCCGCCAGTTGCCCGCCATTGACTCCGCCGCCGCGTGTCTGGGCGTGCTGTATGTGTTGGAAGGCGCGACCCTCGGCGGGCAGATCCTGCGCCGGGAAATCGCTTCGCGGCTGAGCCTGGGTGCGGACAACGGCGCGGCGTTTCTGGACATCTACGGCGCTGCCACCGGTCGGCGCTGGCGCGACTTCATCGAATACCTGGGCAGTCGCTCGATGGACGCCGTCGAGCGTGAAGCCGTTGTGACGGCCGCCCACACCACATTCAGCTGTTTCGAGCGCTGGCTCGAAAGCCAGGAGGTTCTGGTATGACCCCGCAAGACAAAGAAGCCTTTGAAGAGTTGCTGGCCAACTGCGCCGACGAGCCGATCCGCTTCCCCGGCGCGATCCAGCCTCACGGGTTGCTGCTGACCCTGAGCGAGCCGGACCTTTCGATCATCCAGATCAGCGCCAACGTCGAGACGTTGCTCGCCCGTCCGGCGCAAGAACTGATCGGCCAGCCACTGCAAAGCCTGATCGGCGATGCCCATGCCGCGCAGGTTCGCGAAGCCTTGCAGCAACCGGCCTTGTCCGACGCGCCGCCGCTGCATTTCCGTCTCAACGGCACCGCGTTCGAAGGCTTACTGCACCGGCATCAGGACGTCTTGATTCTGGAACTGGAAATCCACGTCGAAAACTTCCAGCCGCGCAACGTCGCCGGCACCGAAACCCATCTGGGGCGGATGCTTGCGCGCCTGCAAAAGGCCCAGAGCCTGCAGACGCTGTACGACATCAGCGTCAAGGAAATCCAGGCCATGACCGGTTACGACCGGGTGCTGATCTATCGCTTCGAGGAGGAGGGCCACGGCCAGGTCATCGCCGAAGCGTCCGATCCGTCGATGGAAGTCTTCAACGGTTTGTTTTTCCCGGCCTCCGACATTCCCGAGCAGGCCCGCGAGTTGTACCGCACCAACTGGCTGCGGATCATCCCGAATGCCGACTACCAACCGGTGCCGCTGGTGCCCAAGTTGCGCCCGGACACCCAGGCCCCGCTGGACCTGAGCTTCGCGACGTTGCGCAGTGTGTCGCCGATTCACTGTCAGTACATGAAGAACATGGGCGTGCTGTCCTCGATGAGCATTTCCCTGCTCAAGGGCGACCGGCTCTGGGGCCTGATCAGTTGCGGCAACCGTCAGCCGCTGCACGTACCCCATGAATTGCGCACGGCGTGCCAGACCATCGGCCAGGTGTTGTCGTTGCAGATCAGCGCAATGGAAGCGCTGGAAGTCAGCCGTCAGCGTGAAGAAAAGGTCGAGGCGCTGGCGTTGCTCAATCAGGCGATGATCGACTCGCCACAGAACGTCTTCGATGGCTTGGCCAATCAGCCGCAGGTCCTGATGGCGCTGGCCAATGCCGGTGGCATCGCGATCATCGAAGACAAGCAATTGCACCGCTATGGCAACTGCCCGGAGCCGGAAGATATTCGCGCTCTGCACAAATGGTTGCAGGAGCGCGGCGAGCCGGTGTTTGCCAGTCATCACCTGGCCAGCGTCTATCCGCCGGCCGCGCAGTATCAGCAGGTCGCCAGCGGTGTGCTCGCCATGAGCCTGCCCAAACCGGTGGACAACGGGGTGCTGTGGTTCCGCCCGGAAGTCAAAGAGAACATCAACTGGAGCGGAGACCCGCGCAAGCCGCTGGACCTGGAAAACTCCGACGCGGGCCTGCGTCTGCGACCGCGTACTTCGTTCGAAATCTGGAAGGTCGAGATGGCCGGAATTTCCACCAAGTGGAGCCACGGCGATCTGTTCGCCGCCAACGACCTGCGTCGCTCGGCGCTGGAAAACGACCTGGCCCGCCAGGTGCGCCGCGAGCAGGAAGCGGTGCGTGCCCGTGATGAACTGGTGGCGGTGGTTTCCCATGATCTGCGCAACCCGATGACCGTGATCTCGATGCTGTGCGGCATGATGCAGAAGGCTTTCAGCTCAGACGGGCCGCACACCTCACGACGTATCTCGACGGCTATCGACACCATGCAACAAGCCGCCGGGCGCATGAACACGCTGCTGGAGGACTTGCTCGATACCTCGAAAATCGACGCCGGGCGCTACACCATCGCGCCGCAGAAACTCGACGTCGCGCAGATGTTCGAAGAAGCCCAATCACTGCTCGCGCCACTGGCGCTGGACAAGGACATCAGCATCTCGTTCGAGGCCGATCCCGATCTGAGCATCCATGCCGATCCTGAGCGACTGTTTCAGGTGCTGTCGAATCTGGTCGGCAATGCGATCAAGTTCACCCCGCGTCTGGGCACGGTCGATGTGTATGCCAAATCGGTCGGTGACGACATCGTCTTCACGGTGCGCGACAGCGGCGAAGGCATCCCCAAGGATCACTTGCCGCATGTGTTCGACCGCTACTGGACGGTGAAGGAAGGCAATCCGAACGGCACCGGGCTGGGCCTGTACATCACGCAGGGCATCGTCGAGGCCCATGGCGGGCGGATTGTTGCCGAGAGCGAGCCGGGACAGGGCAGCGAATTTCGCTTCACCGTGCCACGTCTGGACTGAGTACCGGCTCGCGTCGGGTGGCCTGCAACAGGGCCACCCATTCGGCGGCGAATCGATGGCAATCGCCGGGCCAGCGCGCCGTCAGCAATTGGCCGTCGCGCACCACAAATCCCGCGTGGGGTGCCTGCGCGCAATCTCGCTTGGCGATGAGTGGGCCGCGTATGAAATCGGCCTTGCTGGCCAGTGCGGTTTTCACTTCTGCCTCGACCGTCTGTTTGTAGGTGCGGTAGTAGCGCCCCAGCCAGAACGAGGTCATCAGCCACGCCGGCAGCTCCATGGTTGCCGCGAGCAATGCGGTGACCTTGCGCCCGAACAACACCGAACGCCCGGTTTCGGGATCGAGCGTCCGGGCCAGCAACAACACGCCATGACACACCGCTGCCACGGGTTTTTCAGCCTTGAAAAATTGCAGGGCGATCTGCCGGGCGTGCTTGGATTCCAGCAGCGTGCGCATCCCCTTGGCATGGCCGCCGGGAATCAATAAACCGTCGAACCGGGTCGTGTCGACATCGGCATACGCCAGCGGCTGGCGAAACGCTTCGGATTCGATCATCTGCGTATAACTGTCGAGGTCGGCCTTGCGCGTCATCAGCATCGAACTCAACAGACCGAACCCGATGTCCACCAGCCGCGGGTCGGCGTGGGCGGGTAAGCCTTGCGGTGTGGCAAAGCGCACTTCGATACCCGCATCGCGCATGGCCTGCCAGGGCACGCTGCTTTCGGTGGGGTCGTAATCGGCAGCGGGCAGCAGAATCAAAATCATCGAGGGCAGACTTCCAGTCGAGAGTGGTCGCAGAGCTACAGCGTAGTGGGTCTACGGATACGGGGGTAATTTCGTTCAATACCGCCGGGTCGTGTGCTGGCTACTGTGGGCGCCTTGTTCCTCGATTTGAAGCAGGTGTGCGATGAGTCTGATTGTGTCGATGGCGGCGTTTGCCCTGGTCGCGTCCATTACCCCGGGGCCGGTGAATATCGTGGCGTTGAGTTCGGGGGCGCAGTTCGGTTTTCGCGCCAGTCAGCGGCATGTGGCCGGGGCGACGCTGGGGTTTGTGTTGTTGCTGGTGTTGATGGGGCTGGGGCTGCATGAAGTGCTTACGCTGTGGCCGTCGCTGACCCGTGTGGTGCAACTGGCCGGGGTGGCGTTTCTGTTGTTCATGGCCTGGAAACTGGCCACCGATAACGGTCAGTTGAATACGGGAGAATCGGGCAGGGCGCCGTCGATGCTCTACGGCGCTGTGATGCAATGGCTCAATCCCAAGGCGTGGCTGGCCTGCGTGGCGGGGATGGGCGCGTTTGTCGCTGATGGCGAGGCGCGGCTGGTGTGGCAGTTTGCAGCGGTGTATCTGGTGATCTGTTATCTGTCGGTGGGTTGCTGGGTGTATGCCGGGACGTTTCTGCGCGGCTATCTGGGCAACCCGGCGGGGATGCGTTTGTTCAATCGGGTGATGGCGCTGTTGTTGGCAGTGAGTGCGGGGTATCTGTTGCTGCCGTAAGCATGGCAGGCGCTGGGTTTAAAGGTGTTTAAGGATGCGTCCGGCAAGCCACAACACCTTGCGCCATTGCCTACGCATCCGCCAGAATCCGCCGGCTTGTGGGCCTTGGGGCCGGGCTCTATCGTGTGTCGGTCGCTGACGAATCAGCGACCGGACTTGACCGTCCGACTCAATCAAGGCGCCAGCGTGCCGTTTTCGTTCAGCTTTCATGGCTGTTCGTTTTATGGCGGTTGTGCGCGGGATACCTTCGGGTATGCCGGGTTCCTTGATTCCCGGTCGGTCAACCCGCGTACAGCTGCCACCTGTTTCGATTGACCGCGAACGGTTGCAGCTCCGCCTATCAAGGAGCTTCACCATGATCAAACCAACGCCAAACCCACCCGAAGCCGACACCACCTCACCCTACGAAACCCTCGACTCCAAGAAATTCCACGAAGCCGCCGACCGCGCCCTCGACCACTACCTCAATCCGTTCCACCCCAGAAAACCGCTGCTCAAACCCAACACCCGCTACCTCATCGCCCCCGGCATCCCGAATGAAGAGCTGCTCGCCGACGCCTGCGAAACCCTGACCTCGGCCAAAACCATGGCCAGCGATTTTGCCGGGATGATCGATGCGCCGCAGCGGCATGTGCTGTTGGGCATCGGGCAGCTGATCATGCTGGCGGAACTGGCGGTGAACCGGGTGCTGGATAACCAGGATGTGGCAGCAGAGCCCCGTGTCTGAATACTGAAACCGAAACGGCCCATTGCGGGCCGTTTTGTTGTTATCCCCGATACTGCCCCGGCGTAGCCGCCAGATGCTGCTTGAACGCCCGCTGAAAATGCGCCTGGTCAGCAAACCCCGCCTCCAGCGCCACATCCGCAATCAACTGCCCGCGACGCAAACACTCGCGAGCGAACTGGATGCGCTGGTTGACCACAAACGCGTGAGGCGTCATGCCGAAGTGTTGTTTGAAGGCACGGATCAGGTACGACGGTGACAGTTCGGCAGCGACGCAGATGTCGTCGAGGCTGAGCAGGTCGGTGCAGTGCTGGCGGATGAAGTCGGCGGCGCGTTCGAGTTTGAAGTTCGGTTCGCGAAGCGGTGGTTCGATCGGGTTCAGGCGCAGTTGCAGGTCGCTGAAAAACTCTACCGCCGCGCTCTGCTTACGCAACACGTCTTGCTGATCGTCGACCAATATCGCGTACAACGCATTCAAGTCGCGAAACAGCCTGGCATCATTCAAATGGGTATCGGAAAACCGCCGAAACTCAAGTTCCGCACTGAAGCCCAGTTGATGCTGCAGATCCGTCAGCCACGGCGTTTCCACATACAACATCAAATACGACCACGGCTGATCGTCGATCGGGTTGCACGCGTGCACGTCCCCCGGATTCATCAGCACCACGGTGCCGGCCGACACTTCGAACGAGGATTGTTCATGCACGTAAGTGCTGCGCCCGGCGGTGATCGCGCCGATGGAAAAGTGCGCGTGAGAGTGCCGTGAATAGCAGACCTCGCGGCCATCGGCGATGGCCCGCGCTTCGATGAAGGGCAGGGCATCGTCGCGCCAGAAGCGCGGGGCTTGTTCGGGGTTCTTGGCGGCAGCGTGTTTCATCGTTGTCGTTCTCGGCAGGCCAGTGCCCGAGTGTATTAGCTCTGGCCGGCGAAGGCTCGTTCCAGTTCGGCGATGTCGAGTTTTTTCATCCCGAACATGGCCTGCATCGCCCGTTGGGCCTTGGTCTGGTCGGCGTCGGTCATCATGTGCATGAAGGCCACCGGCACGATCTGCCAGGACACGCCGAACTTGTCCTTGAGCCAACCGCACTGTTGGGCTTCCACTGGGCCGCCTGCAGACAGGTTGCCCCAGAAGTGGTCGACCTCTTCCTGGGTCTGGCAATTGACTTGAAACGAGATCGCCTCATTGAATTTGAACACCGGCCCGCCATTGAGCCCGGTGAAGCTGTGGCCGTCGAGTTCGAAACTGACGGTCATCACCGACCCTTCCGGGCGGCCGTGGAATTCCTGGCCGACCTTGCTGTAGTGGGTGAGGGCGGTGATTTTCGAGTGATCGAAGATCGAGCAGTAGAACTTGGCCGCCGCCTCGGCCTGATCGTCGAACCACAGGCACGGGGTCAGCTTCTGAAAGCGTTGCATGGCAGTCATCCTCGGCAGGTTAGACACGCTGGATTAATAGCGTAGTCAGTCCGAAGCGGGTCGTAGGCGCCATAGATCGACAAGTGCGCCCAAAAACGTTTGTCGTTAGACTTGCCGCCCCGATTTTGCCGCAAGGACGCTCTGCATCATGGTTGCCTCTCGTACATGGGTTTTTTTCTGCCTGTTTGCCGCCGCGTCGGCCAGTGCCGAACCGTTGAGCTGTCAGCTCTCGGATCCGGCAAACAGGTACAGCGTCGATGTGACCATCGAGCATCCACCGACGCAGAACTTCGAGCCAGTGGCGGCGCAAGTCATCCTGCGCGACAAGTCCAATGGCGAAGTGTTGCAACGAATCGACACGGCCGATGCCGTTGACCTGGTTCCGCTCAACGATTCAGCCAAGGCCTTGCGATGCGACGAGCAACGTCTGGTGGTGTTTGGCGACTTCAATTTCGATGGACACCAGGATCTGGCGATCCGCAACGGTAACGACGGTGGCTACGGCGCGGCGTCCTACGACGTCTATCTGTTCGATCCGTCGAGCCCGGTGCTGGTGCCGAACAAGGCATTGTCGGCGCTGACTCGCGAACCGTATCTGGGATTGTTCGAAGTCGATTCCGCCGCTCGCCGGCTGGTCACTCACGCGAAAAGCGGTTGCTGCTGGCGCCAGAGCCGTACCTGGCAGGTGCAGAACAATTCGCCGGTCAAGGTGACCGAAACCATCGAGGTGGCACAGCGTCCGTCCGAAGGCAGCCCGCTGATGCCGGCGGGTTACACCGACGTCACGCAGCGGGAATTGAAGGACGGCAAATGGCTGGAGCAGCGTCGCCTTGAAGGGCCAGTAGGTGAAGCGCCGGTGATGCTGCGGGGCAAGCTTGACGGCAAGATCGCATTCGAGCTGTGGTGGCAGATGCTGGGTGGCGTCTACATTGGCGAGGTTCGTTACACGAAAACGGGCAATGGCCAACCGATCCGGCTGGTGGGCGAGACCTACGATGACGGAGCCGTGTTGCTGCATGAGCTGGATGCCCAGGGCCGTGTCACCGGCGACTGGTACGTGGCAGGTGAGCCTGATGAGCACGGCTTTCAGGGCGGAACATGGCACGACGGCGACAAGTCTCTGATCTTCGAAGCGCGACCGACGGCGTTCCGGGTTGCACCGCAAAAGTTTCAGACGCCCACGGGCGAACAGCGTGAAGGACGTTACGTGATGATGGCGTCGGATGAGCGATCGGCGTGGCTGACGATCAAAATCGTGCCGGCCACCGAGAAGGGCGCGGGTGAGCAGGCGTTGATCCAGATGGCCGTGACGCAACCGGGCAAACCACCCCGTCAGGAGAACCGGCAGTGGCCGTTGCAGGCGGGCAATCTGGTGATTGGTCAGGACCAGATCGCCGAGCCGCTCTATCGTTTGCGCCTGCTCGACGGAGCGGTGCAAGTGGAGGGTGCCGGTGAGTTCTCTGATTTCAGAGGGGCTTACGCAAAGCAGCCCTGAAGGCGACTGGTGTCTTTATGACAAATATTGAAGTCAATATGACTCTTTTTGGTTCGAGTCATATTGACTTCCTATGGCTTATCTAGCTGATTTTTAACGATAAAAAATCTGGCACAAGAGTTGATACATCAATCGTACAAACTGATCCGCTCAGGAGTACGAAAGATGTTCACTGTCTTCGAGAATCCGCTGAACGTTCTGCAGCTGTCGAGCAAAGTGCTCGTTGCCGGTCTGGTCATGTTGCTGGCCGGAATCTACGGCGCTTATCTGTATCAGGGCCACATGCCGATTGCGCTGCTGGTGGCGATGCACGCCATGACCATCGTCGGCCCGACGCTGATCAAGATCGGCTATGTGATGCGCCTGCTGTCGCAGTATCGGTTGGGCCGGTCCCCAGCCCTGGCGGTGGCCTGAGATGCGCAGACTCGCGGCGGCGCCAGTGTTCAGCCTGGGCTTTCGGCCGCTGTTTCTGGCCGGGGCCGGATTCGCCGCTCTGGCGGTGCTGATCTGGGGCCTGTGGCTTTACGGCCACTGGTTCGATCTGCAACCGGCGGGCGGCATGCTCGCCTGGCATCGGCATGAGATGCCGTTCGGTTTCGCGGCCGCAATCGTTGCCGGGTTCCTGCTGACGGCGGTACCCAACTGGACCGGGACTCCTGGCGTGCGCGGCGGGGCGTTGATCGCTTTGGTGTCGGTCTGGCTACTCGGGCGCGTGGCCTGGTGGCTGCCGTTGCCGACAGGGCTGATCCTTGCGCTGCAATGGGGTTTTCTGCCGCTGCTGGCGGTGATGCTGGCGCGGGATCTGATCGCCGCGCGCAAACGCGACAACTACCCGATTGTGCTGGTGCTCGCGCTGATGGCGGGTTGTCAGGCGCTGACCTTGATTGGCCTGTTCAACGATGACACCGGTTTGCAGCGCCAAGGCGTGCTGGGCGCGTTGTGGCTGATTGCGGCGCTGATGACTGTGATCGGCGGACGGGTGATTCCGTTCTTCATCCAGCGAGGCCTGAACCGTCTGCCGGCGCCGGCCGCCCATCCGTTGCCCACGCGGTTGCTGTTGATTGGCAGTCTGCTGACGGCGATCACGTTTGCGGCGGGTCTTAACGATGTGCCCCGGCCGTGGCTGGCAGCACTGTTTGCGCTCACCGGCAGTTTGCAAATACTGCGGCTGATTCGCTGGCATGATCGCGGGATGTGGCGCATGCCGCTGCTCTGGTCGTTGTACCTGGCTTACGGCTGGATGGCATTGGCGATCTGGGCCATGGCGGCTTGGCATCTGGGACTGCTCGGCCAGCAAAGCCTGGCGACCCATGCACTGGCGGTCGGCGGCGTGGGCGGGTTGATTCTGGCGATGATTGCGCGGGTCAGCCTCGGTCACACCGGCCGGTTGTTGCAGCCACCGAAAGCCGTGGTGCTGGGTTTTGCGCTGGTGCTGATCGCGGCGGGTTGCCGGGTGTTGCTGGTGCCGTTTTCGAGTCTTGGCCTCGGTTTGTCTGTGGCGCTCTGGTGCACGGGGTTCGCGCTGTTTTTACGGCATTACACCGGGATCCTGCTCAAGCCGAGGCTGTAGCTTTTTCAGCCGCGGCGCTCGGCAATCATCAGCAACGACTGCGGCACAGGGCTTTGCGGATGCTGCGGCTCGCGCAGACTGCTCAACTGAAATCCGGCCATGTCCAGCGCATTCAGCCAACTGGACAAGGTGCGGAAATACCACGGCATCGGTCGCCATTGGCCCTTGAATCCATCGAAGGTTTCCTCCCGCCAGCCATCCTGATAATCACCCGCTGCCACCGACCACGGATGCAGCGTCTGGATCACCAGCGCACCGCCGGGCACGAGCAGGGCGTTCATGGCGGCGAGCAGCGGGATGATGTCCTGATGCAGCAGGGAAAAGTTGGCGCAGATCAGGTTGTAATCGCGGCCGATGTCGACTTTCGCTTCTACCAAATCTTCATAGCTGGCGACCTGCACCGGTGACGATCCTGCCGCTTGCGCGGCCTCCACCAGTGTTGCATCACCGTCCACGCCGACCGCTTCGATCCCGCGCTCTGCCAGCGCCCGCAACAGCCAGCCTTCGCCGCATCCCAGATCAAGCACGCGCTCGGGTTGGCGCCCCATGATTGCCAGCAGAATGGCCTGATCGGTGACCTGCCGACGGCTCTCGATAGCGCCGCTGCGTACGGCTTCGGTCCAGGCCCGGGCGTTGTGGTGCCAGCTCTGGAGGAGGGTGGATTCAGGCGTGGACATGGCGAACTCCGAGGATGCGGGTGCAGGCAAGGATAGGTCAGGTGTAGTCGGCCAGACGAATCCGGTTGCGACCGCCACGCTTGGATTCGTAGAGCGCGCTGTCGCCTTGTTCGATCAACGCCGTGAGGCTGGCCGGCGGCTGATCGAACACCTTGGCGCCGATGCTCAGGGTGACCGCTTGCGGGGTGACGTAGGTCTGCGAAGTCATCTGCTGAAACTGCTCACGCAACGCACTGCCCAGCACCATGATCTGTTCGTGGGACGCATCGCCCAGCAGCATCACGAATTCGTCACCGCCCAGCCTTGCCGCCAGTGCGCCTTTGGGCAGCGCCGCGCGGATCATTTCGCTGAGGGCGATGAGCAGCCGATCGCCGGCGGCATGGCCGTACAGGTCGTTGATCAGTTTGAAGTTGTCGATGTCGATCAGCAGCAGGGCGCCGGGGCGGGCGCTGGAGACCTGATCGAGCAGGCGCGGCGCGCGGACTTCGAGGGCGCGGCGGTTGTACAGCGCGGTCAGCGGATCCCGGGCGGCCAGTTCGGCGATCTGCTTTTCCCGGCGGTAGCGCTCGGTGCCGGTCATCGACAGCGCGATCAGCATGATCGCCATCGCGCCTTCGACCAGAGAAATCTGAATGATCTCGCCGCGCAGCGAGGCCAGATCGATCAGCGTGCCCGGAATCACCGCGATGATCGCTTTGGTGAAATAGAACACGCCGTGGATCAGCAGCACATAGCGCAGTTGCACCGCACCGATACTCAGCGACTTGCCGTGAGGGCGCAGCAACAGACTGGCCCGCAGCATCAACAGCGCAATCAGCAGCGAGTTGGCCATCAGCATGATCTTCGACCACGACGGATCTTCCGGTAACAGAAGCAACGACAGCCAGAGCAGGAACATCAAGTACCAGGCCCGCGACAACTGTCGCTGAGTAAACCGTGCAACGCCCAACAGAAACAGCCAGTGCGCAACCACCAGCAGGCCGTTGGCGAACCAGATGCCGATCAGCGGATAGCCGTTGGCGCGCAGCAGGGCCAGGCTCGAACCGACGGTGATGGTGGCGAAACCGGCGCTCCAGAACAGCAGGGAAGGTTCGCGGATGCTGCGCCATTCGACCGCCAGATACAGGGCGGCCGCCGAGGCCAGGGCGGTGGAAATGGTGAGCATCGTGAGGGGATCGAGCGCCATGAACGGACGGGTCTGCCTGGATAGTGGTAATGGGCCACGATTGTAAGCGTTCGCCCAGTGGGCTGCTATTTTCACTCACCGGTTATTCCATTTTCAGGCGAGGTGTTCCATGGACCGGTTTACTGGCGGTTGTCTGTGCGGCGAGGTGCGGATCGAAACGACGGGCCGACCCTGGCGGGTTGGCGTTTGCCATTGTCTGGATTGCCGCAAACACCATGGCGCGCTGTTTGCGTCGGCGGCGATCTTTCCGACGGAGGCGGTGACCATCACGGGCGAAACCCGTGATTACGACGGGCGGTTTTTCTGCCCGCGCTGCGGGTCGTCGGTGTTCGGACGCAGTGGCGATGAAATCGAGGTCAGTCTGGGCGCGCTGGATGCGCCCGATCAGTTGCAGCCGACTTATGAACTCTGGACGGTGCGTCGCGAGTCGTGGCTGCCGGCGTTTCCATTGGCCAGACACTATGTGGGTAATCGCGAGGGGGCGGGGAGAGCCGAAGAGTAGCCGGGGTCAGGTATGGCGCCTGACCCCGGCCAATAAAATCAGCCGCGAATAAAGGCCAGCAGATCGGCGTTGATCGTCGGCGCCTCGGTGGTCGGCATGCCGTGAGGGAAGCCCGGGTAAATCTTCAGCGTGCTGTTTTTCAGCAGTTTGGCCGAGAGCACACCGGAGTCTTCATACGGCACGATCTGGTCGTCATCGCCGTGCATTACCAGCACCGGAATCGAAATGCCTTTGAGGTCTTCGGTGAAGTCGGTCTGCGAGAACGCAACGATGCCGTCGTAGTGCGCCTTGGCGCCGCCCATCATGCCCTGACGCCACCAGTTGAGCACGACGGGTTCCGAAGGCTTGGCCCCCGGCCGGTTGTAGCCATAGAACGGGCCGGCCGGCACATCGTGATAGAACTGCGAACGATTGGCCGCCAATTGGGCCTGAAGATCGTCGAACACCGACTTTGGCAGGCCGCCCGGATTACTTTCGGTTTTCACCATCAGCGGCGGCACCGCGCTGATGATTGCGGCTTTGGAGACCCGATCCTCGCCATGCCGGGCGATGTAATGGATGACTTCGCCGCCACCGGTGGAATGGCCGACATGCACGGCTTTTTGCGTTCCCAGATGATTGACCACCGCCGCCACGTCATCGGCGTAGTGATCCATGTCGTGGCCGTCCCAGACCTGGCTCGAGCGTCCGTGACCGCGTCGGTCGTGGGCCACCACCCGGAAGCCCTGAGCGAGGAAGAACAGCATCTGCGCATCCCAATCGTCCGAGCTCAGCGGCCAGCCGTGGTGGAAGTGGATCACCGGGGCATCTTTCGGGCCCCAGTCCTTGTAGAAGATTTCGACGCCGTCTTTCGTTGTGACATAGCCCATGTTCGCTACTCCTGAAAAATGCGGAACGGAAACGTGAAGGGGTGAAGACAAGCGCTATGAACTCTAGGATTGAAGTGCACTTTAAGGTCAAGCAAGTTCCGAACGGTCATCGCTGGCGTGAATGGTGGGCCATAGCCGTTGTGCGCTTGACCTTAAAGTTTGGTTGAACCTTAGAGTGGCGCTGACCGGCCACCTGCCGGGCCACTCATCGAGAAAGGTCAGCGAACATGAGCAAGCGCTTTACAGAAGTCGAATTCGGATCGCACAAGGTCGAGGTGCTGGAGGGCGGCTACTACGACCGTTTTCGTATGAACCCCAATCTCGACGAAGTGGCCCGGGACAAGGCTGCCGGCAATATCGACTTCTTCCGGCGCATTCCCAAGCAGCAGGTCGCTTCGAGAGTCGGCCCGACCTGGGCGCCGAACTTCTATTACCGTTCCGGCAGCGTGCAGTTGCTGTTCCTGGCGCCGCTGGACCGTCTGCGCGCTACCTTGCCTGCGCCGCTTGAACCGCTGCGGGCATTTCCCGGTTATGGGCTGGTGGCGCTGACATTTTTCTCCTACTCGGTTTGCGACAACGATCCGTACGACGAAGTCTCCGTGGCGATTGTCGTGCGCCGCCCCGGCGCCCGTGGCTCCCACGCGCTGGAACTGATGGGCGCCATGCGCCGGCGTAGCTTCACTGCCCATGTGCTGGCGCTGCCGGTGAACACCGAAATCGCCCGGGTGCGCGGCGTGCACGGCTATCAACTGCCCAAGTGGCGCGCCGACATCAACGTGAACATCGGCACCAGCGTCAGCGCCCGTATTGACGGGCCCAAGGGTCTGCCGGACCTGATCCTGAAAGTGCCGCTGCCGACCCTGAAAAACGTTACGCCGCAATCACGCATGAGCACCGCCACCATGATTCATCAGGTCGATGGTCTGTGGCATCAGAGCGTGGTGCAGGGCAACACACTATCCTTTGCCCAACGCCTGTTTCCCCGCGATGTGCAGCTGGATCGCAACGGCGGCCCGCTGAGCCAGTTGCTCGATGGCCTCGGGGCTTCGCGGATCCTGCGCCTGGACGTGATCAAGGACGCCCAGATCGTGCTCAACCTGCCGGTGCCGCTGACGGCGTTCGGTCAGGTCGGTGTCACCCCAAGAGAGGCTGCCAAATGACACGTCGAATCCTGCACGTCGTGACCAATGTCGCCCACTATGTCGACCCGACCGAACCCACCGGGCTATGGCTCGGGGAGTTGACCCATGCCTGGCAGGTGTTCGCGGAAAAAGGCTTCGAGCAGCGACTGGTCAGCCCCAGGGGCGGGTGGAGTCCACTGGAGCCTCGGGCACTGAAGTGGCCGATGCTCGACCGCTCGGCCAAGGCCTGGCTGAACGATCCGGCGAGCATGGCGCTGCTGGCGAACACCGCCAGCCCGGAGCAGATCGACAGCGCGGATTTCGACGCCATCTATTTCACCGGCGGGCACGCGGTGATGTGGGACTTTCCCGACGACCCCGGCCTGCAACGGCTGACCCGGGAGATCTTCGAGCGCGGCGGGATCGTTTCGTCGGTCTGTCATGGTTATTGCGGGTTGCTCAATACGCGGTTGTCGGACGGCAGCCTGCTGGTGGCGGGGCGCAAGGTCACCGGTTACTCGTGGATGGAAGAAGTGCTGGCCGGTGTCGCGAAAAAAGTACCGTACGACTCGGAGCAACAGATGAAGGATCGCGGGGCGCGCTACGAAAAGGCGTTTCTGCCATTCACCTCGAATGTGGTGACCGACGGCAAACTGGTGACCGGACAGAACCCGCAATCGGCCAAAGCCACGGCGCAACAAGTAGCCGCGATGCTGTAGATCCATGACCGGTGGTCGCGGCGGCTGGTCGTCGGGGCAAAATGCGCTTAGCTGAAAGGGATAAGCCGAGGTGTGCACGGCATCGAGTGCTGTCGCAACGCCCCTTCAGAACACCGTGAGTCTGAGGAAATCCCCGATGCTGACCTTGAACATCAATGGCAAGGATCAGGAGCTCGATGTCCCCGCGGACATGCCGTTGCTCTGGGTTCTGCGCGACGTCGCGCACCTGACAGGCACCAAGTTCGGTTGCGGCATGGCCCAGTGCGGGGCCTGCACCGTGCACGTCGATGGCGCGCCGCTGCGTTCCTGCATCACGCCGGCCACCGCGGTCGCCCATGGCCAGAAAATCCTTACCATCGAAGGCCTGTCGACTGACGGCTCGCACCCGGTGCAACAGGCCTGGGCCGAACTGGACGTGGTGCAGTGCGGTTACTGCCAGTCCGGGCAGATCATGTCCGCCGCCGCGTTGCTGGCGAAAATCCCCAAACCCACCGACAGCGACATCGATCAGGCGCTCTCCGGCAACATCTGCCGCTGCGGCACGTATCCAAGAATCCGCGCAGCGGTCAAACGTGCCGCCGACATTGGCTGAGCGAGGGGAGGTGAGTGATGAACAGTCCTGTATCCCGTCGCGGATTTCTCAAGGGCAGTGCCGTGCTTGGCGGTGGTCTCGTCGTGGCTTTCGTGGTGCCCGGTGGCAACCGGTTTGCCACAGCGGCGGAAAATGAAGGCAAGGCATTTGCGCCGAACGCGTTCCTGCGGATTGCGCCGGACAACAGCGTCACCGTGCTGCTCGGCCATTCGGAAATGGGCCAGGGCATCTGGACCGGCCTGACCATGCTGATCGCCGAAGAGTTGGACGCCGACTGGTCGAAGATCCGCGTCGAGCACTCGCCGGCCTCGGCTGCCGATTACGGCATGCCGGCGTTTGGCGGGATGCAGATCACTGGCGGTTCGACCTCGACCTGGATGGAATTCGACCGTTACCGACTCGCAGGCGCTACGGCGCGGCAGATGCTGATCGAGGCGGCGGCCAAGCGTTTCAACGTGGCACCCTCGACGATCCGCACCGAGTCCGGCGTGGTGATTGCCGGTGACAAGCGCGCCACCTACGGCGAACTGGCGGACGCCGCCGGGCAACTGCCGGTGCCGGATCCGAAGTCGATTACCTTCAAGGAAGCCAAGGACTGGAAAGTCATCGGTAAACCCACCAAACGCCTCGACACCCCGGAGAAAATCACCGGCCGCGCCAAGTTCGGCATGGACGTGCAGTTCGACGGATTGATGACTGCCATGGTTGCCCGGCCTCCGGTGTTCGGCGCCAGCGTCAAATCCTTCGAAGGCGCGCAGGCGCTGGCCGTTCCCGGCGTGCACAAAGTGGTGCAGGTGCCGACCGGCGTGGCGGTGATCGCCGATCATTACTGGGCGGCGAAACTGGGGCGCGATGCGCTGAAGGTTGATTGGGATCTGGGGCCGCACGCGGATCTCAGCAGCGAAAAGCTGCTGGAGAGCTTCCGCAAACTCGCCGCCACACCGGGTATTTCCGCCAGTCAGGCCGGTGATGCCAAGGGCGGCTTTGGCAAAGCAGCGAAGAAAATCGATGTCGAGTACAGCGTGCCTTATCTGGCTCATGCGCCGATGGAACCGCTGAACTGTACGGTGAAGATCAGCGCCGACAAGTGCGAGATCTGGACCGGCACCCAGTTTCAGACGCTGGACCAAATGGTCGCCGGCAAGATCACCGGGCTGAAACCGGAGCAGGTGGAAATTCATACCGAATTCCTTGGCGGTGGTTTCGGTCGGCGGGCCAATCCGACTTCGGATTTTGTCGCCGAAGCGGTGCAGGTGGCGAAGGCCGCCGCGATGCCGGTGAAAACCGTGTGGTCGCGGGAGGATGATATCCGGGGCGGTTATTACCGTTCGGCGTTTTTGCATCGGGCCAGGATTGGGCTGGGAGCCGATGGCATGCCGCTGGCGTGGCAGCATGTGCTGGTCGGGCAGTCGATCATGGCCGGCACCATGCTGGAAAAAACCATGGTCAAGAACGGCGTCGATCAGACGTCGGTCGAGGGTGTGTCTGACAGTCCGTACATTACAGGCCTCGCCAATCATCAGGTCGATCTGCATTCGCCAACCACCGGGATCAACGTGTTGTGGCTGCGCTCCGTGGGTCATAGCCACACGGCGTTTGTCATGGAATCGCTGATCGATGAAATGGCCGCGGCGGCGGGCAAGGACCCGGTGGAGTACCGGCGAACCTTGCTCAAGGATCACGCCCGGCATCTCGGCGTGTTGAATCTGGCGGTGGAAAAGGCCAACTGGAAAGCGCCGCTGCCGGACGGGCATGCATTGGGCGTGGCGGTGCACGAGTCGTTCGGCAGTTACGTGGCGCAAGTCGCCGAGGTGTCGCAGGACAATCTGAAGATCCGCGTGCACCGGGTGGTGTGTGCGGTGGATTGCGGGATTGCGGTCAACCCGCAGAGCATCGCGGCGCAGATGGAATCGTGCATCACCTTCGGCCTGGGCATGGCGTTGCACAGCAAGCTGACGCTCAAGGACGGACACGTCGTGCAGTCGAACTATCACGACTATCAAGTGCTGCGCCTGAACGAGATGCCGGTGGTCGAAGTGCACATCGTGCCGAGCACGGACAAGCCCGGCGGCATCGGCGAGGCCGGTGTGCCGCCGACTGCACCAGCGGTGGCCAACGCGGTGTTCGCCCTGACCGGGCAGCGTCTGCGGGAACTGCCGCTGCAACTGTCGGGGGTGTGAGATGAAACGACATCTGTTGTTGGGCGCTGTGATGCTGGTCGGGCTGGGCGGCTATGCCTCGGACCTGTTCGCCGACGATCAGGAGGCCTTGAAAGCCTTCGGCACGGTGCAGAAAGTCTTCCAGAGCCCGCGCTGCCAGAACTGCCACATTCCTGGCGATTCGCCGTTGCAGTTCGACGCCGGCACGCCCCACGCGATGAACGTGGTGCGCGGCATGGACGGCAAGGGCGCCGCCGGTTTGCCGTGTGCCACCTGCCACGCCGAAAGCAATCCGCCGGCCAGTTATGGCCCCCACGCGCCACCGGGTGCGCCGCACTGGAGCCTGCCGCCGGCCTCGCACAAGATGGCCTGGATCGGCCTGCCGCCGGATCGCTTGTGCGCGATGATCAAGGACCGCAGCAGCAACGGCGACCGGGACTTCGCCGCGCTGATCAAGCACGTCAGCGAGGACAAACTGGTGCTCTGGGGCTGGAATCCCGGGCCGGGGCGGCAACCGGTGCCGGTGCCCCACGACATCTTCGTCAGTCAGTTCAAGCTCTGGGCGGACGCGGGTGGGCCGTGTCCGGTGGCCGGCGGATGAGCATTTGAGTCATCGCCAATCAGGGCTACGCTGAAGGTCACTGATAACAAGGGAGTGTGTGATGCTGGTGCCAGGCAAACCCGTCAATGAAGCGGCTCGAGTGCAAGCGCTGTATGGATTGAACCTCCTCGATTCCGCCCCCGAAGAACGCTTCGATCGTCTGACTCGATTGGCCAGGCGGCTGTTCAACGTACCGATCGCGCTGGTGACGCTGGTGGACAAGGATCGGCAGTGGTTCAAGTCCTGCGTGGGCCTGGACGCGACCGAAACCCCACGGGACGTTTCGTTCTGCGGCCATGCGATTCTCAAGGATGAATTGCTGCTGGTGCCGGATGCCCGTCAGGACGTGCGTTTCCACGACAATCCTTTGGTGATCGGCGACCCGAACATCCGCTTCTACGCCGGTTATCCGCTGACCGTGCCCAACGGCAACAAGATGGGCACTTTGTGCCTGATCGATACCAAACCCCGGGAACTCGACGACGAAGAGCGCGACTTGCTGCGCGATCTCGCCGGGATGGCCGAGCAGGAGCTGATGGCCGTGCAGATGGCGAGCATGGACGAGCTGACGCTGTTGTCCAATCGACGCGGGTTCATGATGCTGGCCCAGCATGCGCTGGATGCCTGCGCACGGATGGGCAAGCCGGCGACACTGCTGTTTTTCGACCTCAACGACTTCAAGCAGATCAACGACCTCTACGGTCATGCCGAGGGCGACAGCGCGCTCAAGACCTTCGCTGATGTGTTGCGCATTGCCTTTCGCGAGAGCGATGTGGTCGGGCGGTTGGGCGGCGATGAGTTCGTGGCGTTGCTGACCGGTTCCAGCCACATCGAAACCACGGCGATCATGGCGCGCCTCAAGGAAATCCTCGAAGAGCGCAATGCCACGTTGCATCGGGGTTATGCGATTCGCTTCAGTGTCGGGCAGATCGAGTACGACCCACGACGGCATGACACCGTGGATAAGCTGCTGGCGGATGCGGATGGGGCGATGTATGCCCACAAGCAAGCCCTGAAGCGAATCTGACGCTTATTTGGCAAACAACTGCCCGATGTCCTTGAACGCCTTGAACTCCAGGGCGTTCCCGCAGGGGTCGAACAAAAACATCGTGGCCTGTTCGCCCACCAATCCCTGAAAGCGAATCCCCTGCTCGATCACAGCCGCGTGTTATTTCAAGTAGAAGAGGCTATTAGTTGCCTGCTATTAGAATTACTTTTTTATGGCAAACGCCGCACTCAGTAGCTATTCCGTGAATCCTGTCTTGCGTTGTTATTATTTCTGTAGGTATGAACCCTTCCTCGTCAATGGTGGGTTCTTTTGTTATTCGCGCAAACAAATCAAAAACTTTGGAGACTATCGATAAGATTTGATCCTCCGTCAAGATAGCGTGGAGTTCGTCGGTCTCAATGTGTTCCAGCGTTCTTTCTAGTTCTGTGGCGAGCAAGCTTTTAGTGATGGGTTTCATGGTGTTTACTCACAGTAGCTTTAGCCATTCGGAAATGACTGTGCTTGAATTTAGTAAGTCTTCATATTTTTTCAGTAATGCCGGAGCTCTGGGTTCTCCTGATACGACTTTTGCCCTCAGTGTGTTAACTGCACTTTCAAGTGAAGCCATGAATTTTTTGATGGGCATATGAAGCCCCAATGTTTTAACCATGGCGTTGTTTATTATTCCTTTTTGGGTGCCGAATGTGGCAATGCCATCAATCCAGTTTCTGAAATATTCAATGTTTGTGAAACCGGCTACATCGGTGTTCATGGGGTTGTTCAACGTCACTAGCGCTGAGCGCATTCTCGTAAAATCTACTTGATATTGTTTCCAGAACTCGACTGTGAGCCTGTTGGCTTCGAGCGTTTTTGCATGTTTGTATTGTTGGTATGCGATGACACAGGCGATAACGGCGATACCCCATGCAGCAATGCCAATCAGTGCGGCCAGCAATGAAATTGTGTCGGTTGTCGACATGCCAAATAATGAAAAATCAGACGAGCGATCACGCGTGGGTGAATCACAGTTTGCTATGACTTTGTTTTTGTAAAATAACTGCCCTATTGTAACGGTCGTAGGGTCGCTGTCTTTTAGTGTCTCACTGTCAGGTTTTATATGAAAATGTTGATTGGAAGAAGTTGGTTTTTTGAAGGCATTGACAGGGCAGGTTTCAGCGACGGCTGTCGTAGAGGATTGCGCGAGCAGGAGAGCGATCAATAAAGTTGCGCGTAAATAAGTGGTCATTTTTAGGCGTGCTCATTCAGTGATAGGCGCAGACCTTGGAAGCTATCTCGAAATAATAGTCGATGATTTGCGCGATGCGTGATGCGAAATACGGAATAACCTTTATGAAGAAGTGGTATTTGATCTGAAGGACAAACATTTATCGTATCTGCCAGTTTTTTGAATTGTGCAGATCGATATTCGTGAGGGCTGACTCTCGTTATCGCTGGAGAAAAGTGCAGCGTTGCCTGGAATCGCAGGCATGAAAAAGCCCGCCAATTGGCGGGCTTTTTATCGGCAGCGCGAAGATTACTCTTCGATGTTGCCCATGGCGGTGGTGTTGAAGCCGCCGTCCACGTACATGATTTCACCGCTGATGCCCGACGCCAGGTCGGAGCACAGGAAGGCGCCGGCGTTGCCGACTTCTTCGATGGTGACGTTGCGACGCAGCGGGGTTTGCGCTTCGTTGGCGGCCAGCATCTTGCGGAAGTTCTTGATGCCCGAAGCTGCCAGAGTGCGGATCGGACCGGCCGATACGCAGTTGACGCGGGTGCCGTCCGGGCCCAGGGAGCCGGCCAGGTAACGGACGCCGGCTTCCAGCGAAGCCTTGGCCATGCCCATCACGTTGTAGTTAGGCATGGTGCGCTCGGCGCCCAGGTACGACAGGGTCAGCAGGCTGCCGTTGCGGCCTTTCATCATTTCGCGACCGGCCTTGGCCAGGGCCACGAAGCTGTAGGCGCTGATGTCGTGAGCGATGCGGAAACCTTCGCGGGTGGTGGCTTCGGTGAAGTCGCCATCCAGTTGGTCGCCCGGTGCGAAGCCGACGGAGTGCACGATGCAGTCCAGGCCGTCCCACTTCTTGCTCAGCTCTTCGAAGACCTTGGCGATTTCTTCATCGCTGGCCACGTCGCACGGGAAGCACAGCTCAGGGCTCGAGCCCCAGCCCTGTGCGAATTCTTCGACACGACCTTTCAGTTTGTCGTTCTGATAAGTGAAGGCAAGCTCAGCGCCCTCGCGATGCATGGCGGCAGCGATGCCGGATGCGATGGACAGCTTGCTGGCGACACCGACGATCAGTACGCGCTTACCGGCGAGAAAACCCATGTGTTGCTCCTCTTTCAGGTTATTGCGCAGTGGCTGGTGCCAGAAAAGCGGCTTCCAGCAACTGCTGTGTATACGGATGTTGGGGGGCGGCAAAGATTGCTTGCGCGTCTCCCTGTTCGACCACTTGGCCATGCTTGACCACCATCAGCTGGTGGCTCAGCGCTTTCACAACAGCCAGATCATGGCTGATGAACAAATACGTCAGGTTGTACTTGGCTTGCAGTGAACGCAACAGCTCCACCACTTGCCGCTGCACCGTCCGGTCGAGCGCCGAAGTCGGCTCGTCCAGCAGGATCAGCGCCGGTTTGAGCACCAGGGCCCGGGCAATGGCGATACGCTGCCGCTGCCCACCGGAAAATTCATGGGGGTAGCGGTGCCGGGTTTCCGGATCCAGACCTACCTCCTTCAATGCCGCAATAATCGCCGCTTCCTGCTCGGCGGCGGTGCCCATCTTGTGGATCCGCAAGCCTTCGCCAACGATGTCGCTCACGCACATCCGCGGGCTCAGGCTGCCAAACGGGTCCTGAAACACCACCTGCATCTCCCGACGCAACGGGCGAACCTCGTTCTGCGTCAGGCAGTCTAGCTGCTTGCCTTCAAAACGGATCGCGCCTTTGCTGCCGATCAACCGCAAAATCGCCAGGCCCAGAGTGGACTTGCCGGAACCGCTTTCTCCCACGATCCCCAGGGTCTGCCCCTGAGGCAGGCTGAAATTGATGCCGTCCACTGCCTTGACGTGATCCACCGTGCGCTTGAGCAGGCCTTTCTTGATCGGGAACCAGACTTTCAAGTCCTCGACCTGCAACAGCGGCGCCCCGATTTTATTGCTCGCCGGGCCTCCGCTGGGCTCCGCCGCCAGCAGCTCCCGAGTGTACGGATGCTGCGGAGAACGGAACAGTTCTTCGCACGATGCCTGTTCGACGATGCAACCGCGCTGCATGACACATACGCGATGCGCAATTCTTCGCACCAGGTTCAAATCGTGACTGATCAGTAGCAGCGCCATGCCCAATCGAGCCTGCAATTCCTTGAGCAGGTCGAGGATTTTCAGCTGAACGGTCACGTCCAGCGCGGTGGTCGGTTCGTCGGCGATCAGCAGTTCCGGCTCGTTGGCCAGGGCCATGGCGATCATCACGCGCTGGCGCTGACCGCCGGACAACTCGTGGGGCAGGGCCTTGAGGCGCTTTTGCGGCTCGGGGATGCCGACCATCTCCAGCAACTCCAGCGTACGCTTGGTCGCGACTTTGCCGGTCAGGCCCTTGTGGATGCCGAGCACTTCGTTGATCTGCTTTTCGATCGAGTGCAGCGGGTTGAGCGAGGTCATCGGCTCCTGAAAGATCATCGCGATCCGGTTGCCGCGGATGTGGCGGATGGTCTTTTCGCTCAGTTCCAGCAGGTTTTGCCCGGAATAGGTGATGCTGCCGGCCGGATGCCGCGCCAGCGGGTAGGGCAGCAGGCGCAGGATCGAGTGCGCCGTCACCGACTTGCCCGAGCCGGACTCGCCGACCAAGGCCAGGGTTTCGCCACGCTTGATGTCGAAGCTGACGCCTTCGACCACCCGGTGCGAGCGTTCGCCCGTGCCGAATTCGACGGCGAGGTCGCGCACTTCGATCAGATTGTCCTGATTCATTTCACTTCCTCGGGTCGAAGGCATCGCGAGCGGACTCGCCGATAAACACCAGCAGGCTCAACATCAGTGCCAGCACCGCAAACGCGCTCATCCCCAGCCACGGCGCCTGCAGGTTCGATTTGCCCTGGGCCACCAGTTCACCCAGCGACGGACTGCCGGCCGGCAAGCCGAAGCCGAGGAAATCCAGCGCGGTGAGGGTGCCGATGGCGCCGGTCAGGATGAACGGCATGAAGGTCATGGTCGAGACCATGGCGTTGGGCAGAATGTGGCGGAACATGATTGCGCCGTTCTGCATCCCCAGCGCCCGGGCCGCACGCACGTATTCAAGGTTGCGCCCGCGCAGGAACTCGGCGCGGACCACGTCCACCAGGCTCATCCACGAAAACAGCAGCATGATCCCCAGCAGCCACCAGAAATTCGGCTGGACGAAACTGGCGAGAATGATCAGCAGGTACAGCACCGGCAAGCCCGACCAGATCTCCAGGAAGCGCTGGCCGGCCAGATCGACCCAGCCGCCATAGAAACCCTGCAAGGCCCCGGCGATCACACCGATGATCGAACTGAGCACGGTCAGTGTCAGGGCGAACAGCACCGAAATCCGGAAACCGTAGATCACCCGCGCCAACACGTCGCGGCCCTGATCGTCGGTGCCCAGCAGGTTGTCCGCTGACGGCGGGGCAGGGGCCGGGACTTTCAGGTCGTAGTTGATGCTCTGGTAGCTGAACGGAATCGGTGCCCACAGCACCCACGCGTCCTTGGCCTTGAGCAGTTCGCGGATGTACGGGCTCTTGTAGTTGGCCTCCAGCGGGAATTCGCCGCCGAAGGTGGTTTCCGGGTAACGCTTGACCGCCGGGAAGTACCAGTTGTTGTCGTAGTGCACCACCAGCGGCTTGTCGTTGGCGATCAGTTCGGCGCCGAGGCTCAGGCCGAACAGGATCAGGAACAGCCACAGCGACCACCAGCCACGCTTGTTGGCCTTGAACAGTTCGAAGCGCCGGCGGTTGAGAGGGGACAGGTTCATCTCAATGCTCCCGGCTGGCAAAGTCGATGCGCGGATCGACCAGGGTGTAGGTGAGGTCGCCGATCAGTTTCACCACCAGCCCCAGCAGGGTGAAGATGAACAGGGTGCCGAACACCACCGGGTAATCGCGGTTGATCGCCGCTTCGAAACTCATCAGGCCGAGGCCGTCGAGGGAGAAGATCACTTCCACCAGCAGGGAGCCTGTGAAGAAGATGCCAATGAACGCCGACGGGAACCCGGCAATCACCAGCAGCATCGCATTGCGGAATACATGACCGTAGAGCACGCGATGGCGGGTCAGGCCCTTGGCTTTGGCGGTGACCACGTATTGTTTGTTGATCTCGTCGAGGAAGCTGTTCTTGGTCAGCAGGGTCATGGTTGCGAAGTTGCCGATTACCAGCGCGGTCACCGGAAGCGCCAGGTGCCAGAAGTAATCGAGGACCTTGCCGCCCAGGCTCAGTTCGTCGAAGTTGTTCGAGGTCAGGCCGCGTAAAGGAAACCAGTCCAGATAACTGCCACCGGCAAACACCACGATCAACAGGATCGCAAACAGAAACGCCGGAATCGCATAACCGACGATGATCGCCGAACTGGTCCAGACGTCGAAATGGCTGCCGTGTCGCGTGGCCTTGGCGATCCCCAGCGGGATCGACACCAGGTACATGATCAGCGTGCTCCACAGCCCGAGCGAGATCGATACCGGCATCTTCTCCTTGATCAGGTCGATGACCTTGGCGTCGCGGAAGAAGCTGTCGCCGAAATCCAGTCGGGCGTAGTTCTTGACCATGATCCACAGACGTTCCGGCGCCGACTTGTCGAAACCGTACATGTGCTCGATTTCCTTGATCAGCGCCGGGTCCAGACCTTGCGCGCCGCGATAGGCCGAGCCGGCCACCGACACTTCGGCACCGCCGCCAGCGATGCGGCTGGTGGCGCCTTCGAAGCCTTCGAGCTTGGCGATCATCTGTTCCACCGGCCCGCCGGGCGCGGCCTGGATGATCACGAAGTTGATCAGCAGAATGCCGAACAGGGTCGGAATGATCAGCAACAGTCGCCGAAAAATATACGCCAGCATCTGATTACTCCGTGCCCACAGGGTCGGCTTGCAGTTGGGTTTGCACTTCTACCGCAGGTTTCGTGTCGGGTTTGACCCACCAGGTGTTAATGCCGATGTCGTACTTGGGGGAGACTTTCGGGTGGCCGATGTGGTTCCAGTACGCCACGCGCCAGCTCTTTATGTGCCAGTTGGGGATCACGTAGTAACCCCATTGCAGCACACGGTCCAGCGCCCGGGCGTGGGCCACCAGGCTTTTGCGCGAATCGGCGTTGATCAGGTTCTCCACCAGATGATCGACCACCGGGTCCTTCAGGCCCATCGAGTTGCGACTGCTCGGCTTGTCGGCGGCGGCGCTCATCCAGAATTCGCGTTGCTCGTTACCGGGTGAGTTGGACTGCGGAAAGCTGCCGACGATCATGTCGAAGTCCCGCGAACGCACACGGTTGACGTATTGCGAGACGTCGACGCGGCGGATCACCAGATCGATGCCAAGGTCAGCGAGGTTGCGTTTGAACGGCAGCAACACCCGCTCGAATTCGGTCTGGGCCAACAGGAATTCGATGACCACCGGTTTGCCGGTGGCGTCGACCATTTTGTCGTCGACGATCTTCCAGCCGGCCTCTTGCAGCAACTGATAGGCCTCGCGTTGCTGCTGGCGAATCATGCCGCTGGCGTCGGTCTTCGGGTTCTCGAAGGCTTCGCTGAACACCTGCGCCGGGAGCTGGCGGCGGAACGGGTCGAGGATCGCCAGTTGATCGGCGTCCGGCAGGCCGGTGGCGGCCATTTCCGAGTTCTCGAAGTAGCTGCGGGTGCGCACGTAGGCGCTGTTGAACAGTTGCTTGTTGGTCCATTCGAAGTCGAGCAACAGACCCAGCGCCTGACGCACGCGAACGTCCTGGAACACCGGGCGACGCAGGTTGAAGACGAAGCCTTGCATGCCGGTCGGGTTGCCGTTGGGGATCAGTTCCTTGACCAGTCGGCCCTCGGTGACGGCCGGGATGTTGTAGGCGTTGGCCCAGTTTTTCGCGGTCATTTCCAGCCAGTAGTCGAACTGCCCGGCCTTCAGCGCTTCCAGCGCGACGGTGTTGTCGCGGTAATAGTCGGTGGTCAGCACGTCGAAGTTGTAGAACCCGCGATTGACCGGCAGGTCCTTGCCCCAGTAATCCTTGACCCGCTCGTAACGTACCGAGCGCCCGGCCTTCACTTCGGCGACCTTGTACGGGCCGCTGCCCAGCGGGATTTCCAGGTTGCCCTTGTTGAAGTCGCGACTGGCCCACCAGTGTTTCGGCAGCACCGGCAACTGGCCAAGGATCAGCGGCAGCTCCCGATTGTTGTTGTGCTTGAACTTGAACAGCACCGTGAGCGGGTCTTCGGCGACGGCTTCTTCGACGTCGCTGTAGTAGCCGCGAAACATCGGCGAGCCTTCCTTGGTCAGGGTCTCGAAGCTGAACACCACGTCTTCGGCGCGCACCGGGTGGCCGTCGTGGAAGCGCGCTTCGGGGCGCAGGTAGAAGCGCACCCAACTGTTGTCCGGGGCCTTTTCGATCTTG
Organism: Pseudomonas sp. FW215-R2; assembly: GCF_058789255.1. Classification (NCBI taxonomy): domain Bacteria; kingdom Pseudomonadati; phylum Pseudomonadota; class Gammaproteobacteria; order Pseudomonadales; family Pseudomonadaceae; genus Pseudomonas; species Pseudomonas sp. FW215-R2. Next base: position 60,254 of record NZ_JBYTBO010000015.1, read on the forward strand.
CTGGCAACCAGGCCGTATTCGGTGAACGGCTCGTCGAGGCTGTGCTTGGTCAGAGTGTCGTAGATCTGCCCGACATCGTCCGCCGGCACGCCTTTGCTGATGAATGGATTGAGGCTGTCGAAGCCGCCAAACCCGGCCTGACGGAAGATCCCGCCCTTGGGAGCGTCGGCGTTCACGTAATCGAAGTGCTTGAAGTCGGCGGGGTATTTCGGCGGCTCGTTGTACAGCGTCACGGCGTGTTGCGGGGCGGCACAGGCCAGCCCGGCGAACAACAGGCCGCAAGCCTGCACGAGCAGGGTGCGAACGGCGTTCATTGACCTTTCTCCGAAGATTTCAGCCACCACGCGCTCAGGCCCAGGGTGTAGGGCGGCGTGCTGACGAAGGCGAACCGGTTGCGGTACGCCAGACGGTGATAATTGAGGTACCAGTTGGGAATGCTGTAGTGCTGCCAGAGCAGCACGCGGTCCAGCGCCTTGCCGGCGGCGACCTGTTCGTCGCGGGTGCGGGCGGCGAGCAATTGCTCAAGCAGATGATCGACCACCGGGTTGGCGATGCCCGCGTAATTCTTGCTGCCCTTGACCCCGACCTGGCTGGAATGGAAGTACTGCCACTGTTCCAGACCCGGGCTGAGGGTCTGGTTGAGGGTCATCAGGATCATGTCGAAATCGAACTGATCCAGGCGTTGTTTGTACTGGGCGCGGTCCACCGTGCGCAGGCGCGCGTCGATGCCGATGCTGTTGAGGTTTTCAATGTACGGTTGAAGGATCCGCTCAAGGTTCGGATTGACCAGCAGCAGTTCGAAACTCAGCGGTTGGCCGGCAGCGTTCTGCAAGCGCTGGCCGTTGAGCTTCCAGCCGGCCTCGGCCAGCAATGCGAGGGCCTTGCGCATGGTTTCACGGGGAATGCCGCGCCCATCGGTCTGCGGCAGCGTGAACGGCTCGGTGAACAGTCGGGCCGGCAGTTGATCCTTGTACGGTTTGAGCATCAGCCATTCGTGACCGACCGGCAGACCGCTGGCGCTGAATTCGCTGTTGGGGTAGTAACTGGTGGTGCGCTTGTAGGCGTCGCTGAACAGCGCGCGGTTGGTCCACTCGAAGTCGAACATCAGGCCCAGCGCCTCACGCACCTTGACCTCGGCGAAAGTCGGGCGGCGGGTGTTCATGAACAAGCCCTGGCTCTGGGTCGGGATCTGGTGCGGGATCTGCGCCTTGATCACATCGCCCCGACGGATCGCCGGGAAGTTGTAGCCGTTGGCCCAGTTCTTGGCCTGATGCTCGATGTAGATGTCGAACTCACCGGCCTTGAAGGCTTCGAAGGCCACGTCGCTGTCGCGGTAGAACTCGACTTCCATGCGATCGAAGTTGTACTTGCCGCGATTGACCGGCAAGTCCTTGCCCCAGTAATCCTTGACCCGCTCGAACACCAGTTGCCGCCCCGGCGTCACCGAGGTGATGCGGTACGGTCCGCTGCCCAGCGGCGGTTCGAACGTGGTGGCCTTGAAGTCGCGGCCCTTCCAGTAATGCTGGGGCAGCACCGGCAACTCGCCCAGACGCAGGATCAGCAGCGGGTTGCCCGAGCGTTTCATCACGAAACGAATGCGCTGCGGGTTGAGGATGTCGACCCGCAACACTTCCTGAAGGGCGGTGCGATACAGCGGGTGACCTTCCTTGAGCAACAGGCGATAGGAGAACGCCACGTCGTAGGCGGTGATCGGCGTGCCGTCGTGGAAACGTGCTTCCGGGCGCAGGTTGAACACCACCCAGCTGCGGTCTTCGCTGTACTCCACCGACTGGGCGATCAGCCCATAACTGGAGGCCGGCTCATCGCCGGACGGCGAATACTGGCCGGTGCCGACCATCAGCGGCTCGTTCAGCTCGTTGATGCCGTATTGCAGGAAATTCGGGGTGGTAACCGGGCTGGTGCCCTTGAAGGTGTAGGGATTCAGCGTATCGAAGGTGCCAAACGCCATCACCCGCAAGGTGCCGCCCTTGGGCGCTTGCGGGTTGACCCAGTCGAAGTGGGTAAATCTGGCCGGGTACTTGAGCGTGCCGAACTGCGCATAACCGTGACTTTCGGTGATCGTCGCGCTGACGGGGGAGCTCAAGGCCAGGCTGATCAGGAGCAGGAGGAGGGGACGCTTCAAGTCAGATCCGATCCAGGCGGCTTGGGCTTTGTGGGCCGTACAGTAACAGCTTGTATGGACAGGAAAAAGACAGGGGGTTAATGCGCGCTTAATTGTGGGAGTCGCTGGCGGCGAAGGCAAAAAATGACAGACAAAAAAAGCCCCTGAAATTCAGGGGCTCTTTATCAGTGCGGCTGGTAGACCGTGAGCATCTGCCCAGGCTTGAGCGCCTTGCCGGCGCCCGGGTTCCAGCGCTTGAGATGCTGCATCTCGACGTTGAAACGCTTGGCCACCACGTACAGCGTGTCGCCTTGCTTGACCTTGTATTGGGTCTGTTTCTGGTTGTCGGTCTTGCTGCTGGTCTTGCTGTTGGCGGCCAGCACCGTGTTGATGCGTCCACCGCTGGTGTTGCGGGCCGGCGTGCGCTTGGTGGTGTCCTGCATGACCAGGGTCTGGCCGACCTTGAGGTTTTTGCCGGTCATCTTGTTCCAGCGTTGCAGGTCCTTGACGTCGACCTTGTTGGCCTTGGCGATGGACGCGAGGTTGTCACCACGTTTGACCCGGTAGGCACGCTTGAGCTTGGCGACTTCGGTCGGATCAGCGCCTTCGAAGACCGGTTTCAGCGAACGAGGGCTGATCAGTTCTTCAGGACGCATGGTCTGCAGGCTGGCGGTCAGCAGCTGCGCCTTCGAGGTCGGCACCAGCAGGTGCTGCGGGCCGTCGATGGTGGTGCGCTGCTTGAAGGCCGGGTTGAGCTGGAACAGCTCGTCTTCGTCGATGTTGGCCACCGCTGCAACCTTGGACAGGTCCATGCGCTGGTTGATTTCGACGACCTGGAAATACGGTTCGTTGGCGATCGGGTTGAGGTTCACCCCGTAGGCTTCCGGCGACAGTACCACTTGCGACAGCGCCAGCAGTTTTGGCACATACGCCTGGGTTTCCGCCGGCAACGGCAGGTTCCAGTAGTCGGTCGGAAGGCCCAGTCGCTCGTTGCGTTCGATGGCGCGGCTGACTGTGCCTTCGCCGGCGTTGTAGGCCGCCAGGGCCAGCAGCCAGTCACCGTTGAACATGTCGTGCAGACGGGTCAGGTAATCCATCGCTGCCGTGGTCGAGGCGGTGATGTCACGACGGCCGTCGTAGAAACGGGTCTGGCGCAGGTTGTAGTAACGCCCGGTGGAAGGGATGAATTGCCAGAGACCCACAGCATCGGCCCGGGAATAGGCCATCGGGTTGTAGGCGCTTTCAATCACTGGCAGCAGCGCCAGTTCCAGCGGCATGTTGCGTTCTTCGAGGCGCTCGACGATGTAATGAATGTAGAGGCTGCCGCGTTCCCCGGCGTTCTCGAGAAAGGAAGGGTTACTGGCGAACCACAGGCGCTGTTGCTCGATGCGCGGGTTCACGCCCAGGCCTTCCTGGAGCTGGAAACCACCGCGCATGCGTTCCCAGATGTCCTGGGGCACCTGCGGGCTGGGCTTCTCGGACAACCAGATGGGCTTCTGCTTGGCTCGCGCAGCAATGTTCGGCGTATGGGTCGCTTCAGTCTGCGGAGCATGGCTGGAACAGCCCGCCAGCGTGGCGGACACAGCCACCGCGATGGCTTGCGCCAGGCGGGTCAATGCGTCTGAATTGACGGACTTACGTATGGATGACGACATTGGCTGGAAGTAAGTTCCGGGCAAAAATGTCGGGGGATTCTAGAAAGCGCACCCCCTGCGGTCAACCATTCAGAGTTTTTGTACCAAGTGGTGAACGGCTTAGAACTTATCTTTCCAAGCCCGCAGAGCCGCAAAAACCTCACTCGGCGCCCGGTTTTGAGCGCCATTCCGTTCGTCCACTTTTTGTGTAACTAATGTTTCACCGGTACGCAAAAACGGGTTTGTGAGCTTTTCCAGGGCCAGGGTCGAGGGCAGGGTCATGACGCCGTTCTGCCGTTGCTGGGTGACTTTTTCCAGACGGGCGGCAATGTTCGGGTTGCCCGGTTCCACGGCGGCGGCAAATTTCAGGTTGCTCAGGGTGTATTCGTGAGTGCAGTAGACCAGCGTGTCCTCGGGCAGCGACGCCAGACGACCGAGCGAATGGTGCATCTGCTCCGGCGTGCCTTCGAACAACCGGCCGCAACCGGCGGCGAACAGGGTGTCGCCGCAGAACAGCAGGCCGTGGTGGTAATAGGCGATGTGCCCCAGGGTATGGCCGGGAACGGCGTAGACATCGAAATCCCAGCCGAGCACACGCACCTTGTCGTTGTCCTTGAGGGCTACGTCTCGCCCCGGAATGCTTTCGCTGGCCGGCCCGTAGACCGTGGCATCGGTTGCCTGCTTCAGCGTTTCGACGCCGCCGACATGATCATGGTGATGATGAGTGATCAGAATATCGGCGAGCACCCAGCCCGGATGCGCAGCGAGCCATGCCTGCACAGGGGCGGCATCCCCCGGATCGACCACCGCGCAACGCTGGGTGGCATGATCCTGTAACAACCAGATGTAGTTGTCGGTGAAGGCGGGCAGGGCACTGATCTGTATCATCTTCGGATTCGCCAAGCAGGTAACATTGGCGCATCTTAGAGGTTCCTGGCGTGTTGGAGAATGCAATGATCGATAAAGCGTTCGCTCAGGCCGATCCTGACTGGCTCGCCCTGATCGGTGCGGCCCGTGAGTGGCTGTCCGGCCCCCTCGGGCAATTTCTGCTGGACGAAGAGCGCCGCATGCTCGAAGACGAGCTCGGCCGGTTCTTCGGCGGCTATCTGGTGCATTACGGCCCGTCCGCCGAAACACCGCCGTCGGCGCCGCAGGTGCAGCGCAACGTGCGGCTTGGCGCGCCATTGCCCGGTGTCGAGATCGTCTGCGAGGAACAGGCCTGGCCGTTGAGCGAGCACGCCGCCGACGTGGTGGTGTTGCAACATGGCCTGGATTTCTGCCTGTCGCCCCACGGTTTGCTGCGTGAAGCGGCCAGCAGCGTGCGCCCCGGCGGGCATCTGCTGATCGTCGGCATCAACCCCTGGAGCACCTGGGGTCTGCGCCATGTGTTCGCTCATGACGCCTTGCATCAGGCGCGCTGCATCTCGCCGTCACGGGTCGCCGACTGGCTCAACCTGCTGGGCTTCGCGCTGGAGAAACGCCGCTTCGGGTGCTATCGTCCGCCGCTCGCGTCACCCAAGTGGCAGGCCCGTCTGGCCGGCTGGGAACGCAAGGCCGGCGACTGGCAACTGTCGGGCGGCGGCTTCTATCTGCTGGTTGCGCGCAAGATCGTGGTCGGCCTGCGTCCGGTGCGCCAGGAGCGCCGCGAGCCGATGGGCAAGCTGATTCCGCTGCCGATGGCCAAGGTCAATCGCCGCCGTATAGAACCGTAAACCTTCTTTTATTTGTGGCCGGGTCTGTCCCGGCCTCGGCCATCGTCGATCCGTGATCGACGGGGCAACGCATTTTTTCTGGATAGATTGGCATGAGCGAAAGCGTCGATAGCGTAGAACTGTTCACTGATGGCGCCTGCAAGGGCAACCCCGGCCCCGGCGGCTGGGGCGCCTTGCTGGTGTGCAAGGGCGTCGAAAAGGAACTGTGGGGCGGCGAAGCCAACACCACCAACAACCGCATGGAACTGCTCGGTGCGATTCGCGGCCTGGAAGCTCTTAAACGTCCGTGCGAAGTGCTGCTGGTGACCGACTCGCAATACGTGATGAAAGGCATCAACGAGTGGATGGCCAACTGGAAGAAGCGCGGCTGGAAAACCGCCGCCAAAGAGCCTGTGAAAAACGCCGACCTGTGGAAAGAGCTGGACGAGCAGGTCAATCGCCACAAAGTCACCTGGAAATGGGTGCGCGGCCACATCGGTCACCACGGCAACGAACGCGCCGACCAGTTGGCCAACCGTGGTGTGGATGAGATTCGCGGTTACAAGCAGGACTGATCAGAGCATCAAAATGGCGCCGGCCAGTTGCAGGTCGGTGACGGGCAGTTCCGGCAACAGGCTGCGAATCCGCTGGAACGCCGCTTCCATCTGCGCGCCGCGAATGTCCCCGTTGCTGGCAACAAAGGCCGCTGCATCATCCTTGGCGGCCAGCACGATTTTGTCGTCCTTGAACGAACCGCTGGTGCCTTTGCTGGAGCTGAGCGTAAGGCTCAGGGTGATGTCGGTGCTGATGACGAAGCTGGTGGCGTGGGCCTCGGTCATCAGCAAACAGCCGCCGAGCAGTAAAATCCGTGCAGTCTTCATGAAGTGCCTGAGTCCGTGAGAAACAAGCCGCGCACGCTAACAAGCCGGTTTCCCCCAGACTTTATGAACATTGCTAATGATTGTTAAAAACTGCATGAGCGCCGATCAACTGGCGGTGGGCGACGCGCCCCAAGGGCGTGTTAACATCGCCGCTTTTGCACGATTGACCCGTTGAGAGCTGAACACTGATGGCCACCAGATCCGTTGTACTCGATACCGAAACCACCGGCATGCCGGTGACCGATGGTCACCGGATCATTGAAATCGGTTGCGTCGAGCTGATCGGTCGGCGCCTGACGGGCCGGCACTTTCACGTTTACTTGCAACCGGATCGCGAGAGTGACGAAGGCGCGATCGGCGTCCACGGCATCACCAACGAATTTCTGGTCGGCAAACCGCGTTTCGCCGAAGTGGCCGATGAGTTCTTCGAGTTCATCAACGGCGCGCAACTGATCATCCATAACGCGGCGTTCGACGTTGGCTTCATCAACAATGAATTCGCGCTGATGGGTCAGCAGGATCGTGCCGATATCACGCAACACTGCTCGATCCTCGACACCCTGATGATGGCCCGGGAACGTCACCCGGGTCAGCGCAACAGCCTCGATGCCTTGTGCAAACGTTACGGCGTCGACAACTCCGGCCGTGAGCTGCACGGCGCATTGCTCGACTCGGAGATTCTCGCCGACGTCTACCTGACCATGACCGGTGGCCAGACCAGTCTGTCGCTGGCCGGCAATGCCTCCGACGGCAACGGAACCGGTAACGGTGCGGATAACTCCGCCACCGAAATCCGCCGTTTGCCGGCGGATCGTCAGCCGGGGCGGATCATTCGCGCCACCGAAGCCGAGCTGGCCGAACACCAGGTGCGCCTGGAAATCATCGCCAAGTCGGCCGGCGCACCGGCGCTGTGGACTCAGCTGCTGGAAGCCGAAGCCCAGGCGTAAAGCACAAAGGATCGTCCGAGCGCTCTGGCCGCGTTCGGACGATCCTTTGTTTTTGGCAGTACTGACAACTGGCCACCCTCGCCACATCCGCTCCGACCCTCTACCCTGAGGACATTGGCAGATCACTCTCCGCCGCCTCAGGACACTGAGCCCCATGTACAAAGATCTGAAGTTCCCGGTGTTGATCGTCCACCGCGACATCAAGGCCGATACGGTTGCCGGCGAACGCATTCGCGGCATCGCCCATGAACTGGAGCAGGAAGGTTTCAGCATCGTTTCGGCCACGGATTACGCAGAGGGCCGGCTGGTGGCGTCGACTCATCATGGTCTGGCGTGCATGTTGATCGCCGCCGAAGACGCGAGCACCAATTCCCATTTGTTGCAGAACATGGCCGAACTGATCGGTCTGGCCCGGGTGCGGGCGCCGGACTTGCCGATCTTCGCGCTCGGTGAGCAGGTCACTTTGGAGAACGCCCCCGCCGATGCCATGGCCGAGCTCAATCAGTTGCGCGGCATTCTCTATCTGTTCGAAGACACGGTGCCGTTTCTCGCCCGCCAGGTGGCGCGGGCAGCGCGCAAGTATCTGGATGGATTGCTGCCGCCGTTCTTCAAGGCGTTGGTGCAGCACACCGCCGATTCCAACTATTCCTGGCACACCCCCGGCCATGGCGGCGGCGTTGCGTATCACAAAAGCCCGGTAGGGCAGGCGTTTCACCAGTTCTTCGGTGAAAACACCCTGCGTTCGGATTTGTCGGTGTCGGTGCCGGAGCTGGGTTCGCTGCTCGATCACACCGGGCCGTTGGCCGAGGCAGAAGCAAGGGCTGCGCGCAATTTCGGCGCCGATCACACCTTTTTCGTGATCAATGGCACCTCGACCGCCAACAAGATCGTCTGGCATTCCATGGTCGGGCGCGACGATCTGGTGCTGGTGGATCGCAACTGCCACAAGTCGGTGTTGCACGCGATCATCATGACCGGGGCGATTCCGCTGTACCTGTGCCCGGAGCGCAACGAGCTGGGGATCATCGGCCCGATTCCGTTGAGCGAGTTCAGCCGCGAATCGATCCAGGCCAAGATCGACGCAAGCCCGCTGACCAAGGGCCGGGAGCCGAAAGTCAAACTCGCCGTGGTCACTAACTCCACCTACGACGGCCTGTGTTACAACGCCGAACTGATCAAGCAGAGCCTGGGCAATAGCGTCGAAGTCCTGCACTTCGACGAAGCCTGGTACGCCTACGCGGCATTTCACGAATTCTTTGCGGGACGCTACGGCATGGCCACCTCGCGCAGCGCCGACAGTCCGCTGGTGTTCACCACCCATTCCACACACAAATTGTTGGCAGCGTTCAGCCAGGCTTCGATGATTCATGTGCAGGACGGCGGGGCGCGACAACTGGACCGTGACCGGTTCAACGAAGCGTTCATGATGCACATCTCGACGTCGCCGCAGTACAGCATCATCGCCTCGCTGGACGTGGCCTCGGCCATGATGGAAGGCCCGGCCGGTCGTTCGCTGCTTCAGGAAACCTTCGATGAAGCCCTGAGCTTTCGCCGGGCGCTGGCCAATCTGCGTGGGCACATCGACGCCAATGACTGGTGGTTCTCGATCTGGCAGCCGCCGGGTGTCGAGGGCATCGATCGGGTGCAGACCGAAGACTGGCTGCTGAAACCCGAAGCGGACTGGCACGGCTTCGGCGAGGTCAGCGACGACTACGTCCTGCTCGACCCGATCAAGGTCACTCTGGTGATGCCAGGCCTGACCGCCGGCGGCGCGCTGAGCGACAAGGGGATTCCGGCGGCGGTGGTCAGCCGTTTCCTCTGGGAGCGCGGGCTGGTGGTGGAGAAAACCGGGCTGTATTCGTTCCTCGTGCTGTTCTCGATGGGTATCACCAAGGGCAAGTGGAGCACGCTGTTGACCGAACTGCTGGAGTTCAAGCGCAGCTACGACGCCAACGTCAGTCTCGACACCTGCCTGAAGTGTGTCGCCCAGGAAGCCCCTGCGCGCTATCGCGGCATGGGCCTGCGCGATCTGTGCGATCAGCTCCACGCCTGTTACCGCAGCAATGCCACCGCCAAACACCTCAAGCGCATGTACACCGTGCTGCCGGAAATCGCCATGAAACCGGCCCATGCCTACGATCAACTGGTGCGCGGCGAAGTCGAGGCGGTGCCGATCGATGAGCTGGATGGCCGGGTTGCGGCGGTGATGCTGGTGCCGTATCCGCCGGGAATTCCGTTGATCATGCCCGGCGAACGTTTTACCGAATCCACTCGGTCGATCATCGATTACCTGAAATTTGCCCGCACGTTCGATGCGAGTTTTCCGGGATTCGTGGTCGATGTGCACGGACTGCAACACGAAGATGAGGGCAATGGACGGCACTACACCGTCGATTGCGTCAAGGAATGAGGGCGTTTCCCAGTATGCAACCGGTCATGAATCCAAAATACCCAGGGCTGTCGGTGCGCGTCGCCGACGATGGCTTTGCCGCTTATATCTGGGGCAGCGATTTCAGCTTCGAGGTCGCGGCCTATGGCGCGGCCGAAATCGGCAAACCCGTCGCGCAGTGGGGCGTGACGCCCATCGTGCCGTATCGCAAATGCTACGGCATCGATCCCGAGGAGTTCAGCAGTTTTCGCGATGCCGCCGACAGTGCGATTTTCATGGCGTATCTGGAAGATCAGCCAGTGGGGCATCTGGTGATCAGCACCAACTGGAACGGTTTTGCTCACATCGATGAACTGGCTGTGCATGCGCCGGCTCGGCGTCACGGTGTGGCCAAGGCATTGCTGGATGTGGCGCAGTTCTGGAGCCGCAAGAAAAAACTGCCGGGGATCATGCTTGAAACCCAGAACAACAACCTTGGTGCCTGTCGTTTATATGAGCGTTGCGGTTATGTGGTCGGTGGCATCGACCATTTGCGTTATCGCGGGATCGACCCGAACACCGCCGAAGTGGCGTTGTTCTGGTATCGAATATTCGATAATCCGCTGGAAAACCTGGTCAGCTCGCCAGCATCGCCGCGGCTTGTTCCGTGACAATGCCGAGCAGGGTCTGGACGGATGTTGGCGGCGTTGCGTGTTTGAAGGTCAGCGCGTAGAGGCTGATCGGAACTGCGGGTGACAGCGGGCAGACATCGAGGCCGCCGGCACGGGCGCCGAGTGCGGTGAACGGGTCGACGATGGCCAGGCCTTCACCGGCCTCGACCATGCTGCGCATCATCTGATGGGTCTGCACCCGGGTCTGGATGCTCGGCGCCGGGCGCAAGGCCTGAAGCTTGTGCTCCAGCGCCGGGCTCAACGGGTCCTGGCCTTCGAGGCCGACCATCGCCTGGCCTGCCAGGTCCTGCAGCGAAATGTACTTTTGCTTCGGTTGCAGCCAGCCGTGGGGGGCGAGCAATTGCAGCTTGCCTTGCGCCAGCACCTGGCAATCGATATCGGGGTGTTCAGGGTCGTGCAGGCTCAGGCCCAGATCGCTCTCGCGCAGCAACAGGCTGCGAACGATGTGGCGGGTGGGCTCGCTGAGCAGGGTGCAGGGTACGTCCGGAAGTCGTCGGCGCAATGCGGCGAGGCTTTGCGGCAACAGCTGCTGGGCCAGCGGCGGGGTGCCGATGATTCGCAGAGGCGGGGCGAGGTATTGCTTGAGGCTGCTGGCCAGCCGTTGCACCGGCTCCAGCGCGTCATAGATGTGGGCGATTTCGACTTGCAGCGCACGGGCTTCGGCCGTGGCCTGAAGCCGTCCGCGTACGCTGGCGAACAGCATGAACCCCAGCTGACTCTCGGCTTCGCGCAACCGCTCCTCGACATCGCCCGTCGGCAATTGCAGCCATTCGGCGGCGGTGCCCACGTGACCCGTCTGTAAAAGCGCCTGAATCACCTCGATATGACGTAAACGCATGCGTGAAGTCCATGTCCGGCCGTTGGGGTCAGTGGCTGAATCCTACCCCAACTCGGCGCGGATGACTTCTGCTCATAACAATCGGTTATGAAGCGACAGTCGGCTCTGGTTCGCGAATCAACGTGATGCCCGACTGAACCAGCAGGAACTCGTTGTCATCGACTTTGTTGACGCGATCGCCAATCGCCAGTTTGTAGGTTGTAACGGGCTCCATGCCGGTGAAACCGTCTGCCGACGGGTTGGATTCCTGGAACTCATGCACGGAATAAACGCGGCCTTCCGCATCTCTTGCATGGAACTGACCGACGAGTACTGCTGCCATCTGCTTAGAACCTCTGGAGATAAAACGCTTGATTTGCGGCTTGGTAGACCGTCATCGAGCTCGGTAAGTTTTCCTACAGGAAAAAAATAATCCGGACGCGGGAAATATCCTTCGTCGTCTGGTGGAATCGTCGCCGGATAATCTATAACTACAGGCTCCTCCCACGGACAGTCGAGAGTCTTCACATGAGCAATGTCTATAACGTCGCTGTAGTCGTCGGCAGCCTGCGCAAAGCCTCGATCAATCGCAAGGTCGCCCTGGCGCTGGCGGAACTGGCGCCGGCCAACCTCAAGCTGAACATTGTCGAAATTGGCGATCTGCCACTCTATAACGAAGACATCGACGGCGATTCACCGCCGGCAGCCTACAGCACTTTCCGTCAAAAAGTGGGTTCATCCGACGCGGTGCTGTTTGTCACACCGGAGTACAACCGTTCGGTACCAGCACCGTTGAAGAACGCGATTGACGTCGGCTCGCGGCCTTATGGCAAGAGTGTCTGGGGCGGCAAGCCGGGCGCAGTGATCAGCGTTTCGCCGGGTGCCATCGGCGGTTTTGGCGCCAACCAGCATTTACGCCAGTCCTTCGTTTTCCTCAACGTGCCGTGCATGCAGCAGCCGGAAGCCTATCTGGGCGGTGCCGGCACCGCGTTCGATGAGGCGGGCAAGTTGAACGAGTCGGTCAAGCCGTTCCTGCAAAGTTTCATCAACGCCTATGGGCAGTTTGTGGAACAGCACAAGAAAGTCTGAAGTTTTCAATTCCGCCCCAGACCATGATCGGTCACGCCTCGATGGAGTTTTCATCGGGGCGCATGGCCCGTGACGTTTGCGCCCCCGCCACTCTACGCAGCAGGAATCCGAGCGATGCAAAGTCCGATCACTGTCACGCGACTGGTGACCCGCAAAAGTGCGCTGGACCAGAGCCGAATCGAGCAGGAACAGCGCAGTTCAGTGGCGGCGGACGGCGAGGTGATCCTGAAAGTCGACCGTTGCGCCCTGACCACCAACAATATTTCCTACGCTGCATATGGCGATTCGATGCACTACTGGGCGTTCTTTCCGACAGGACTGGCTGAATGGGGCCACATTCCAGCCTGGGGTTTCGCCGATGTGATTGCTTCCAGCGTCGAAGGCGTGGCGGTCGGCGAGCGTTTTTATGGTTACTTGCCGCTGGCCAGTCATCTGTGGGTGCGCCCCGAGCGGGTCACCGGGCGTGGTTTCCATGACGGCACGGAGCACCGGCAGACGCTGAGCTCGGTTTACAACCAATACACCCGCTGCAGCAAAGATACGTATTACCGTCCGGCAACGGAAAACCTGCAGATTCTGCTCAAGCCGCTGTTCTTGACGTCGTTGATGTTGGCGGATTTCCTTCAGGACAATCAGTTCTTCGACGCAAGCCGTGTGGTGTTTTCCAGTGCTTCAAGCAAAACCGCCTACGGCACGGCGGTGTGTCTGGCCGGCCATCCGACGCTCGAATGTGTGGCATTGACGTCGGCCGGTAACAAGGCCTTTGTCGAAAGCCTGGGCTGCTATGGCCGGACGGTGTCTTACGCAGAGTTGTCGGAGCTGGCCAATGATCGTCCGACGCTTTATGTGGATTTTTCCGGCGACCCGGGTTTGCGCGAGCGGGTGCATCAGCATTTCACCGGTCACCTCGTCTACAGCTGTTTTGTTGGCTCATCGCACACCACCGATGAAGCAGAACTGGGCGCCGTCGAAGGGCTGCGACCGGTGTTTTTCTTTGCCCCGATCCAGATTCGCAAGCGCAGCGTCGAATGGGGCGCGGAGCGCGTGAACCGGTACGTCGGCGAAGGTTTGCAGCGGTTTTATCGCCAGGTCAGCGCACCGACTGACCCTCTGTTGCAGGTCGTGGAGAGTTACGGCCTTGAGGCAGCACAGAGCGTGATTTCTCGTCTGTTTCATGGTCATATCGCACCGGTGGAGGGGCACGTGATTCGACTGTGAGTTGACGGACGGGCAGGGTGCGCTTCCTCGATACCCATTCTGCCCCTGATCGAAGGTCGCTCTGCATGCTCACGGCTTCACTGATTTTCCTGCTGACCATCACCCTGGTGATCTGGCAACCCAAAGGCCTCGGGGTCGGCTGGAGTGCTACGTTCGGCGCGATTCTGGCGCTGATCTTCGGTGTAGTGCACCTGAGCGATATTCCGTTGGTGTGGCAAATCATCTGGAACGCCACCGGCACTTTCGTGGCGCTGATCATCATCAGCCTGCTGCTCGACGAAGCGGGGTTCTTTGCCTGGGCTGCGTTGCACGTGGCGCGGTGGGGGCGGGGCAGCGGGCGCAAGCTGTTTGCCTTCATGGTGTTGCTCGGTGCGCTGGTATCGGCACTGTTCGCCAATGACGGCGCGGCGCTGATCCTCACGCCCATCGTGATTTCCATGCTGCTGGCGCTGCGCTTTTCCCCGGCAGCGACCCTGGCGTTCGTCATGGGTGCCGGTTTCATTGCCGACACCGCGAGCCTGCCGCTGGTTGTGTCGAACCTGGTCAACATCGTCTCGGCCGACTTCTTTCACATCGGTTTCAATCGCTATGCGGCGGTGATGGTGCCGGTCAACTTCGTCAGCGTCGCGGCCACGCTGGCGGTGTTGTTGTGGTTTTTCCGCCGCGACATTCCGGCAGCCTACGATCCCGAACAGCTTGAGCACCCGGAGACGGCCATTCACGACAAGGCCACGTTCTACGCCGGTTGGGCGGTGTTGCTGATTTTGCTGGTGGGCTGTTTTGCCCTGGAGCCGTTGGGCATTCCGATCAGTGCGATTTCGGCCGTGTGCGCGGCATTGCTGCTGGGCATTGCCGCTCGCGGGCACAAGATCTCCACGCGCAAGGTGATGAAAGAGGCACCGTGGCAGATCGTGATTTTCTCGCTGGGCATGTATTTGGTGGTCTACGGACTGCGCAACGCCGGGCTCACGGATGATCTGGCCGGCTGGCTGGATGTCTTTGCCGGGTACGGCGTCTGGGGCGCAGCCATGGGCACTGGTGTGCTGACGGCGCTGTTGTCGTCGATCATGAACAACCTGCCGACGGTGCTGATCGGGCTGTTGTCGATCGATGCCAGCCAGGCGACCGGTGTCGTGAAAGAGGCGATGATCTACGCCAACGTGATCGGCAGCGACCTGGGGCCGAAGATCACCCCGATCGGCAGTCTGGCGACCTTGCTCTGGCTGCATGTGCTGGAGCGCAAGGACATCCGGATCGGCTGGGGGTATTACTTCAGGGTCGGGATTGTGCTGACGGTGCCGGTGTTGCTGGTGACGCTGGCCGCGCTGGCGCTGCGACTGAGCGTCTAACTCTGCCCGGGCACGTTCGGCCACAGATCCGAAACCAGGAACAGCCGTTCGGCCTCTTCCCAGTCACCCCGGGCATTTTCGGTCAAGCGCACCATTAACTGCGCCGGGGCCAGCGGTTCGAGTTCATCGAGCCAGGTCTGTAAATGCTCGTGGCTCCAGGTCTGATCCGCCGGGTAATGCGCCGGCGCCAGCCACGCATGGCGGGGCAGGGGTTGCCAGCGTCCGGCCGGGCGCTGGGCGACAAATGCCGGCCAATCCTTTTGATGCAACCAGCTGCCGCGCAGGTGCTGCGGATGGGCGCCGCTCGGTGGTTCGGATTGCCCGGGCCATGGATACAGCAGATAACCGCCCAGCCACAACTGCGCACTGAACGTTCCGACATCCAGCGCCGCCAGCGCTTCGCGGCTTTCCGGGCGGGCGGAGATCGGCAACTGGTGTTCGCTCAGGTGGGCCAGTTTGCGGTCCAGGCGATCATGGCAACCCGGGCCGAGCCACTGCGCCGGATCACGGCCGTCACCGTTCTGCGGGCCGAGGTAGAGTTTTATCGCCAACTCCAGGTGATGCACGCCGTCGCGGTCGCGCAGCAGCATGTCGAGTTCGCCGAGGGTGTGGCCCTCGCGACGGATCGGCAGGTTGGCGGCGATCAGTTCGATCCCCGGCGCATGCTCGACGGCAAACTGCCAGAGCCGTTCGTAATACAGGCCCAGACGCCGGGTGCGGGCCTGGGACAGCCAATGGAGCAGGCCGTAGCTGTCGCGGTCGAGTTCATGCAGCCAATGCGCGAGCCGTTCGGGATCGCGCACCCAATCGCTCCCGGCCAGCGGGTGGCGTTGCGGCCACGGTGTGGCGGCGAGCATCGGCGGGGCGAGGATCACCCACGCCAGATCGCGCACCTCCGGGTGACGCAACTGGTGGGGCAACTGGAGCAAATCGGGAAATAGGATCATCTTGCGAGCATAGCCTCAAACACGGTCGCCCCCTCGGGGCTGAAAGGATTTTGTCTATCCGGCGCTTTCGCCCATAATCGTCGTTTTCGCCGTTGCAGCCCCCCCGCAGGAGTCCCATGGAGCAATTTCGTAATATCGGCATCATCGGTCGCCTGGGCAGTTCCCAGGTGCTGGATACCGTCCGCCGACTGAAACGGTTTCTGCTCGATCGTCACCTGCATGTGATCCTCGAAGACACGATCGCCGAAGTCCTGCCCGGTCATGGCCTGCAAACTTCCTCGCGCAAGATGCTCGGCGAAGTCTGTGACATGGTCATCGTCGTCGGCGGTGACGGCAGCCTGCTCGGCGCCGCCCGGGCGCTGGCCAAACACAATATTCCGGTGCTGGGCATCAACCGTGGCAGCCTGGGCTTTCTGACCGATATACGTCCCGATGAGCTGGAAGTCGAAGTCGCCAAGGTGCTCGACGGCCATTATCTGGTGGAAAACCGCTTCCTGCTGCAAGCCGAAGTCCGCCGCCACGGCGAAGCGATCGGCCAGGGCGACGCGTTGAACGACGTGGTGCTGCACCCCGGCAAGTCGACGCGAATGATCGAATTCGAGCTGTACATCGACGGGCAGTTCGTCTGCAGCCAGAAAGCCGACGGCCTGATCGTCGCCACACCGACCGGTTCCACGGCGTATGCGCTGTCGGCCGGTGGCCCGATCATGCATCCCAAGCTCGACGCCATTGTGATCGTGCCGATGTATCCCCATATGTTGTCCAGCAGGCCGATTGTGGTCGATGGCAACAGTGAGCTGAAAATCGTCGTGTCCAAAGATATGCAGATTTACCCGCAAGTTTCCTGTGACGGGCAGAACCACTTCACCTGCGCGCCGGGCGACACCATCACTGTCAGCAAGAAAGCGCAGAAGCTGCGGCTGATCCATCCGCTCGACCACAACTATTACGAAGTGTGCCGTACCAAGCTCGGCTGGGGCAGCCGCTTGGGGGGTGGAGGCGAGTGATGCTCGATCCCGCGCGTGGTTACGATCTGATCGGTGACGTGCACGGTTGCGCTCTGACCCTTGAGCACCTGCTCGACCGGCTCGGCTATCACAAACAGGCAGGCGTCTGGCGGCACCCCTCGCGTATGGCGGTGTTCGTCGGCGACATCATCGACCGCGGCCCGCGGATTCGCGAGGCGCTGCACATCGTCCACGACATGGTCGAGGCCGGTCAGGCGCTGTGCATCATGGGCAACCACGAGTTCAACGCGCTGGGCTGGAGCACGCCGGCGCCTCCGGGCAGCGGCAAGCAGTTCGTGCGTGAGCACACGCCGCGCCATGCTCGTCTGTTGCACGAAACTCTGACCCAGTTCGAAGACCATCCTGGCGACTGGCACGACTTCCAGCAGTGGTTCTATAAACTGCCACTGTTCGTCGATGCCGGGCGTTTCCGGGTCGTGCATGCCTGCTGGGATGCCGGCCTGATCGAGCCGTTGCGCGCGCTGTTCCCCGATGGCTGCATCGATGAACACTTCCTCCAGGCGTCGGCCGTGCCGGGCAGTTTCGCCTGCACCGTGTTCGATCGCCTGCTGCGCGGCACCGACATGCGCCTGCCCGATGGCCTGACCATGACCAGCGGCGACGGCCTGGTGCGTTCGTTCTTCCGCACCAAGTTCTGGGAAGACGATCCGCAGACCTACGGCGACATCGTGTTCCAGCCCGACGCCTTGCCGGAACCGGTGGCGCAGAAGCCGTTGACGTCCAGCGAAAAGAATTCCCTGTTGCGCTACGGCGTCGATGAGCCTTTGCTGTTTGTCGGCCACTACTGGCGCAGCGGCAAACCGGCGCCGATCCGCCCGAACCTCGCGTGCCTGGATTACAGCGCGGTGCTCTACGGCAAACTGGTGGCCTATCGTCTGGATCAGGAAACCCGCCTCGATCCGCATAAATTTGTCTGGGTCGATGTCGAGCGGCCGGAGGTGCTGCGATGAGCGCGGTAGCGGTATTGCGTCTGCCATTGGCGGCGGACCTGAGCGGTTTCGTCAAACTGCTGCAACGGATGCAGGTGCCTCACCGCGTCAGCGAAGAGTCGGGCGAGCAAGTGCTGTGGGTGCCGTCGGAAATCAGCGATGACGTGCGCTCGCTGTACGAGCGCTTCCCGGCAGGTGACCCGGAGCAGCAACTGGATATTCCGGTAGCGCCGACGTTCAAGCGTCCGAGCTTCGCCGAACAACTGAAACACGCCAAGGCCACCGGCTTTATTCTGTTGCTGAGCCTGCTGGTCGGCGGGCTGACGTATCTGGGCGACAACCTCGACACGATGCGCTGGCTGACCTTCCTCGATTTCCGTGTAATCGGCGACTACATCCACTTCACGCCATTGGCCGACAGCCTGGCGGCGGGGCAGTGGTGGCGTCTGTTCACGCCGATGCTGATCCACTTCGGCATCCTGCACCTGGCCATGAACGGCATGTGGTACTGGGAACTGGGGCGGCGCATCGAGTCGCGTCAGGGCAGCGTCAACCTGATCGGCCTGACGTTGCTGTTCAGCCTGGTGTCGAACTATGCGCAATTTGCGTGGAGCGGCCCGAGCCTGTTCGGCGGTCTGTCCGGCGTACTTTACGGGTTGCTCGGTCACTGCTGGATCTTCCAGTTGCTGGCGCCGAACCCGGCCTATCGCCTGCCGCGCGGCGTGCTGGTGATGATGCTGGTGTGGTTGCTGGTGTGCATGTCCGGGCTGATCTCGATGATCGGCTTCGGCGAAATCGCCAACGCCGCCCACGTCGGCGGGTTACTCATCGGATGCTTCACCGGTTTGTTGGGCGGTTTGTATAACCGCCGTAAACTGGCCGCCTGAATTTTTTGGATAAAGAGCACGGAGACCCTGATGTCCTCTTTTAACGACCTGATCAAGAACATCACCCCGGATATCTACCAGAGCCTGAAACTGGCCGTAGAGATCGGCAAATGGTCCGACGGCGGCAAACTCACCGCCGAGCAGCGTGAACTGTCGTTGCAGGCGATGATCGCCTGGGAAATGCAGAACCTGCCCGAGGAAGAGCGCACCGGTTACATGGGCCCGCAGGAGTGCGCGTCGAAGTCGATCGAAGTGCCGAACATCCTGTTCAAGTCGGACGCCATCCATTGATCGAGATTGGCCGCGGTGCAATCAGCAAAATGTCGGCGCGCCTGGACGGGCCGAACGTGCAATACGCGTTTCGTCTGGATGACGTCGAGGTGCCGGTCAACCCGTTGATCGGCACGACGGTGCGTCTGGAATATCTGGGGGCGATTCACTGCACCCATTGCGGGCGCAAGACCAAGACCAGTTTCAGTCAGGGTTATTGCTACCCGTGCATGACCAAACTGGCCCAGTGCGACGTGTGCATCATGAGTCCGGAGCGCTGCCACTTTGACGCCGGCACCTGCCGGGAACCGGAGTGGGGCGAGAAGTTCTGCATGACCGACCACGTCGTCTACCTGGCCAATTCGTCGGGGATCAAGGTCGGCATCACCCGCGCCACCCAGCTGCCGACCCGCTGGCTCGATCAGGGTGCCAGTCAGGCGCTGCCGATCATGCGCGTCGCCACGCGGCAGCAGTCCGGTTTCGTCGAAGACCTGTTCCGCAGTCAGGTGGCCGACAAGACCAACTGGCGCGCCTTGCTCAAGGGCGACGCAGCGGCGGTGGATCTGGCGCAGGTGCGCGATCAACTGTTCGACAGCTGCGCCGAAGGTCTGCAAGGCTTGCAGGAGCGTTTCGGTCTGCAGGCGATTCAGCCGGTGACCGACGTCGAGCCGCTGGAAATCCGTTACCCGGTCGAGCAGTACCCGGCCAAGATCGTCAGCTTCAACCTGGACAAGAACCCGATTGCCGAAGGCACGCTGTTGGGGATCAAGGGTCAGTACCTGATCTTCGACACCGGCGTGATCAACATTCGCAAGTACACGGCCTATCAGCTCGCCGTGCATCAATAAGGACTTCAGCATGCGCACCGAACAACCGAAGATGATTTACCTGAAGGACTATCAGGCGCCCGAGTACCTGATCGATGAAACACACCTGACCTTCGAGTTGTTCGAGGACCACAGTCTGGTCCACGCGCAACTGGTGATGCGCCGCAACCCGGCCCGTGGCCCGGGCCTGCCGCCGCTGGTGCTCGATGGCCAGCAGCTGGAGTTGCTCTCGGTGACCCTGGCAGACCAGGAACTGAGCGCTGACGATTACCAACTGACCGAAAACCACCTGACCCTGCAACCGGCCAGCGAAACCTTCACGGTCGACACCAGCGTCAAGATCCACCCGGAAACCAACACCGCACTGGAAGGCCTGTACAAGTCCGGCACGATGTTCTGCACCCAGTGCGAGGCCGAAGGTTTCCGCAAGATCACCTATTACCTCGACCGCCCGGACGTGATGAGCAAGTTCACCACCACCGTGGTCGCCGAGCAGCACAGCTATCCGGTGCTGTTGTCCAACGGCAACCCGATCGCCAGCGGCCCCGGCGAAGACGGCCGCCACTGGGCGACCTGGGAAGACCCGTTCATGAAACCGGCCTACCTGTTCGCGCTGGTGGCCGGTGACTTGTGGTGCGTTGAAGACATCTTCACCACCATGACCGAGCGCAACGTGGCGCTGCGCATCTATGTCGAGCCGGAAAACATCGACAAGTGCCAGCACGCCATGAACAGCCTGAAGAAGTCGATGCGCTGGGACGAAGAGGTCTACGGTCGCGAGTACGATCTGGACATCTTCATGATCGTCGCCGTGAACGACTTCAACATGGGCGCGATGGAGAACAAAGGCCTCAACATCTTCAACTCCAGCGCCGTGCTGGCCCGTGCCGAAACCGCCACTGACGCCGCGCACCAGCGGGTCGAGGCGATCGTCGCCCACGAATACTTCCACAACTGGTCGGGCAACCGCGTGACCTGCCGCGACTGGTTCCAGCTGTCACTCAAGGAAGGCTTCACGGTGTTTCGCGACGCCGGTTTCTCCTCCGACATGAACTCGGCCACGGTCAAGCGTATTCAGGACGTGGCGTACCTGCGTACCCACCAGTTCGCCGAAGATGCCGGCCCGATGGCCCACGCCGTGCGCCCGGACAGCTTCATCGAGATTTCCAACTTCTACACCCTGACCGTGTACGAAAAGGGCTCGGAAGTGGTCGGCATGATCCACACCCTGCTGGGCGCCGAAGGCTTCCGCAA
Organism: Pseudomonas sp. FW215-R2; assembly: GCF_058789255.1. Classification (NCBI taxonomy): domain Bacteria; kingdom Pseudomonadati; phylum Pseudomonadota; class Gammaproteobacteria; order Pseudomonadales; family Pseudomonadaceae; genus Pseudomonas; species Pseudomonas sp. FW215-R2. The sequence continues at coordinate 81,204 of NZ_JBYTBO010000015.1, forward strand.
GGGCAGCGATCTGTACTTTGAACGTCATGACGGCCAGGCCGTGACCTGCGACGACTTCATCAAGGCCATGGAAGATGCCAACGGCGTCGACCTGACCCAGTTCAAGCGCTGGTACAGCCAGGCCGGTACGCCGCGTCTGGCGGTGAGCGAGTCGTACGATGCCGCCGCGAAAACCTACAGCCTGACCTTCCGTCAGAGCTGCCCGGAAACCCCGGACAAGGTTGAAAAGCTGCCGTTCGTGATCCCGGTGGAACTGGGTCTGCTCGACAGCAAGGGCAATGAAATCGCCCTGCGTCTGGCTGGTGAAGCCTCGGCCCAAGGCACTACCCGAGTGATCTCGGTAACCGAAGCCGAGCAGACTTTCACCTTCGTCGACATCGCCGAACAGCCGCTGCCGTCCTTGCTGCGTGGTTTCTCGGCGCCGGTGAAACTGAGCTTCCCGTACAACCGCGACCAGTTGATGTTCCTGATGCAGCACGACAGCGACGGTTTCAACCGCTGGGATGCCGGTCAGCAACTGTCGGTGCAGGTGCTGCAAGAGTTGATCGGCCAACAGCAGAAGGGCGAAAGCCTGGTGCTCGATCCACGTCTGATTTCCGCTCTGCGCACTGTGCTGGCTGACCAGACGCTGGATCAGGCGATGGTCGCGGAAATGCTCTCGCTGCCAAGCGAGGCGTACCTGACCGAAATCAGCGAAACCGCTGATGTCGAGGCGATCCACACCGCTCGCGAATTTGCTCGTCAGCAACTGGCGGACAACCTGTTCGAAGCCCTGTGGCAGCGTTATCAGGCCAACCGCGAGCTGTCGAAAAAGACCCCGTACGTGGCCGAAGCCGAGCATTTCGCCCGTCGCGCGCTGCAGAACATCGCGCTGTCGTACCTGATGCTCAGCGGCAAGCCAGAAGTGCTGGCGGCAACACTGGAACAGTTCGACGCCTGTGACAACATGACCGAGCGCCTCACCGCGCTGGCCGTGCTGGTCAACTCGCCGTTCGAAGACGAGAAGGCCAAGGCGCTGGCCAGTTTCGCCGAGCACTTCAAGGACAACCCGCTGGTCATGGATCAGTGGTTCAGCGTGCAGGCCGGCAGCACCTTGCCGGGCGGTCTGGCACGGGTCAAAGCCCTGATGCAGCACCCGGCGTTCAACATCAAGAACCCGAACAAAGTGCGTGCACTGGTCGGTGCCTTCGCCGGGCAGAACCTGATCAACTTCCACGCGGCGGATGGTTCGGGCTATCGCTTCCTCGCGGATCTGGTGATCGAGCTGAACGGCTTCAACCCGCAGATCGCTTCGCGTCAATTGGCGCCGCTGACCCGCTGGCGCAAGTACGACAGCGCTCGTCAGGCGTTGATGAAAGCGGAGCTGGAGCGGATTCTGGCGTCGGGTCAGTTGTCCAGCGATGTGTACGAGGTGGTCAGCAAAAGCCTTGCCTGAAGTCTTTTCAGGGCAATAAAAAACGCCGCTCAATGAGCGGCGTTTTTGTGGGTGGGTAAAAAGCCCTTATTGGCGCAGATCAAACCGATCCAGGTCCATCACTTTCGCCCACGCGGCAACGAAGTCGTTGACGAACTGTTCCTTCGCATCGGAACTGGCATACACCTCCGCCAGTGCCCGCAGTACCGCGTTGGAACCGAACACCAGATCGACCCGGGTTGCCGTCCATTTCACGCCGCCGGTCTTGCGATCGCGACCTTCGAACTCATCCGCCGCTTTGGACGTTGGTTTCCACTCCACGCCCATGTCCAGCAGGTTGCGGAAGAAGTCGTTGGTCAGGGTGCCGGGTTTGTCGGTGAACACCCCGTGCTTCGTCTTGCCGACGTTGGTGTCCAGCACGCGCAGGCCACCGACCAGTACCGTCAGTTCCGGCGCCGAAAGCGTCAGCAGTTGTGCCTTGTCGATCAGCAACGCTTCGGCCGGTACGCGGTAAGTGTTGGCGGCGTAGTTGCGGAAGCCGTCGGTGTGCGGTTCAAGGAAGCCGAACGACTCGACGTCGGTCTGCTCCTGAGTCGCATCGGTACGGCCGGGCGAGAAGGGCACCGTGACCGAATGGCCGGCGTTTTTCGCCGCCTGTTCGACCCCGGCATTGCCGGCCAGCACGATCAGGTCCGCAAGCGAGACTTTCTTGCCTGACGCCCCGGTGTTGAACTCGTTCTGAATGCTTTCGAGGGCTTTGAGCACCCTGTCCAGTTGTTCGGGTTGGTTGGCCTGCCAGAAGCGTTGCGGTGCCAGACGCAGACGTCCGCCGTTGGCGCCGCCACGTTTGTCCGAACCACGGAAGGTGGACGCGGACGCCCAGGCGGTGGAGACCAGTTCCGAAACGGACAGCCCCGACGCCAGCACTTTGCCTTTCAGTGCCCTGATATCGCTGTCGTCGACCAGTGGATGGTTGGCCTCGGGGATCGGGTCTTGCCACAGCAACTCTTCCTGCGGCATTTCCGGGCCGAGATAGCGTGACAGCGGGCCCATATCGCGGTGGATCAGCTTGTACCAGGCGCGGGCGAAGGCGTCGGCCAGTTGATCGGGATTGGCCAGGAAGCGCCGTGAGATCTTCTCGTAGGCCGGGTCGAAGCGCAGGGCCAGGTCGGAGGTGAGCATGGTCGGGTCGATGCGCTTGTTCGGGTCATGAGCATGGGGAATGGTGCCGGCCCCGGCGCCGTTTTTCGGTTTCCACTGGTGGGCGCCGGCCGGGCTCTTGGTCAGTTCCCACTCGAAGCCGAACAGGTTTTCCAGGTAGTTGTTGCTCCATTGGGTCGGGGTGGTGGTCCAGGTCACTTCCAGGCCGCTGGTGATGGTGTCGCCACCCTTACCGGTGCCGAAGGTGCTTTTCCAGCCCAGGCCTTGTTCTTCCAGGCCGGCGGCTTCCGGTTCCGGCCCGACGTTATCGGCAGGGCCGGCACCGTGGGTCTTGCCGAAGGCGTGGCCGCCGGCGATCAGGGCGACGGTTTCTTCGTCGTTCATGGCCATGCGGGCGAAGGTTTCGCGGATGTCTCGGGCCGAGGCCACCGGATCGGGATTGCCTTCGGGGCCTTCCGGGTTCACGTAGATCAGGCCCATCTGCACGGCGGCGAGCGGGTTTTCCAGATTGCGTTCGCCCTGGTTGGTGCGGCTCTGTTCATGGCCGTGCTCGGCGGGTTCGGCGACGAGGGTGCCGTCACCTGGTTCCTGCGTGGCTTCGGGGTGTTTGCCATAACGGGTGTCACCGCCCAGCCATTTGTTTTCCGAACCCCAGTAGACGTCTTCGTCCGGCTCCCACACATCGGGCCGGCCGCCGGAGAAACCGAAGGTCTTGAAGCCCATGGATTCCAGCGCGACGTTACCGGTGAGGACGATCAGGTCGGCCCAGGAAATGTTGCGGCCATATTTCTGTTTGATCGGCCACAGCAGGCGCCGGGCCTTGTCGAGGCTGACGTTGTCCGGCCAGCTGTTGAGCGGGGCGAAGCGTTGCTGGCCGGAGCCGGCGCCACCACGGCCGTCAGCGGTGCGATAGGTGCCGGCGCTGTGCCAGGCCATGCGGATGAAGAGCGGGCCGTAGTGGCCGAAGTCGGCAGGCCACCAGTCCTGGGAGTCGGTCATCAGCGCCGTCAGGTCGCGTTTCAGGGCCTGGAAATCCAGGCTTTTGAAAGCCTTGGCGTAGTCGAAGTCCTGGCCCAGCGGATCGGAGGCGGGCGAGTGCTGACTCAGGATTTTCAGGTTCAGTTGATTCGGCCACCAATCGCGGTTCGTCGTGCCACCGCCGGCGGCGTGATTGAACGGGCATTTCGATTCATTTGCCATGTTCGGGTCCTTATCAGGTCTTCTGCGGCCGGCTCGTGCCGACTTCGGATTAGTAAGGCTAGACCCGACTGGGAATGTCAGCTAATAGGCCGACTATTGGTGCCTGATAGGTAAAGTCTTTTACCGGTTGCTTCGACGGATTTGCTACTACGCTGATATCAGCAAGACGCAGCGCGGTTCGGGACACCCGACGTGATGACCAGGAGGTTCGCATGATGCTCTCTGCCCGTCCTTTGATTGGCCCACCGGGGATATTCCGGGTCTGGGTGGGTGCCTTTGGCGTAATCAATCCGCCGGTTCCCCGATTCACCATCGACGGTACGCCGGCTGCGACGGTGGGCCCGGCGGTGTTCTTCGAGGTGCGCGACAAGCAGCGCCAGGCCGGTTCCGGCAACAGTCCAGCCAATCATCAGGGTGTCTTCGAGCTGCAATCGCCGGGGCCCGGGGATCATGTGGTGGTTGTCAGCCTGGCGGGAGAAACGTCGTCCGTTCGCTTGCGGGAGATGCCCGCCCGGGTGACTGAACCGTTTGCCGGCGGTTTCACAATGCTGCTGGCCTCCTGTTATTACCAGAAGAACGACAAAGGCGCGCTCGCCAGCCTGCAATCGCGCCTCAAATCGCGCCCGGACATGGTGTTGCTGGCCGGCGATCAGGTGTACCTGGATTTGCCGCTGCACGAAGACCTTCCAGGAAACGAACCGGCGCTCTCGCGGATGCTGGGCGACAAGTACGCGAAGCACTGGCTCTCGAGGGAAAAGCAGATCAACGGGCTGGACCCGCTGTTGCAACTGGCGCCCACGGCCTGCATTCCCGACGATCACGAATACTGGAACAACGCGCCGCATTTCTCGCCCTGGCTGCCTTGCACCTATACCGCGCAGAGCCGGCAGATGCTCGCCAGTGCCGGGCGCAATCTGTATGAGGACTTTCAACTGGGCGGTGACCCCGCATCCCATCAGGGCGCGCAGCGAATCGAGGTCGATCCGCTGCGCATGATTTTGCTCGACACTCGTTCGGATCGCGATCCGGGCGGGGCTTACGATGGCCGGTACGGTTTGATGAGCAAGGCCACCGAAGACGATCTGGTGCAGTGGCAAAACGACCTGCTGAACGATCACCGCGCCGGCAAACTGACCATCGGCGTACTGGCCGCCGGACAGACGCTGTTTTCCAAGGCACCGCCCTGGTACTCCGAATGGGCGGACTCGGATCTGCAGAGCTACGCGCAGTTCGGCATCATCCTTCGGGTGCTGCGCACGGTCTGCGAGGCGGGCATCCCGGTGGTGTTTCTCAGTGGCGATGTGCATTACAGCACCATCTCCAGGGCGACCTGGACCAAGACCGGACAGGAATGCCTGTTTGAAGTGGTCAGCTCGCCGGTTTGCCAGATCGATGGACCGCCGACCAAGGCCGACCCACCGGTTACGGATCTGGACGCCAAACGCTTCCAGACGAAATGGGTCGACCATTACTCAGGCAACGTCGTCCTGACGATCAACTTTTTGCGGGGAGGTGGCAGTGTCGACATGAACATCACCTTGTACCCGCTGGATGGCGGCCACCTGTCGCCTCGCGCTCTGGAGACGATTCGTCTCACCCCTCGGCATTGACCACGTTTTGCACAGGTTCGACTCAAGAGGCAAAAACCATGTTGAAAAATCGCAGTGGAAGCGGACGCAACCCGGAGATCGTCGAGCAGGAGCGCCGCCGGAGTGAGAGTAACGATGGATGGCTGGAGCGTGCGTTCAAGGACCTCGGCCAGCCGGATCTGAAGAAAACCACCTTGCTCGTGCTGGCCGGGGGCAAGGATCAACTGGCCACGCGGGTGCGCATTGCCCAGTCGGCCCTGCGTAATGACCGGTTGCCGTCCTATTGGTCCGACTGCTTTCTGCTCAAGATCAAAGATGACGGCTTGTCAGGCGCCAAGGTCTTTCACGTGCCTTTGATTCAGCCAGCCAGACCGTTCGCGACCGAGCGCAACGGTGTGGTGGAGGAAGATCTGGCGTTTCTGTCGAACAAGGACGAATGGCCGAATCTGGCGTTGCTGGCGTTTCCGGTCGATCAGCGCGACGTGGTGTCGAAGCTGAAAAGGTTCATGATCGATCGCAACAGCCTCGATGCCCTGGAGCACATTCTCAAATGGCTGGCGTATGCCTGGGGTGTTTCGCGAACCCCCAATCCGGTGCACGAAGACATGGGTTTCCCTTCGGCGTGCATGCTGGAGGTGGCGTTTTCCGCCGCTCAACTTGATCTGACGCCGGGCCTGGCTTCAAAGGTTTCCTGCCCCGAAGCGATCTGGAGCACGGCCTGTTACTGGCAGAAATACTACGAGCAGAGTCGTGGCGCGGTGCCTTTGGGAAGGTACGTGATCGGGCACACCTACGACATTGATGACGGCAGACCGAAACGGGGGAAATGACCGGGTGCTCCTTTGGAAGACCCGTGCTTGAGCGGTTGTTGTAAGCATTGAGGCAAGAATCGTGATGGTCATTGGAAATGTTATTGTATAACATAAAAATGATTTCATCTGATCGATGTCACTGACCTGTCCGTGTGGCAGTGGCATCGATCCTTACTTTTCTGCCTTACGGAATTTAGAAATGCCTTCCCGTTTTCCCTCTTTCCAGCCAAGTCTGTTGGCGTCTGCGTTGCTGATCGCATTGCCCGCATTCGCCGCCGAACCCCTCGAACTGCAACCGCAAGTCATCACCGGCAATCCGCTGGGCAGCCAGAGCCTGGCTTCGCCCTCGACGGTGTTGAGCGGCGATGAGCTGACGCTGCAGCAGAAGGGCAGCCTGGGCGAAACCCTGAACAAACAGCCGGGCGTGTCGTCGTCCTACTTCGGGCCGGGCGCCAGTCGCCCGATCATTCGCGGGCAGGACGGCGATCGCATCCGAATTTTGCGTAACGGCGTCGGCGCGCTCGACGCCTCGTCGCTGTCCTACGACCACGCCGTGCCGCTGGACCCGGTCAACGTCGAACGCATCGAAATCGTCCGTGGCCCGGCCGCGTTGCTCTACGGCGGCAGCGCGATTGGCGGGGTGGTCAACACCTTCGACAACCGCATCCCGACCGAAGCCATCGACGGCATCCACGGTGCCGGCGAGCTGCGCTATGGCGGCGCCGACACCACCCGCAGCAGCGCGGGGAAACTCGAGGCCGGCAACGGCCAGTTCGCCTTGCACCTGGACGCCAGCGCCCGCGAGTTCAATGACCTGAAAATCCCCGGCTACGCCAAAAGCAGCCGCGAACGGGCGGGCGACGATGGCGATTCCAGCAAGCATCGTCTGGCCAACAGCGACGGTCGTCAGGACGGCGGCGCGGTGGGCGGGTCTTACACTTGGGACGACGGTTATGCGGGGCTGTCGTACAGCAATTACGACTCCAATTACGGCTCACCGGCCGAAGACGACGTGCGGATTCGCATGCAGCAGGAGCACTACGCGTTCGCCTCGGAAATCCGCAACCTGGAAGGCCCGTTCAGCTCGGTCAAGTTCGACGCCGGCTACACCGATTACCAGCACCGAGAGATCGAGGGCGGCGAGGTCGGTACCACGTTCAAGAACAAGGGCTACGAAGCGCGGGTCGAGGCTCGGCACCAGCCATTGGGGCCGTTCAACGGAGTGATCGGCGCACAGGTCAGTCGCAATGAATTCTCGGCGCTGGGCGAAGAAGCCTTCGTGCCGCAGACCGACACCAACGCCGGTGCACTGTTCGTTCTGGAAGAGCTGCAAGCCACGGATCGCTTGCTGTTCACCCTTGGTGGTCGCCTGGAGCACACCACGGTCGACCCGGACGCCAAAGGCAACGAGCGTTTCGCCAATGCCGACCGCTCCAGCAGTTTCACCGCCGGCAGCCTGTCGTCCGGCGCGGTGTACACACTGACGCCGATCTGGTCGGTCGCCGCCACGCTGGGCTACACCGAACGGGCGCCAACGTTCTACGAGCTGTACGCCAACGGCGCCCACGTCGCGACCGGTACGTATGAAGTCGGAGATGCGGGCCTGTCGAAGGAAAAAGCCGTCTCCAGCGATCTGGCGCTGCGTTTTGACAACGGCACGCACAAGGGCAGCGTGGGCGTGTTTTACAGCCACTTCTCCAATTACATCGGCTTGCTCGGCACCGGGCGTACGCTCAATGACGAAGGGGAAGAGGACGCGGGCGGAATTCCCGAATACGCCTATTCCGGTGTCCGTGCGCGCTTCAGCGGTATCGAGGCCCAGGATCGCTGGCAGCTCGGCGAGAGCGCCTACGGCAAGTTCGCGCTGGAATTGTCGGGCGACTACACCCGCGCCAAGAACCTCGACAACGGTCAGGATCTGCCGCGCATTGCGCCGCTGCGGTTGAACACCGGTCTGCTCTGGGAGCTGGATCGCTGGCAGGCGCGGATCGATGTGGAGCACGCCAGCGCTCAGCATCGGGTGCCGGACAATGAAAGCAGCACCGATGGCTACACCACGCTGGGTGCGAATGTGGGGTATCACTTTGATGTCGGCCAGAGCAAATGGCTGGCCTTCGTCAATGCCGAGAACCTGACCAACCAGACTGTGCGCTACGCCAGCTCGATCCTGCGCGACATTGCGCCGGCAGAAGGGCGAAGCATTCAGGTCGGCCTGCGCACCACGTTCTGATCGTTCCCCGCGATCTTGCGCCAGCGTCCCGCGAATCGCGCGACGCTGGCGTCGACATCAGCTCGACTGAGCGGTGTCGTCTTCCGGGAGTTCCTCCCGCAGATCCTGTTGCCCCGGCAGCTCGGTGATCACGCTGAAGTCCGTGACCTCCACCGCCCCCAGCCCATAACCCAGCAAATGGAACGAGAAGGCCTTGCGCGGTTGCGGGTTGTCGAAGCTGAAATCCATTTCCAGCGGCTGGTCCGCCGTTGCGACCATTTCCGAAGGCAGGCCGAGTTGCACGTCCTGTTCGAACTCCTTGGCCTTGAGCTGGATGTACGCCGCCTGCTGCGGATCCATCGAGCGCACGGTCAGACGCACGCGGGTGTGCGAGCCCTTGGGCATTTCCAGGTATTGCGCGCCGATCAGGTTGTCGGCCCAGTCATCCTTGATCTGCGCTTGCAGCGGGATGATGTTGTCGCTGCCAAACTGATAGCGCTGGTTCAGCGGGGTGCGCAGCAGCGACAGGTCCAGCGCATCGGCGCGGGCTGCAATCTGCCGGGCATTCTGGCCGCTGGCATTGCCCTTGAACGTGGCGCTTTCGGCGATGAAACCTTCGCTGGCGTAAGCGCGGCAACGTCGCGGCATGTCGCACTCGGTCAGGATGCCGTGGCCGTCGTGGTAGCGCAGCTTGCCGTTGGTGAACGACATGATTTCGCGACCGGTATCGTAGTCGCGAAACAGCGAGCGGCCACTGAGTGCTGCCGGGACCGGCAGGTCAAAGTAGTCGAGAATCGATGCGCTCAAATCGACATGTCCGTAGACCCCTGCGTTCAGGTAGGGCAACTGGGCCTGTTCCGGCGCCAGGGTCAGGTTGAATCCCCAGGACGACGCCAGGCGCACGCCATCGATGCCATGGGATTCGTCCGACGTGATCACCACCAGCGTGTCTTTCAACACGCCCTGACGTTCGAGGCCGCTGAGGAACTGGTCCAGGGCGTCGTCCAGATAGCCGACGGCTGCCTGCTTCGGCGTGTCGTAGCGTTGCAGGTATTCATCCGGCGCGGAGTAGGGCTGATGGGTGCCGACGGTCAGCAGGGTCAGCATCCATGGTTTTTTCTGTTTCTTCAGTTGGCCGACGTAACCCAGCGCGCCCTCGAAGAAGGCCTTGTCGTCCTTGCCCCACGGGAATTCCAGGTAGTTGGCGTTGGTGAACCACTCAAGGCCATGGGTCGCATCGAAGCCGATGTGCGGCATGATCTTGTCTTTGGCCATGAAGCGCAGGCCGGCGCCTTGCAGGTAGTGAGTGCTGAAGCCGTTCTGGCGCAACTGGGCCGGCAGGCAGGCCTGGTTGCGTTCGTTCTGGGTCAGCATTTCCACGCCTTTGGGCGTGCCGTTGTTCAACTTGTCGTAATCGCCGCAGAGCATGGCGTACAGGCCGCGAATGGTCTGGTGCGTGTGCAGCACGTAGTCCGGCGTGTTCATGCCGCGCTCGGCCCAGCGGCTGAGCTTGGGCATCAGGTCTTCCTGATAATGGCTGCCGATCGCCTCGCGATTGGCGCGGATGTAGGCGCCGGGAATGCCCTCGACGGTGACGATCAGGACATTGCGCGCCTGACCTTTGGCTGCCAGTAACGAGTGACCATTCAGGTCGAGGTCGGTGAGTCCGGCCATCGAGGGCGCTGGTGCGTCGCTGCCACCTTCCAGCCATTCCTCGGCCTGCATTTGTGCGTCGGCGACCTGCGCGGCGAGCAACTGATGCGGCAGGTTGTACAGGCGCCATGGGTCGGCGTCGCTCGGCGAGAGATTCTGTGCGCCCCAATGGGCGGCGAACAGCAACACCGGTGCCGTCCACGCCGCGCGGGGCAGGGCCGGGGCGGGAGTCGCGCGGTTTGCCCACTGCGTCGCCAGCCACAGCAGCAGGGCCAGCAGCAATGCGCCGGCCACCGCCGGATGGGCAAAACCGCCGCCGGTGGAGTTCTCCACGAATTGCGGGTCGATCAGGTAATGCAGGTCCTGGGGATTGGGCAGGCGCCCGACCGCGCTGACCAGTTCAGCTGTCGCCACCGCCAGCAAGCCCCAGAACACCAGCACCGGCAACCCCAGCCACCACGGCCGGCGATGCAGCAGGACCACCAGCAGGCTGCCGATGGCCAGGTCGGAAAGATAGCCGAACAGGCTCGACCAGCCGAGTGCCGCACGCAGGCACACCGGTACGATCAGTACCAGAAAAACCAGAGAGAGAAGACGGGCGTCGGGGTGCCGAAGCCGTTGAAAAAGAGCGCTCACAAAAAAGACCTTCCAGCCATCAAACCGTCATAAAAGTGTGCGCGATGATACCAAGGGTGGGCTGTCTGATCGCCCTTTTAAACGCGAAGCTGATCCGCTGTCGAACGGCTGTGCGATCACGGCGAAATGCCTGAGGCCCAGACCTGCGTTCATGTCAGGGGTGGCGGAAGGCTTTTTCCGGCGTACCGGAGCAGGGGATTAATTGTTTCAGGCTGTTTATTACGCCTTTGATCCCTTTCAGCTGCATTTGCGAAACGTTGCGATTTACAATGCCCGACCTCTGATGGAGACCAGCCTCCGTGGATGTCCTCACGCAACTCAACGCTTATCTGCACCGACTGCTGATTGAACCGGTCGCCGAGCAGTTCTTCAGCCTGTTCGATCTGAACGGTCGCATTGGCGTGGCGTTTATCTTCACGTCCTATTGCGTGGCCTATGGTCTGTTCCGCTACAGAAAATCCCGAGGCCTGACCGAGGCCCCCACCTTCTGGCAGTTCCTTGGCGGCGGTCGCGTGCATGGGCATCGCTCGGCGTGGCTGGATTATCGCTACTATTTCATCAAGGGCATTCTGCGGGTCGCGCTGGTGTTGCCGGTCGTGGCGCTGGTCGATCCGCATATCCTGCGCTCAGGCGACTACGTGCAGTTTTTCACCCGACTCTGGGGCGCCCGCGAGCAAGTCTCGGATCATCCGTCGATCGCGTTGTTGTACGGCCTCGGCGTATTTGTGTTCAGGGACTTCCTGCACTACTGGATTCACCGCGCCTTTCATTCCCGTTTTCTGTGGGAATTTCATAAGGTCCATCATTCGGCACCGGTGCTGGTGCCGGCCACCGCCAGCCGCATTCACATCGTCGAATCGATCTTCGAACGAGTCGTCATCACCGCCGGCCTTGGCGCTTTTGCCGGCGTGGTCTGGTATGCCTGTGGCGGGGAGGTCAGCCGCTACACGCTGTTCGGCGTGACCTGGCTGGCACTGATCATCAACAGCCTGGGGGCCAATCTGCGGCACAGCCATGTCTGGCTGTCGTTCGGGCCGAAGGTCGAACACGTGCTCAACAGCCCGGCCCAGCACCAGATCCACCACAGCGACGCACCGCGACATTTCAACAAGAACTTCGCGATCAACCTGTCGCTGTGGGACTGGATGTTCGGCACGTTGTACGTCACCACTTCAAAACCCGAAGTCTTGCGCTTCGGCACGGGCGAGCAAGACCGCACACGTTATCTGACGGTGTACAGCCTGATCGTCACGCCGTTTGTGGACACCGCGAAACGCTTGTCGTCGAACGCCGACGGGCTCAGAACCTGGTTCAACCAGCGTACGCCATGAGGGCTTCGCCGAAGGCCTGCGGGGTCGGGCTTTGCGGCCAGCTTGGCAGCCCCTCGGGCAGCGTCAGCCAGGGTTGTTTGTGACTGACCCAGATGTGTGCCATCGGTTGCAGTGAGCGGCTTTCATCGAGCGTGCCGGCGCGCAGAACGCTCATCCCCGGTGCGGCCGTGGTGGTGTTGCACAGACGCGTATGGCAGACACTGCACAGCTGATGTTCGGCGTGTTGCCCATTGAGATCGTAGGCATAAGTGGCCAACGGTCCGGTCAGCGTCAGGGCGTCGGTGGGCAGCAGGGCATGCAGTGCAAAGGCACTGCCGCTCCAGGTCTGGCAATCCGTGCAATGGCAGGCGTAGATGGCCGGCGGCACTTCGGTGTTCAACTGATAACGGACGGCACTGCAGCGACATTGGCCGGTGAGTGTCATGGGCAAGGCTCCTTCAACTGCGGGTTCGATGCCGGGCGCAAGGCCCGTGCGGTATGCTCGCGCAGCATGCCGCAGACCCCGGTGAATGAACATCGGCCAAAACTGCCCAACCGCTCACAGGAAATGTATGAACGCTCCACAACTTCATTGGGAAACCCAGCGCGCCTTTCTCGCGGTACTGCGCACCGGCAGTCTGTCGGGCGCCGCGCGCTTGCTGGGCATTGCCCAGGCCACGGCACGGCGGCGGATCGAGGCGCTGGAGCAGAGTGTCGGCGTCAGCCTGTTCATTCGATCACCCTCGGGGCTGTTGCCGACCGAGACTGCCAGGGAGTTGATCGGTCACGTCGAAGCCATGGCCCTGGCCGCCAATGCTTTCAACCGCGCCGCTTCCGCTGACGTGGCGCAAACCAGCGGCACCGTGCGCCTGACCGCCGGCAAGCTGTTGGGCGTCGAGATCCTGCCGCCGATGTTGCGCCGCCTGCGTCAGCAACACCCGCAATTGGCGCTGGAATTGAACGTGTCGAATCGTCTGCAAACCCTCTCACAGCAGGAGGCCGACGTAGCCGTGCGCATCCGCCGTCCGACCGAAGCTTCGGTGGTGGCGCGCAAGGTCGGCGATCTGCACGTGGGCCTCTACGTCACACCCGAATTGCTGGCGGAGCAGGGCGTGCCTGAAACGGTTGAGGACTTGCGCCGGTTTCCGCTGATCGGCCCGGATCGTCATGGGGGCGAGATCGAGTTTCTATGTGCGCGCGGCTTCGATTGTTCGGCAGAGCACACGGCCATCCGCACCGATGATCATCTGGCGCAATGGGCGGCGTTGCGCGCGGGTCTGGGGATTGGCGTGAGTTTTGGGCAACTGGCCCAGCGACATGGACTGGTGCGAGTCCTGCCCGGTCAGGTGGACTTTACGGTGGATGTGTGGATTGCAATGCATCAGGACATGCGCCGGGTTCAACGGGTTTCAGCGGTGTTCGATGGCTTGGGAGCGGACTTGCAGGCTTTTCTGGAAGCCTGATTTTCAGATGATATCAATATGCGATAACGGTATTTAAATTTCGTTTTTTATAGCGATAGAGTCCCGCCTCACAGATTTCCCAGAAAATCACTGCGAGGTTGTCATGGCCCTACCGTTCAAACGTTCTGCACTGACGCTGCTGGCGGCTTCGTTGGCTGGCGCTCTGCTCGGCAACACTGCTCAAGCCGAAGGCAAGATCAGCATCGCCCAGCAATTCGGTATCGGTTATCTGATTCTGGATGTGGTGCGCGATCAGCACCTGATCGAGAAGCACGGCAAGGCTCAGGGGCTGGACATCAAGGTCGACTGGAACAGCATTTCCGGCGCTACCGCCATGAACGAAGCGCTGCTGACCGGATCGCTGGATGTGGTCTCGGCCGGCGTGCCACCGATGCTCACTGTGTGGGATCGCACCAAGGGCAAACAGAACGTCAAGGCCATCGCTTCGCTGGGCTCGATGCCCAACTACCTGCTGACCAATAACCCGAACGTGAAAACCCTCAAGGACTTCAGCGACAAGGATCGCATCGCCGTGCCGGCGGCGGGCGTGGGTTTCCAGTCCCGCACGCTGCAGATCGAAACGGCCAAAGAATTCGGTAATGACCAATACAAGAAATTCGACGACATCTCCGTCAGCCTGCCGCACCCGGATGCCACGGCCGCGTTGATCGCCGGCGGCTCGGAAATCAACGCACATTTCTCCAGTCCGCCATTCCAGTACCAGGCGTTGCAGAATCCCAACGTGCATAAAGTGCTGAGTTCCTACGATGTGCTCGGCGGCCAGGCCACATTCAACGTGCTGTACACCACGGAAAAATTTCACGACGAAAACCCGAAAACCTACAGGGCGTTCTACGACGCACTGGTCGAGGCCGAGCAGATCATCAAGGCCGACAAGCCTGCGGCCGCACAAGCTTACATTCGTGTTGAACAGTCGAAGTTGCCGTTGGCGCTGGTGGAGAAAATCGTTACCGATCCGGAAATCGATTTCACCGTGGTACCGCAACGCACCTACATATATGCAGAGAAGTTGCAGGAGCTGGGTGTGCTGAAAAACAAGGCGGACAGCTGGAAGGATTATTTCTTTGAAGAGGCGCATGGCGGGGCGGGGAGTTGAACAGTCGTCATTTGTGAACAGTCCGCCCGGCAGCCTGTGCTGACGGGCGGACTTTTCGTATCAACTCACCGAGTCATCAAAGATGCTCTCAATCGGCATCTCGAACGCCCGGGCAATCTGGAACGCCAAAGGCAGGCTCGGGTCGTAGCGTTCGTTTTCAATCGCATTGATGGTCTGGCGCGAAACGTTCAGACGTTCGGCCAGATCCACCTGTGACCATTTGCGCTCGGCGCGCAGTTCCTTGAGGCGGTTCTTCATTGGTAGCGGCGCCGGGCGATGCGCAGGCCGATCATCCACATCGCGCCCATCACCGGCCAGACCCACAACCACGGGATATGCGGGGCGCCCACCGTTTCCAGAAAACCGTAAGTGAAGGTCAGCAGGGCCGATGCGGCGAATGCAAAGCCGAGGGCTTCGAACTGGATACGCAGGTACATTTCGTCGAGACGTCGCATGTCGCGTACGACCGTCCAGCAGAACAAGCCGACCGGAATCATGGGTATCAGCACAATGACGCCGCGCAGGTAAGCGTTGGCATGCGCCAGATAAATCAGCGCGGATTGCGATGCCAGCAGCACCACTGCGTACAGGACCATTGCCGCAGCCATCTCTCGGTTGAATCGGTTCATGTCCAAACTCCTATGTAAAAGACGCTTTACATAGTCGCTTAAGATATTTCCGATGTAAAGCATGCTTTCCATAAGGGTCGTGCCCGATCACTTCTCTGCATTCATTGGCCGGATAACGAAGGCGGTTGCCCGCACGTCCGTTGCCCGGGTGAGCAATAAACCCGCGTCTATAGTGAGAGGGCTGTGTGAAACGGGTTGGCGCACCTCAAGGCTGCGACGGGAGGCGCCGAGTGAACAATCTGCTGTTATTCATTCAGGAGATCGCCATGAGCCAGATCGAAAAAGTCCTCTACACCGCAAAGACCCACACCACCGGCGGACGTGACGGGGCGTCGCGCAGTTCCGACGGGATTCTCGATGTGAAGCTATCGTCCCCCGGCACCAACGGCGGTGGGACCAATCCGGAACAACTGTTCGCCGCCGGCTGGTCGGCGTGCTTCATCGGCGCGATGAAAGCGGTGGCGGGGCAACAGAAAATCAGCCTGCCAGCGGACCTGGCGGTGGATGCCGAAGTAGACCTGGGCACCAACTCGGGAGGGTATCTGTTGCAGGCACGTCTCAATGTGAGCCTGCCGGGCATGGAACGCGGCGCGGCGCAGCAACTGGTGGATGCGGCGCATCAGGTGTGCCCGTACTCCAAGGCCACGCGCAACAATATCGAAGTCGAGTTGAAACTGGTCTGACATCCAGATGCAAACGGGGCGGCATGATCGTCGATCATGCCGCCCCGTTTGTTTTTTGAAGCCCTAAATCTGTCAGACAGCGATCAATGCATCTTGCTGTGATCGTGGCCTTCCATGTTGGTCAGCGAGCGCACCGGCGCCTGGACTTCGATGGCTTGTTTCTCGCCCTTGGCGTTTTCGACGGTCAGGGTCAGCGGCACGTTGTCGCCTTCCTTCAGTTGACCGTTCAGGCCCATCAGCATCACGTGGTAGCCGTTCGGATCGAACTTCACAGCCTTGCCGGCCGGCAGGTCGACCGAGTTGACCGGGCCCATGCTCATGACGTCGTTCTTCATGGTCATTTCGTGAATCTGCACATCTTTGGCCACCGGCGATGCAACGCTGAGCAGCTTGCTGTCGCTGTCGGCGGTGACGGTCATGAACGCGCCGCTGGCCGACTGGTTTGGCACGGTTGCACGGACCCAGGCGTCATCGACCTTGGTCTGCGCCGAAACCTGGAAAGCCAGGCCCAGCAGGGACAGGCCCAGAGCAGCACGTTTGATGTTGTTCAGAAAAGGGTTCATCAGCAGACCTCCATGACGGTAAGCAAGTCTTCCGTACACTCTTGTGCAGAAAGCGATTGGGACAGACCCACGCGCAGGTTGCCGCGGGTGTCGTAGACATAACTGGTAGACGTGTGCGACAGGGTGTAGGTGTCGCCGGCAGGGACTTTTTCGTAGAAGACGTCGAATTCCTTGGCGGTGGCCTTGGTTTCCTCAAGGGTGCCGTACAGGGCGACGAAGCTCGGGTCGAAGGTCTTGACGTAGGCGTCGAGGATTTGCGGCGTGTCGCGTTCCGGGTCGAGGGTGATGAACACCACTTGCAGGATGTCGCCATCCTTGCCCATCAGCTTCTTGATTTTTGCCGCGCGGGCCAGTGTCGTCGGGCAGACGGCCGGGCACTGGGTGAAACCGAAGAAGATCATCGGCATCAGGCCGCGAAAGCTCGACAGCGTCACGGTGTTGCCTTCAGTGTCCTTGAGCTTGAAGGTGCGTCCGAGGATCTTGTCACTCAGATCCTTGCCGTACTTGTACGACAGTTGGCCACGGGTGTCGCAGCCGGCGAGCAGGCCCAGACCGAGCACGCCCATTCCCGCAAGCACCTTGCGGCGAGTCAACAAAGCCGTCATCTAATACCGCCCTTTGCAGCCCGCCGGTCAGCAAGACAGGCGGGGGGTTAACCGTAAAAGCGGCGCATGATACCAAAATGAACCGCCAGGTCGGTTTTTGATCACCAACCAATGTCGGATCGGGCGACAAAAGGTGTAAGAAAAAATGACCTGCGGTTATTGCGGAGACGATTCAACCGGACTCCAGCTGCCGCCCAGCGCGGTGTACAGGTTCACTTGCGCCACCAGTTGCGCCAATCGGTCAGTGATCAAGCCTTGCTGGGAGCTGAACAGCGAACGCTGGGCATCGAGGAACGTCAGGCTGCTGTCGACGCCGGTCTGATAGCGGTGCTGCGCCATGTCGTAATAGTCCTGGGTCGCCTGCACCAGATCACGCTGGGCCTGGAGTTGTTGCTGGTAGGTCTGGCGCGCCGCGAGTCCGTCGGACACTTCCTGGAAGGCGGTCTGAATGGTCTTTTCGTACTCGGCGACGCTGATGTCCTTCTGCAATTTCGCGTAATCCAGACTGGCGCGCAGGCTGCCGGCGTTGAAGATCGGCAGGCTGATCTGCGGCTGGAACGTCCAGGCGCCGGAGCCGCCCTTGAACAGCCCCGACAGGTCGCGACTGGAAGTGCCGGCGTTGGCGGTCAGGCTGACACTGGGAAAGAACGCCGCCCGGGCCGCGCCGATGTTGGCATTGGCCGCCTTGAGCTTGTATTCGGCCTGGAGAATGTCCGGCCGGCGCTGCAACAGGTCCGACGGCAACCCGGCCGGCACTTGCGCCACCAGATCACTGTCCAGCGGACGTGCCGGCAGAGTTTCAGGAACCGGCGCGCCGACCAGCAGTGTCAGGCTGTTCAAGTCCTGGGCGACCTGGCGTTGATAGCGGGCGAGGCTGGCGCGGGTGCTGTCGACGCTGGTCTGCGCCTGGATCTGATCCAGCGCCGAGGACTTGCCGGCCTCGCGGTTGCGCGTGGTCAGACGCAGGCTTTTCTCGTCGGCAGCGAGGGTTTCTCGGGCCAGGGCCAGCAACTCCTGGTCGGCGCGCCAGGTCAGGTAGGCATTGGCGACGTTGGCCACCAGGCTCAGTTGCGCACTGCGCCGGGCTTCTTCGGTGGCCAGCCAGCTCATCAACGCCTGATCGCTGAGGCTGCGCACCCGGCCGAAGAAATCCAGTTCGTAGGCGCTGATGCCAAGGTTGGCGGAGTAGGTCGACGTGATCGCCGCTTTGGTTTTGGTCACGCTCGCCGGCACCCGCTGGCGCAGTTCGTTGGCATTGGCCGAGACCGCCGGCAGCAGATCGGCGCGCTGAATGCGGTACTTCGCCTGGAACGCCTCGACGTTCAGCGCGGCGACCCGCAAGTCGCGGTTATTGACCAGCGCGCTCTCAATCAACTGTTGCAACGCCGGGTCATTGAACAATCCGCGCCAGTCCTCGACCGCGCTGGTGGCCTGGGTTGGCGCAGGGTAGGCGGGGCCTTTTGGATACTGCGCCGCACTGGGCGACGCGGGCTGCTGGTAGTCGGGAATCAGCGAGCAGCCGCCCATCAGCAACGCCATGGACAGCAGGGAGATCGGCAACCTGGACATCAAACAGCCTCGTTCACGAATGAGAGCGGGCGCCGGGCGCCCATGATGAGAGAAACGCCGGATCAGGCCCCGGCCATCCATTTCGCCAGACCGTGACGACCACTGACCCCGAGCTTGGCGGCCGCGCGCTTGAGGTAGGTCTCGACCGAGCTGTTCTTGACCCGCAACCGCTCGGCCATCTGCGGCACGGTGCCGCCGGTCAGCAAGCCCAGGCAGACTTCCTTCTCGCGCACTGACAGGGTGATGTCGCCCAGCGCCAGGCGTTCGTCGAACACCTGTTGCAACGGTGTCTGCTCCTGATCGGCCTGGAGCGGGCGCGGTTGTCGGGCGACGATTTGCCGACGGATCTGCGCGTGACGCTCGATCAACGGCAGCAGGGTGTCGGACAGGCTTTTGAGAAACGACAGTTCCGGCAGGGAAAACACCCGGTGCGTGTGAGGGCGACAGAACGAGATGACACAGCGGCGGTTGGAGGTGCGTGACACCAGATTGCACTGATGGACGCTGCGGTGCGGGTGTCGTTGCTGCAGCGAAGCTTTGAGTTGAATCAGCAGCGAGTCATTCATCTCGATCATCTTCTGCAACAGCGGATGATCGTCCTGGCATTGCAGGGGATCCGGGGGCGGGAAGGTATCCGGCAAACCGGCGCTGCCCAATGCCTTGATCTCGACCACGCTGGCCTCGCGCTCGTCGAGTGTCCATTCGCTGAGATCCACCCGGTTGACCGGCACCAGGGTGTCGACCAACTGAAACATGTTCGTGGCGAAACGCTCGTTCCCCGTGCTGGCGATCAACTCGCCCAGCTGCCAATAGAAGTGCGGGTTGTCCATGTTGCGAAGACTGCCGGTCAGATTCATATCCTTGTCATCCTTGATTTAAAGCCATTGCCGAATCGTCTGCCGTGCATGCACCTGTGAAGCCGCCACCCAATCATTTCTCCTTGAAATCGATCTGGAGCGGGATTTAAGCCTATGCATTTGTCCTACGTCTGTAGGGGAAAACGGGGACACAAAGTGCCACTATTTCCGGATTAATGGCGCCACGTTTCTGTCAGTCCTAGGGTGACAAGCCTGTAGGACGTGACTGTACGGTCTAGCGGAAACCCCGAAAACCGGGGTTCAGAGCGCCGTTTCCCAGCATTGCGAAGTCGTAGTCAGCGCAGGTGGATGGCGATTGTCCTACAGGATTTTCAGTCATTTCTTTCCGAACTTTTGGTGGGATGGCCGGCCAGTCGAGGCCTGTCAGCCCGCAGGGCAGGGCAAAGAGGGGGGAGTTGTCCGGGTTTCACGTGTCATGCGGGTTTCGGGGCCGATGCTTGAATACGCGCCAAATCACATGAGACGGATCTTATGAACCAATTTGCTGCCGATGCGGCGGACGGTCTGTCCGCGATTTCCGAGGCCTTCCCGCTGACTGCCGCCCAGAGCGACATCTGGCTCGATCAACTGCGTCAGGGGGATTCACCGCTGTACAACATCGGCGGCTACGTCGAGCTGACCGGCCCACTGGATCCGGCGCTGATGCAGGCGGCTCTGGAAGGTCTCGTGGCCCGGCACGACGCCATGCGCACGATTCTGTTGCCGGGCGCCGGCCAGCACGGCTTGCCCCTGCAGCGCTTTGCGCAGTCCTTGCCGGCCCCGATGCCGATCCATGACGTTTGCACGCAGCCCGATCCACAGTCTTCGGCACGCAGGCTGATTCAGGAGCGCATCGAGCAGCCGTTCACGCTGGACGGCGGGCCGTTGTTCCGGTTTCTTCTGATCCGTCTCGATGCCGATCATCATTGGCTGTCGATCCTCGCCCATCACCTGATCGTCGACGGCTGGGGTTTCGGCGAGATGCTCAAGTCGCTGGACGAGATCTATAACGCGTTGGCGCTTGGGCAACAGCCGCCGGACTCGGCACCGTCCTATGTTGATTTCATCCATGACGATGCGCGCTATCACCAGTCGGCCCGTTATACCCACGACCGGACGTACTGGCTGGACAAGTACCGCGACCTTCCCGAGCCGTTATTGCTGCCCCGATATCAGGAACGCTTTGCCGGTGCCCCGGCCCCGACCCGGATTTTCTCCCACGCCTTTCCCGCACGACTGCACGAACGCATGAAACACGTGGCCCGCGAATACGGCGGCTCGGCGTTCCATGTGTTGCTGGCAGCCTTGCACGTGTATTTCAGTCGCACCGCCCAGCGTGACGAATGGGTGGTGGGCGTGCCGCTGCTCAACCGTTCCGGTGCCCGGTTCAAGTCCACGCTCGGGCTGTTCACTCAGGTCAGCGCAGTGCGGATGGGTTTTGGCCGGGAACTGTCGTTCGGTCAGTTGATCACGGCGATCCGCGACGAATTGAAGCGCGATTTCCGTCATCAGCGTTTTCCGCTGAGCGAAATGAATCGTGCATTGGGCCTGCTGCGCGAGGATCGCTCCCAACTGTTCGAACTGACGGTGTCCTACGAGCAGGATGTTCACGAGTACCGCTACGGCGAGGCTCAGGCGCGGGTCATCAAGGTCTCAAACCACGAGGAGGGCACGCCGCTGGCGGTGCATTTGCTCAGCACCCTCAACAACGACAAAGACAGTTTGTACATGGTGTACAACGAAGCCTATTTTGGCGCCGAGGAGATCGAAGCGCTGTCCGGGCGCCTGTTGCTGGTGCTGGAACAGGGCCTGGAGAATGTTGACCTGGCGCTGGATGATTTCAATCTGAGCCTGCCAGTCGAATCGGCGTTGCTGCAGCAGTGGAATGACACGCGCGCGGATTACCCCAACGAGTTGACCATCCATCAGCGCATCGAAGCGCAAGCGGCGGCGCGGCCAGAGGCGGTGGCCGCAGAGTTTCAGGGACAACGGCTGACCTATGCCGAGCTGAACCGAAAGGCCAACGCCCTGGCCCATCACTTGATCGGGCTCGGTGTACGGCCCGATGACCGCGTGGCGCTGGTTGCCCGCCGAGGGCTGGACACGCTGGTCGCGCTGCTGGCGATCCTCAAATCCGGCGCCGGTTACGTGCCGGTTGATCCGGCCCATCCTGCGGAGCGCTTGAGCTATTTATTGCGCGACAGCGCTCCGGTCGTCGTCTTGACCCAGCGCGATCTGCGCGAACGGCTGCCGGTGCTGAATGTGCCAGTGATCGACATTGACGCGCGCATCTGGCCGGTCAACGATCTCAACCCCGAGGTCTCGGGCCTGGCCACCGCGCATCTGGCCTACGTGATCTACACCTCCGGTTCCACCGGCCAGCCCAAAGGCGTGATGGTCGAACATCAGACCCTGTCGAATCTGGTCGACTGGCACTGCTCAGCCTTCGATCTGTGCACCGGTCGCCACACCTCGAGCCTCGCCGGCTTCGGTTTCGACGCCATGGCCTGGGAAGTCTGGCCCGCGCTGTGTGCCGGTGCGACCCTGCACCTGGCGCCGTCCCGCGACGGGGGCGAAGACATCGACGCGCTGCTCGACTGGTGGCGTGCGCAACCGCTGGACGTGAGTTTCCTGCCGACCCCGATTGCCGAATACGCGTTCAGTCGCCACCTTGAACACCCGACCCTGCGCACGCTGCTGATCGGCGGTGATCGCCTGCGCCAGTTCAATCGCGAGCAGACGTTCGCGGTGATCAACAACTATGGCCCGACCGAAGCGACGGTGGTCGCCACCTCGGGTCGAATCGAACCGGGTCGGACGCTGCACATCGGCAAACCCGTGAGCAATGCCACGACCTATCTGCTGGATGACCGACAGCGTCCGGTGCCGATTGGTGTGGCCGGTGAGTTGTACGTCGGTGGCGCCGGGGTGGCGCGGGGTTACTTCAACCGTCCGGAGTTGACTGCCGAGCGCTTTCTCGACGATCCATTCAGCAACCAGCCAAACGCGCGGATGTACCGCACCGGCGACCTCGCGCGCTGGCGCCCGGACGGCAACATCGAATACCTGGGCCGCAACGACGATCAGGTGAAAATCCGTGGCGTGCGCATCGAGCCCGGTGAAATCGAAGCCGCGTTGAGCAGCCATGAATCGGTGCGCGATGCGGTGGTGCAGGTGCGCGACGGGCAGTTACTGGCCTGGTTCACCGAACGCCAGCCGCTGGACATCACGCAACTGCATGCCCATCTGCAAACCCGTCTGCCGAGTGCGATGCTGCCTTCGGCCTACGTGCGCCTGGCGGTGCTGCCCCTGACGGCCAACGGCAAGCTGGATCGCCAGGCGTTGCCGGCACCGGGACCTGAGGCGTTGATCCGCCGCGAATATGAAGCCCCGCAAGGCGATGTCGAAATCCTCCTGGCGCAGATCTGGGCCGAGGTGCTGCAAGTCGAAAAGGTCGGGCGTCACGATCACTTCTTCGAGCTGGGCGGGCATTCGTTGCTGGCGGTCAACCTGATCGAGCGCATGCGTCAGCTCGGCATGAGCAGCGATGTGCGGGTGTTGTTCGGCCAGCCGACTTTGGCGGCACTGGCCGCGTCGGTGGGCACTGGCCGAGAGGTCGAAGTGCCGGCCAACCGCATTCCGCCGGGCTGCACGCAAATCACGCCGGACCTGTTGCCGTTGGTAGAACTGGATCAGACCACTCTCGACCGGATCATCGCCACGGTGCCGGGTGGGGCTGCCAACGTGCAGGACATTTATCCGCTGGCGCCGTTGCAGGAAGGCATCCTTTATCACCACATCACCGCCGCGCAGGGTGATCCGTACCTGCTGCAATCGCAGCTGGCGTTCGACAGCGTCGAGCGGGTCGAGGCCTATGCGGCCGCGTTGCGTCAGGTCATGGCGCGGCACGATATCCTGCGCACCGCGGTGGTCTGGGAAGGTTTGACCACTCCGGTGCAGGTGGTCTGGCGCGAAGCCGATCTGCCGGTGCAGGAAATCACCCTCGATCCGGCCGAGGGCGATGTCCTCGCGCAACTGCATGAGCGTTTCGATGCCCGTCGTTATCGCATCGACGTCAGTCAGGCGCCGCTGATCCGGCTGATGTATGCCCGCGACCCGGCCCACGGGCGGATCGTGGCGATTCTGTTGTTCCACCACTTGGCGCTGGATCACATCGCGCTGGAAGTCTTGCGTCATGAAATGCGCGCCAACCTGTTGGGGCAGGGCGAACCGTTGCCGCCGGCGGTGCCGTACCGCAATTACGTGGCGCAGACACGACTGGGCGTCAGCGAGCAAGAACACGAAGCGTTTTTCCGCGAGATGCTCGCCGACATCGACGAGCCGACGTTGCCGTTCAGTTTGCAGGACGTGCAAGGCGACGGTCGCGGCATCGACGAAGCCGTGCGAACGCTTGCGCCTGAACTGGACCGGCGCTTGCGCCTTCAGGCGCGGCAGGCAGGCGTCAGCGTGGCCAGCCTGATTCACCTGGCCTGGGCGCAGGTGCTGGCGGCGACGTCGGGGCAGGAACATGTGGTGTTCGGCACAGTGTTTATGGGCCGTATGCAGGGCGGTGAAGGCGCGGACCGCGCGCTGGGGGTGTTCATCAACACCTTGCCATTGCGGGTGGACATGGACCGGGGCGCGCGCGATGCGGTGCTGCTCACCCACGCCCGACTGACCGACTTGCTCGGGCACGAACATGCGTCACTGGCGCTGGCCCAGCGTTGCAGCGGGGTCGCGTCACCGGCACCGCTGTTCAGTGCGTTGCTCAACTATCGACATACTGACCTTGAGGCGCAGGAAGCGGCGTCGGACCAAGCCTGGCAAGGCATCCAGACCCTGGAGAACGAAGAACGCACCAACTACCCGATGACCTTGAGTGTCGATGATCTGGGCAGTGCCTTGCAGATCACCACGCGGACCCTGATCAGCATCGGCGCCCAGCGCATCGGCGACTATGTGCAGACTGCGTTGCAGACGCTGGTGGATGCCCTGGAGCAGACACCACAACAACCGCTGAATCGCTTGCCGATTCTGCCGGCGGCGGAGCTTGAGCAGCTGCTGGTCGGGTTCAATGCCAGCGAAGTCGATTGCCCGCTCGATCAGCCGCTTCAGGTGCTGTTCGAACAGCAGGCGCAACGCAGACCCGACGCCATTGCCTTGCAGGCCGGGGATAAACAGCTGACGTATCGCCAATTGAACGAACAGGCCAACCGCTTGGCGCATCATCTGCGCGAGCAGGGTGTGCAGCCCGATTCTCGGGTGGCGATCTGTGTCGAGCGCAGCCAGGACCTGGTGATCGGCCTGCTCGGCATTCTCAAGGCCGGCGGTGCGTATGTGCCGCTGGACCCGGACTATCCGCTGGAACGCCTGCATTACATGTTGCAGGACAGCGCGCCGGTGGCGGTGCTGGTGCACGAAGCCACCCGCCATCTGCTGGGCGATCCGGGCGTGCCGGTCATCGATTTCGACCGTTGCACTTGGCAGGACGCGTCGGCCGATAACCTGCACGTACCGGGGTTGAGCGCTGCGAACCTGGCCTACATGATCTACACCTCCGGCTCCACCGGCACGCCGAAGGGCGTGATGATCGAGCACCGAAGCGCCTGCAACATGGTGCACTGGGGCTCGCAGATCAGCCCGCCGACCGAGCACGGCGCGCTGTTGCAGAAGGCGCCGTTCAGCTTCGACAGTTCGGTGTGGGAGATCTTCTGGCCGCTGTGTTCCGGCCTGCGGCTGGTGCTGGCGCGTCCCGACGGCAACCGCGATTCGGCGTATGTGACCCAGGTGATTCGTGAACGACAGATCACCGTGGTCAAGTTCGTACCAGCGCTGCTGCAACAGTTCATCGAACAGGACGATGTCAGCCAGTGCACCAGCCTGACCGACGTGCTCAACGGTGGCGGCGAACTGACCGCCGCACTGGCCCGGCGTGTCCGCGAGCGCCTGCCATGGGTGCGTCTGCATAACGTCTACGGCCCGACCGAAACCACGGTCGACAGCACCGGCTGGACGCTTGAACCCGATCAATCGGTACCAGAGGCCGTAGTGCCGATCGGCAAGGCCCTGAGCAACACCCGGCTCTATGTGCTGGACGCCCACGATCAACCGGTGCCATTCGGCGTCAGCGGTCACCTGCACATCGGCGGGGTCGGGGTCGCGCGGGGGTATCTGGGGTTGTCGGACATGCAGGCCGAGCGCTTCATCGACAGCCCGTTCGTGGCCGGTGATCGCCTGTACCGCACCGGCGATCTGGTGCGCTACCGAGCGGATGGCAATCTCGAATTCCTTGGGCGCAACGACTTCCAGGTCAAGCTGCGTGGCCTGCGTCTGGAACCGGGGGAAATCGAAGCGCGGCTGATCGAGCATCCAGCGGTGCGTGAAGCGGTGGTGCTGGTGCGGGATGAGCGGCTGGTGGCGTATTTCACCGTGCGTGAAGGCTTCGACGCGCCGCGCATCGAAACCTTGCGCGCCCATGTGCTGGAGCGCTTGCCGGAGTACATGGCGCCGGGCGCTTACGTGAAGCTCGATGCGTTGCCCCTGACCCCCAACGACAAGGTCGATCGCAAGGCCTTGCCGGCACCGGGGGCAGAAGCGGTGCTCAGTCGTCGTTACGAGGCGCCCGAAGGGGAGGTCGAGATCAGGCTGGCGCAGATCTGGGCCGAGGTGCTGCAACTGGAGCAGGTCGGTCGCAACGACCACTTCTTCGAACTCGGCGGGCATTCGTTGCTGGCGGTCAGTCTGGTGGCGCGCATGCGTCAGGCCGGGCTGCACGTCGATGCCCGGACGCTGTTCAGCCAGCCGACCCTGGCTGCGCTGGCGGCTCAGACTTCGGCGCAGTCAACGCAGGTGGAAGTCCCTCAAACCACCATACCGACGCTCAATCGCAAACGCCGGCTCTGAGCGACATCGGCGCCGATTCGCGGTTCCCGCGGATCGGCGGCCATGACTGATCGGTCACAGGTCTTGTCCCCGCTTCCCATGTCAGACACCCAAGCCCCGATGTTTTAGCTTTTCCGGGCTGCGCGTGGCCGCACGGATTCGCCGCTGCGCGCTCCTTTTTCCCGAATTTACAGCAGGTTACCCCCATGCAATTTCGCGAGCTGATGGCTGTTATTTCCACCCATGCGATCCGCCTTCAACAGGACGATGAAGACCTGGTCATTCTGGGCAACGACGACGCGCTGGACGACGCGTTGTGGGACAGCCTCGCCAAGCACAAGGCGCAATTGCTGGAACTGGTGGCGAGCCACGGCGGCGACTGGTCGAGCCCGGCGCTGCGCATCATCCCGGACATGCTGCCGCTGGTGAAACTGGATCAGCCGGCCATCGACCGCATCGTCGCCACCGTGCCGGGTGGCGTGGCGAATGTGCAGGACATCTATCCGCTGGCGCCGCTGCAGGAAGGCATGCTGTATCTGCACCTCGCGGCCGGCGAAGGTGATCTGTATGTGCAACAGGCGCAGTTCACCTTCGACAATCACCAGCGCCTCGACGCATTTGCCCAGGCGTTGCAATGGGTGATCGACCGTCACGACATTCTGCGTACCTCGTTTGTCTGGGAACGCCTGGACGAGCCGGTGCAAGTGGTCTGGCGCCAGGCACCGCTGGTCTGCGAAGAGGTGCAGCTCGACACCTCCACGGATGTGTTCAGCCAGTTGCAGGCGCGCTACGACGCCCGTCACTTGCGCCTCGATCTGCAACAGGCGCCGCTGCTGCGACTGGTGTACGCGCGGGATCCGGCGCAGGGACGGATCGTCGCGCTGCTGCTGTTCCATCACATGATCATCGACCACGTTGCACTGGACGTGGTGCGCCGGGAAATCCAGGCCTGGCTGCAAGGGCAGACTGAGCTCGTGGCGCCGGCGGTGCCGTTTCGCAATCACTTGGCGCGGGCGCGCATGGCCCTCGATGAACAGGCCCACGAGACGTTCTTCCGCGAGATGCTCGGCGATATCGACGAACCGACATTGCCGTGGGGCCTGCAGGATGTTCACGGCGGCGGACAGGATTTCGAAGACGCACAGCTCAGACTCTCTGACGATTTGAACCTGCGACTGCGCACGCAAGCGCGGCAACTCGGCGTGAGCGTGGCGAGCCTGATGCACCTGGCGCTGGCGCGGGTGTTGGGCCAGTTGTCCGGGCGCACCTCGGTGGTGTTCGGCACCGTGTTGCTGGGGCGGATGGAGGCGGGCGACGGCGGCGAGCAGGCGTTGGGCATGTTCATCAACACCTTGCCGCTGCGGGTCGATGTCGGCGCACAAAGCGTCTACGACGGCGTGCACGCCACGCATCGACGGCTGAGCGCCTTGCTTGCCCACGAACAGGCGTCGCTGGCATTGGCCCAGCGTTGCAGCGCGTTGAGCGCGCAGACACCGTTGTTCAGCGCCATGCTCAATTACCGTCACAGTGCTGTCGGTGATGTCGCCGAGGTGATCGAACTGGCCCCCGGCGTCCAGGTCCTGAGTGGCAAGGAACCGACCAACTACCCGCTGACCTTGAGCGTCGATGATCTGGGCAGTGGTTTCCGGTTGTCCGCCATCGCCCCGACCGGCATTGGCGCCGAACGCGTCTGCGGCTATGTGCAAACCGCACTCGACGCCTTGCTGGACGCTCTGGAACAGTCGCCCGAGACGCTGATCAACCAGTTGCCGATTTTGCCGGAGCAGGAGCGTCAGCAATTGCTGGTGGGCTTCAATGACAGCCGCGTCGAGTTCGATCTGGAACAGACCGTTCATGGCCTGTTCGAGGCTCAGATCGAGCGCACGCGGCAAGCCATTGCGTTGCAGGCCGATGAGCTGTCACTGACGTACTTTGAGCTTAATGCGCGGGCCAATCGCCTGGCTCACCGATTGCGTGAGCTGGGTGTCGGGCCGGACACGCCGGTGGCGATCTGCGTCGAACGCGGGTCTGAACTGGTGATCGGCCTGCTGGGCATTCTCAAGGCCGGTGGCGCTTACGTGCCGCTGGATCCGGCCTACCCGGCGGAACGTTTGAACTACATGCTCAAGGACAGCGCCCCGGTGGCGGTGCTGGCGCACGGCGCGACCCGGGCGATGTTCGAGGCGGGCGGCGTGCCGTTGCTCGATTTCGATCAGGATCACTGGCAGGACTACCCCGATCACAATCCTCAGGTGCCGGGCCTGAACGCTTCGAACCTGGCCTACGTGATCTACACCTCGGGTTCCACCGGCACGCCGAAAGGGGTGATGGTCGAGCACCGTGGCCTGGGCAATCTGCTTCATTGGAGTTCGCAGGTGTGCCCGCCCGTGGCGGACGGCGCCCTGTTGCAGAAAACCCCTTACAGTTTCGACGCTTCGGTCTGGGAGCTGTTCTGGCCGCTGACGGCTGGCCTGCGCCTGGTGCTGGCGCGTCCCGATGCGCACTTCGAACCGGCGTATCTGACGCAAGTGGTACGCGAGCAGCGCATCAGCGTGATCCAGTTCGTCCCGGCGTTGCTGCAACAGTTCCTCGACGTAGAAGACGTCAGTCAGTGCACCAGCCTTACGGATGTTTTCTGTGGCGGCGGCGAGCTGACGCCAGCGTTGGCCCGCCAGGTCCGCGAGCGTCTACCGCAGGTTCGCTTGCACAACGTCTACGGCCCGACCGAAACCACGGTCGACAGCACGGTGTGGACGCTGGAGCCGTCGATGCCCGTGCCGGAAGCGCTGTTGCCCATCGGCCGACCGGTCAGCAACACCCGTTTGTACATTCTCGACGAACAACGGCAACCGCTGCCGATGGGCGTGGCCGGTGAGCTGTACATCGGCGGCGTGCAGGTGGCGCGCGGCTACTTGAACCTTGCATCGCTCACCGCCGAGCGTTTCCTCGACGATCCGTTCAGCGATCAACCGAATGCGCGGCTGTACCGCACCGGCGACCTGTGCCGCTATCGGGCGGATGGCAACCTTGAATACCTCGGTCGCAACGACGATCAGGTAAAGATTCGCGGCTTGCGTATCGAGCTCGGGGAAATCCAGGCACGACTGATTCAACTCGACACCGTGCTCGCCGCCGAAGTGCTGGTGCGCGAAGACGTGGCCGGCGATCCACGGCTGGTGGCGTACTACACCGGTGAGCCGCTGGACATCGGCGAACTGCGCGGCCATTTGCTGGAGCAGTTGCCGGATTACATGGTGCCGACGGCGTTCGTCCATCTCGACGCCATGCCCCTGAGCCCCAACGGCAAACTCGACCGCAAGGCCATGCCGGCCCCGGATCAGAGCGGCCAGTTGCTGCGCGGGTATGAGGCGCCTGTAGGTGATGTGGAGTGTCGCATCGCCGAGATCTGGCAGACCTTGCTGAATGTCGAGCAGGTCGGGCGCCATGACAATTTCTTTGAACTGGGCGGCCATTCTCTGTTGGCCGTGAAGCTGGTCGAGCGCATGCGCCAGCAGGAGTTGAGCTGCGATGTGCGGGTACTGTTCGGCCGGCCAACCGTGGCGGGGCTGGCGGCAACCCTGGGCGCGTCGTCCAGTGTTCAAGTGCCGGTCAATCGCATCAACCCTGACTGCCAATACATCACGCCAGACCTGCTGCCCCTGGCCTCACTCGATCAGGCCGGCATCGACCGGATCGTGGAAAGTGTCCCCGGTGGCGTCGCCAACGTGCAGGACATCTATGCGCTGGCGCTGTTGCAGGCGGGGATTCTGTATCACCACATGGCCGCGACTGCGGGCGATCCTTACGTGTTGCAGGCGCAATTCGTGTTTGACGGGATCAAGTCAGTCAAGGCCTTTGTGCGCGCCGTCAACGTGGTGATCGCGCGCCACGACATCCTGCGTTCCAGCGTGGTCTGGGAAGGCCTCGAAGAGCCGGTGCAAGTGGTCTGGCGGGCGGCGCCACTGGCGCTTGAGCGAGTCGATGCCGACCCGCAGGACGGCGACGTGCTGCAACAGATGCAGGCGCGTTTCGACCCGCGTCACTATCGTCTGAACCTGGGCCGCGCACCGATGATGCGCTTTGCCTACACCGAGGACCCGCAGCAACAACGTTGGGTCGGCATCCTGCTGATGCACCACCTGATGCTCGATCACACCGCGCTGGAAGTGCTGGTGACCGAGATGAACAGCGTGCTGCACGGTCACGCCGCCGAACTGGCGACCCCGGTGCAGTACCGCAACTATGTCGCGCAGGCACGGCTTGGCGCGGATGCCGAGGCGCACGAAGGGTTTTTCCGCGACATGCTCGGCGACATCGATGAGCCGACCCTGGCGTTCGGCGTGCAGGACGTGCATGGCGACGGCAGCACGGTGGTCGACAGCCAGCTCACGCTGGACACCGCGCTGGCCTTGCGTCTGCGCGAGCAGGCACGCCGGCTCGGCATCAGCGTGGCGAGTCTGGCGCACCAGGCCTGGGCGCAGGTCCTGGCGCAGCTTAGTGGCCGGGATGAGGTGGTGTTCGGCACGGTACTGCTGGGCCGGATGCAGGGCGGCGAGGGCGCCGACCGGGCGTTGGGACTGTTCATCAACACCTTGCCGCTGCGCGTCAGCGTGACCGCCACGGCGGTACGCGACAGCGTGCTCGCCACCCATGAACGGCTGGCGCAGTTGCTCGCGCATGAACAAGCGTCACTGGCGCTGGCCCAGCGTTGCAGCGGGGTTTCGGGGGCGTTGCCGCTGTTCGGCACGTTGCTCAACTATCGCCACAGCGCACCGCAGGCTGCCGGCTTGACCCTGGACGGCATTGAATTGCTCAGCTCCCGCGAGCGCAGCAACTATCCGCTGGTGGTCAGCGTCGATGACCTTGGCGAAGGCTTGCGTCTGAGTGTGCAAGCGGTGTCGGGTATCGATGGTGCGCGGGTCTGCGAGTACATCAACATTGCCTTCGACAGTCTGGTGCAGGCGCTGGAGCAGACGCCGCAACTGGGTGTTGATCAGTTGTCGATTCTGCCGCCGGATGAGCGTCGGGAGTTGCTGGTCGGTTTCAATGACACCCAGCGGGATTACCCGTCGGGTTCGACGGTTCATGGTCTGTTCGAGCAGCAAGTGAAACTGCATCCGCAAGCCGTGGCGGCGGTTCATGGACACACCGCGTTGACTTATGAAGGGCTGAATCAACGGGCCAACCGACTGGCCCACCATCTGATCGGGCAGGGCGTACAGCCGGGCGACCATGTGGCGATCTTGCTGCCGCGTTCGCTGGAGTTGTTGGTCGCGCAACTGGCCATCGGCAAATGCGCGGCGGCTTATGTGCCGCTGGACATCAACGCACCGGCCGAGCGTCAGGCGTTCATGGTTGAAGACTGCAGGGCGAAAGCGCTGCTGACCTTCAGCACTGAAACGATTGATTACGCAGTGCGCCGAATCGATCTGGATGCGCTGGATCTAGGCGCGCAACCGGTCTACAACCCGGATCTGTCGCAGTCTTCCGAATCCGTGGCCTACATCATGTACACCTCCGGTTCCACCGGCACGCCGAAGGGTGTGATGGTGCCGCACCGGGCGATCGGTCGACTGGTGATCAACAACGGTTATGCCGATTTCAACCCACAGGATCGCGTGGCGTTCGCCTCCAACCCGGCGTTCGACGCCAGCACCATGGACGTCTGGGGGCCGCTGCTCAACGGCGGGCGAGTGGTGGTCATTGATCACGTGACCTTGCTTGATCCGCACGCATTCGGACAGGAATTGGCGACTTCGGGCGCCACGATCCTGTTCGTCACCACCGCGCTGTTCAACCAGTATGTGCAGCTGATTCCCGAGGCGCTGAAGGGGCTGCGCATCGTGCTCTGCGGTGGCGAACGCGCCGACCCGGCCGCCTTCCGCCGCTTGCTGGCCGAGGCGCCGGATCTGCGCATCGTTCACTGCTACGGCCCGACCGAAACCACCACCTATGCCACGACGTTTGAAGTGCGCGAAGTGGCAGAAGATGCCGACAGCGTGCCAATTGGCGGCCCGATCTCCAACACTCAAGTCTATGTACTCGATGCCCGCCAGCAACCCGTGCCGATGGGCGTCACCGGCGAGTTGTACATCGGCGGGCAAGGCGTGGCGTTGGGTTACCTCAATCGCCCGGACCTGACCGCCGAAAAATTCCTGCAAGACCCGTTCAGCGAGCAACCGGGCGCGTTGCTGTACCGCACTGGCGACCTCGCACGCTGGCTCGCACCGGGGCAACTGGAGTGCATCGGTCGTAACGACGATCAGGTGAAAATCCGTGGTTTCCGCATCGAACTGGGGGAAATCGAAAACCGCCTGCTGAACTGCGAAGGGGTTAAAGAGGCCATCGTGCTGGCCCGTCAGGATGGTCAGGAACCGTTGCGTCTGGTCGCCTACTTCACGGCCGAAGAGGGCGTGGACAGCGCCAGCTTGCGCGAACAATTGCAAGCGCGCCTGCCGGAATACATGGTGCCCTCGGCCTGGGTACAACTCGACGCCTTGCCGCTGAACAACAACGGCAAGGTCGACCGCAAAGCCTTGCCGCTGCCGGATCAGAGCGCCTGGCTCAGCCAGGCATACGAAGCCCCGCAAGGCCCGGTGGAAACCGCGCTGGCGCAGATCTGGGCCGATGTCCTGAAGCTGGAAAAGGTCGGTCGCCACGACAACTTCTTCGAACTGGGCGGCCATTCATTGCTGGCGGTGAGCCTGATCGAGCGCCTGCGCCGGATCGGCCTGGGCACCGATGTGCGCGTGCTGTTCAGTCAACCAACCCTGGCAGCATTGGCAGCGGCGGTGGGCAGCGGACGCGAAATCGAAGTGCCGACCAATCGCATTCCTGCTGATTGCACCCACATCACCCCGGACCTGCTGAGCCTGACCGAGCTGGATCAGGCCAGCATCGACCGGATCGTCGCCACCGTACCGGGCGGTGCTGCCAATGTGCAGGAAATCTACCCGCTGGCGCCGTTGCAGGAAGGCATCCTTTATCACCACTTGAGTGCTGAGCAGGGCGACCCGTACCTGCTGCAATCGCGGCTGGCCTTCGACAGTGTCGAGCGTCTGCGCACCTTCACCGACACCTTGCAGCAGGTCGTCGCCCGCCACGACATCCTGCGTACCAGTGTTGTCCACGAAGGCCTGGCGATTCCTCATCAAGTGGTGTGGCGCCACGCCGAACTGGTGGTGCAACACGTAACGCTGGACCCGGTGCAGGGCGACATTCTCGAACAGTTGCACGAGCGCTTCGATGCCCGTCACTACCGCCTCGACATCAGCCAGGCACCGCTGCTGCGCATGGTGTATGCCGAGGATCCGAAACAGCAGCGCGTGGTGGCGATCCTGCTGTCCCATCACCTGATCCTCGATCACACCGCGCTGGAAGTGATCGTCGAAGAAATGCGCGATGTGATGTTCGGTGAGATCGACCACCTTTCGGCGCCGATCCCCTATCGCAACTACGTCGCCCAGGCACGCCTGGGGCTCGGCGAGCAGGAGCACGAAACGTTCTTCCGCGAGATGCTCGGTGATATCGACGAGCCGACGCTGCCGCTAGGACTGCGGGATGTGCAGGGTGATGGTCACGGCGTCGAGGAAGCGCTGCAACCGGTGGCTGCCGAACTCAACGGGCGCCTGCGTGAACAGGCGCGGCAACTGGGCGTGAGCGCGGCCAGCCTGATGCACCTGGCCTGGGCGCAAGTGCTGGGTGTGCTGTCGAACCGGCGCGATGTGGTGTTCGGCACGGTGATGATGGGACGGATGCAGGGTGGCGACGGTGCCGACCGGGCGCTGGGGGTGTTCATCAACACCTTGCCGCTGCGCATCGATGTCGGCGCCAGCGCGCGCGACGGGGTCAAGGCGACTCACGCACGACTGACTGCGTTGCTCGGGCATGAACACGCCTCGCTGGCCCTGGCCCAGCGTTGCAGTGGTGTCGCGGCGTCGTCGCCGTTGTTCAGTGCCTTGTTCAACTACCGTCACAGTGCCCCCGCGCAACAGTCGCAGCACGGGCAGGGTATCTGGGAAGGTGTGCAGAAACTTGGCGGTGAAGAACGCACCAACTACCCGTTGACCCTGAGCGTGGACGATCTGGGCGAAGGGTTTGCCTTGTCGGTTCTGGCGGTCAGCCAGATCGGCGCGCAACGGATTTGCAGTTACATGTACACCGCACTGGAGCAACTGGTGCAGGCACTGGAACAGACGCCGCAAAAGCCGCTGAACCGTTTGCCGATCCTTTCGACCGCGGAACTGGAACGTCTGGTCGACGGCTTCAATCCTCCGGTCACGGCCTATCCCCGTGGCGCAACGATTCACGCAATGGTCGAGGTTCAGGCCGAGCGCAATCCGCATACCCTTGCCGTGATTCAAGGTGCGCAACAGCTGACCTACGGTCAGCTCAATCAGCGCGCCAACCAACTGGCCCATCATTTGATCGGCCTCGGCGTGCAACCGGACGACCGCGTTGCGCTCTGCGTGCGTCGCGGCCCGCAAATGCTGGTCGGGATGCTGGCGATTCTCAAGGCCGGCGCCGGTTATGTACCGGTGGATCCGGCGCATCCGGTGGAACGCATCGCCTACCTGTTGCAAGACAGCGATCCGGTGGCCGTGCTCGCACAGGCTTCGACCCGGGAGCTGCTGGGCATGATGCCGGTGATCGATCTGGACAGCGACGCCTGGCAACACCTGCCCGACAGCAACCCGAAACTGCCGTACCTGACTCCGGCGCACCTGGCCTACGTGATCTACACCTCGGGCTCCACTGGCCAGCCAAAAGGGGTGATGGTCGAACACGCCACCCTGGAAAACCTCGTGCACTGGCACGCCGAAGCTTTTGACCTACACGCCGGCAGCCACACCGCCAGCGTTGCCGGGTTCGGTTTCGATGCAATGGCCTGGGAAGTCTGGCCGGCGCTGTGCGTCGGCGCGACCCTGCACCTGCCGCCGGAATCGGTGAGCAACGAGCATCTGGACGAACTGCTCGACTGGTGGCGGGCTCAGCCGTTGCAAGTCAGCTTCCTGCCGACTCCGGTGGCCGAATACGCCTTCAGTCGCGAGCTGCAACACCCGACCCTGCGCACCTTGCTGATCGGTGGTGACAAACTGCGTCAGTTCAACCGTGCGCAAACCTTCGCAGTGATCAACAACTACGGCCCGACCGAGGCCACGGTGGTCGCGACGTCCGGCCCGGTGGAAGTCGGCCAGCCGCTGCACATCGGCCGGCCGATGGCCAACGCTCGCATCTATCTGCTTGATGACCAGCAACGTCCGGTGCCGGTGGGCGTGACGGGCGAGTTGTATGTGGCCGGCGCCGGTGTGGCGCGGGGTTACCTGAACCGTCCCGATCTGACCGCCGAACGCTTTCTCGCCGACCCGTTCAGCGACCAGCCGCAGGCACGGATGTACCGTACCGGTGACCTCGCACGCTGGTTGGCGGACGGCAACATCGAATACCTGGGCCGCAACGACGATCAGGTAAAACTGCGCGGCGTACGGGTTGAGCTGGGGGAAATCGAAGCGGCGCTGGCCAGTCATCCGGCGGTGCAGGACGCGGTGGCGCTGGTGCGCGACGAGCAGTTGCTGGTGTGGTTCACCGAGCGTGCGCCGGCCGAGATCGAAGCCCTGCGCAATCATCTGCAAACGCTTCTGCCGCAAGCCTTGATCCCGGCGGCTTACGTGCGACTCGACGCCTTGCCGCTGACCACCAACGGCAAACTCGACCGCAAGGCCTTGCCGGAACCGGATCAGAACGCCTGGCTCAGTCGTGAATACGAAGCCCCGCAAGGCCCGGTGGAGACTGCGTTGGCGCAGATCTGGGCCGATGTCCTGAAGCTGGAAAAAGTCGGTCGCCACGACAACTTCTTCGAACTGGGCGGCCATTCGCTGCTGGCGGTGAGCCTGATCGAACGCCAGCGCCAGATCGGCCTGAACACCGATGTGCGCGTGCTGTTCAGCCAGCCAACGCTGGCTGCACTGGCCGAAGCGGTAGGCAGCGGTCGCGAAATCGAAGTGCCGGCCAACCGCATTCCTGCTGATTGCACCCACATCACCCCGGACCTGCTGAGCCTGGCCGAACTGGATCAGCCGAGCATCGACCGGATCGTTGCCACGGTGCCCGGCGGCGCTGCCAACGTGCAGGACATTTATCCGCTGGCGCCTTTGCAGGAAGGCATTCTTTATCACCACTTGAGCGCCGAACAGGGTGACCCGTACCTGCTGCAATCGCGGCTGGCCTTCGACAGCGTCGAGCGGATCGAGAGCTTCGCGGCAGCGCTGCGTCAGGTCATGGCACGCCACGACATCCTGCGCACGGCGGTGATCTGGCAGGAACTGGCCGAACCGATGCAAGTGGTGTGGCGTCAGGTTGAGCTGCCGGTGCAGGAGATCGTGCTCGATCCGGCGGTTGGCGACATCCTCGAGCAGTTGCACGGTCGTTTCGATGCCCGTCACTACCGCCTCGACATCAGTCAGGCACCCTTGCTGCGTCTGGTGTATGCCCGTGATCCGGCTCACGACCGGGTGGTCGCGATGTTGCTGTTCCACCATGTCGTGATGGATCACACCGCGCTGGACGTGGTGCAGCACGAAATGCTCGCCTGCCTGCAAGGGCGCGAAGCCTCGCTGGGCGCGGCCGTGCCTTACCGTAACTACGTGGCGCAGGCGCGGCTGGGTGTCAGCGAGCAGGAGCACGAAGCGTTCTTCCGCGACATGCTCGGCGACATCGACGAGCCGACCCTGCCGTTCGGCTTGCAGGATGTACAAGGTGACGGTCGCGACATCGAGGAAACGCAACAGGCCCTGACCGCCGCCACCGGTCAGCGTTTGCGCAGCCTCGCGCGGCAACTGGGCATCAGCGTGGCCAGCCTGTTCCACCTCGCGTGGGCGCAGGTGCTGGCGGCGACGTCCGGGCAGGAGCGCGTGGTGTTCGGCACGGTGCTGATGGGCCGGATGCAGGGCGGCGAGGGGGCTGACCGGGCGTTGGGGATGTTCATCAACACCTTGCCGCTGCGGGTCGATCTGGGGGCAACCCCGGTGCGCGAAGGGGCTCGGGCGACACATGCGCGGCTCAGCGCGCTGCTCGGTCATGAACACGCTTCGCTAGCGCTGGCCCAGCGTTGCAGCGGCGTGGGCGCGCCGTCACCGCTGTTCAGTTCGATGCTCAACTACCGCCACAGCGCCGACGAGGCGCAACAGCAAAACGTGCGTCAGGCCTGGCAAGGCATCGAGACCCTGAGCAGTGAAGAACGCACCAACTATCCGCTGAGCCTGGGCGTCGATGATCTGGGCAACGGTTTCGTGCTCACTGCCATGACCCCGGCGAACATCGGTTCACAGCGGATCTGCGACTACATGCAGACCGCGCTGGAGAAACTGGCGGATGCCCTGGAACAAGCCCCGGTTCAGCCGCTGAACCGCTTGCCGATCCTTGACGGCGCAGAGCGTCAGCAGGTGCTGTACGACCTCAACGTCACCGGCACCGCAGACGATCTGGAGCAAACCGTTCACGCACTCTTCGAAGCGCAAGTACAACGCACGCCACATGCCATCGCGTTGCAGGCCGGTGAACAGCGGCTGACCTACGCCGAACTCAACGCACAGGCCAACCGTCTGGCCCATCACCTGCGCGAACTGGGCGTGGGGCCGGATGCGCGGGTGGCGATCTGCGTCGAGCGCGGGCTGGAACTGATGGTCGGTCTGCTCGGCATCCTCAAGGCCGGCGGCGCCTATGTGCCGCTGGACCCGGCGTACCCGGCGGAGCGTCTGGATTACATGCTCAAGGACAGCGCGCCGGTGGCCGTGCTGGTCCATGGGGCGACTCGTGAGTTGCTGGGCGAGAGCACTGCGCTGGTGATCGATCTGGATCAGGATCACTGGAAGTTCAACCCGGATGACAACCCGCAAGTGCCGGGCCTGAGCGCTTCGAACCTGGCCTACGTGATCTACACCTCCGGTTCGACCGGTGCGCCGAAGGGCGTGATGGTCGAGCATCGCGGCGTGGGCAATCTGTTGCACTGGAGTTCGCAACTGTGTCCTGCCGTTACGGACGGCGCCTTGTTGCAGAAAACCCCGTTCAGTTTCGATGCCTCGGTCTGGGAGCTGTTCTGGCCATTGAGCGCCGGGCTGCGTTTGGTGCTGGCGCGTCCTGACGGGCACCGCGAGCCGGCGTATCTGGCGCAGGTGATTCGCGAGCAGCGGATCAGCGTGATCCAGTTCGTGCCGGTGTTGCTGCAACAGTTCCTCGAGCAGGACGACGTCAGCCAGTGCAGAAGCCTCACCGATGTGTTCTGTGGCGGCGGCGACCTGACCCCGGCGCTGGCGCGTCTGGTGCGTGAGCGATTGCCGCAGGTGCGTTTGCACAACGTTTACGGCCCGACCGAGGCCACGGTCGACAGCACGGTGTGGACGCTGGAGCCTTCGATGCCGGTGCCGGACAGCGCGTTGCCGATCGGGCGGCCGATCAACAACACTCGTCTTTATGTACTCGACGCCGCCGAACAGCCGGTGCCGATGGGCGTCATCGGTCAATTGTTCATTGGTGGTGCCGGGGTTGCGCGGGGCTATCTGGGGTTGCCGCAGTTGATGGCGGAACGGTTTATCCCGAGCCCGTTCGTGGCCGGCGATCGGCTGTACGCCACGGGCGACCTGGTGCGCTACCGCGCCGATGGCCAGCTCGAATTCATCGGGCGCAACGACTTCCAGGTCAAACTGCGTGGCTTGCGCCTGGAGTTGGGTGAAATCGAAGCGCAACTGCTCAGCCATCCGGCGCTGCGTGAAGCCGTGGTGCTGGTGCGTGAGGAGCGTCTGGTGGCGTACTTCACCTGGCACGCCGAGGCCGGGCAGCCGGGGATCGAGACGTTGCGCGAACACTTGCTCGCACGCTTGCCCGATTACATGGTGCCGTCAGCCTTTGTCGCACTCGACAGCCTGCCGCTGAGCCCCAATGGCAAGGTGGATCGCAAGGCGCTGCCGGCCCCCGGTGCCGAGTCGGTGCTGGTGCGTGAATACGAGCCTCCCGTCGGTGAGACCGAAGTCGCCCTGGCCCGGTTGTGGGCCGAGGTGTTGAAGGTGGAGCGGGTCGGACGTCACGATCACTTCTTCGAACTGGGCGGTCACTCGCTGCTGGCGGTGAGCCTGATCGAGCGCATGCGCCAGATCGGGCTGAGCACCGATGTGCGTGTGCTGTTCAGTCAACCCACCCTGGCCGCGCTGGCTGCCGCCGTGGGCAGCGGGCGGGAAATCGAAGTGCCGGCCAACCGTATCGCAGCCAATTGCACCCGCATCACCCCGGACATGCTGACGCTGGTGACACTGGATCAGGCCGCCATCGAGCGCGTCGTGTCCAGCGTGCCGGGTGGCGTCGCCAACGTGCAGGACATCTATCCGCTGGCGCCGTTGCAGGAAGGCATTCTTTACCACCACCTGAGTGCGGGAGAAGGCGATCCCTAC
The DNA here is from genome assembly GCF_058789255.1 of Pseudomonas sp. FW215-R2. Lineage (NCBI taxonomy): Bacteria > Pseudomonadati > Pseudomonadota > Gammaproteobacteria > Pseudomonadales > Pseudomonadaceae > Pseudomonas > Pseudomonas sp. FW215-R2. The sequence continues at coordinate 120,995 of NZ_JBYTBO010000015.1, forward strand.
CTGCTGCAATCGCGACTGGCGTTCGACAGCCTTGAACGTCTGCAGCGTTTCCGTGCGGCGTTGCAACACGTCATCGACCGCCATGACGTGCTGCGTACCGGTGTGGTGTGGGAAGGCTTGAGCGTGCCGGTGCAGGTCGTGTGGCGCCAAGCTGAACTCGTGGTGCAGGAGGTTTCGCTCGATCCTGCGGCCGGCGACATCCTTGAACAACTGCACACCCGGTTCGATGCCCGGCATTACCGTCTCGACATCGCCCAGGCACCGTTGCTGCGACTGGTGTATGCCCGTGATCCGGCCCGTGGCCGGGTGGTGGCGATGCTGCTGTTCCATCACATCGTGCTCGACCACACCGCGCTGGAAGTGGTGCGCCACGAAATGCAGGCGTACCTGCGCGGGGCTGATGAGCCGTTGCCGACGGCGGTGCCGTACCGCAACTACGTGGCGCAGGCGCGTCTGGGCGTTTCGGAATCGGAGCACGAGGCGTTTTTCCGCGACATGCTCAGCGATATCGACGAGCCGACCCTGCCGTTCAGCCTGCGCGATGTGCGCGGCGACGGAAGCGGTATCGAGGAAGTGCAGCAGGCGCTCGACAACGGCCTGAACCTGCGCCTGCGCAGTAAGGCGCGGCAGATGGGCATCAGCGTGGCCAGCCTGTTCCACCTTGCGTGGGCCCAGGTATTGGCGGCGACTTCCGGGCAGGACAATGTGGTGTTCGGCACCGTGCTGATGGGCCGGATGCAGGGCGGCCAGGGCGCCGACCGTGCGCTGGGCATGTTCATCAACACCTTGCCGTTGCGGGTCGATCTGGGCGAGACCCCGGTGCGCGAGGCGGTCAAGGCGACGCATCAGCGTCTCACCGCACTGTTGGGGCATGAGCATGCTTCGCTGGCACTGGCACAGCGTTGCAGCGGGATTGCGGCGCCGTCGCCGTTGTTCAGCGCGATGCTCAACTATCGGCACAGCCACGGTTCAGAGCATTCGGACAGTGTGGTTCAGGCCTGGCAGGGCATCGAGACCCTGAGCAGTGAAGAGCGCACCAACTACCCGCTGAGCCTGAACGTCGATGACCTGGGCAACGGTTTCTCGCTGATAGCCATGGTGCCGACGGACATCGGCGCGCAGCGGATTTGCGGTTACATGCAAACAGCGTTGTTGGCATTGGTGGAGGCGCTGGAACAGGCACCGACGCAGGCAATGAATCGCTTGCTGATTCTTGAGGGAGCAGAGCGGCAGCGGCTGTTGTTCGATTTCAACGCTACTGATGTTGGTTATGACCTTCAGCAAAGCATCCACGGTTTGTTCGAGGCGCAGGTCTTGCGCACGCCGCAGGCTGTGGCGGTGCTCTCAGGCGAGCAGCGGCTGAGCTATGCCGAGCTGAACGCTCGGGCCAACCGTTTGGCGCATCACCTGCGCGGACTGGGCGTTGGCCCGGATGCGCGGGTGGCGATCTGCGTCGAGCGGGGGCTGGAGATGGTGGTCGGGTTGCTGGCGATTCTGAAGGCCGGCGGCGGTTATGTGCCGCTGGATCCGGCGTATCCGCTGGAGCGTCTGGCTTACATGCTGGAGGACAGTGCACCGTTGGCGGTGCTGGTGCAGGGTTCGACTCGCGCCTTGCTGGGTGAGGTCGCGGTGCCGGTGGTCGATCTGGATCACCAGAATTGGCAATCACAGTCGTCCGATAACCCTTCGGTCGATGATCTGACCCCGCAGCATACGGCGTATGTGATCTACACCTCGGGCTCCACCGGTCAGCCGAAAGGCGTGATCAACGAGCATTCCGGGGTGGTTAACCGCTTGCTGTGGATGCAGGACGCTTATCGTCTGACGGCTGAAGATTCAGTGCTGCAAAAGACTCCGTTCAGCTTCGACGTGTCGGTCTGGGAATTCTTCTGGCCGTTGATGACCGGCGCCCGACTGGTGATGGCGCGTCCGGGCGGCCACAAGGATCCGCTCTACCTGAGCGAAGTGATCGAGCGCGAACGCATCACCACGCTGCACTTCGTGCCGTCGATGCTCGACGTGTTCCTCGCTCACGGTGACACCGCACGTTGCAACGGTTTGCGTCAGGTGATGTGCAGCGGTGAAGCGTTGCCGGGCAGTCTGGTGCGGCGCTTCAAGCAGCAATTACCGGGCAGCGGCTTGCACAACCTGTACGGCCCGACCGAAGCGGCAGTGGACGTTACCGCGTGGGATTGCGCCGGGCCCATCGACACCACGCCGGACAACACGCCGATCGGCAAACCGATCGCCAACACGCGCATGTACATCCTCGATGCCCAGCAACAACCGGTGCCGCAAGGCGTGGTCGGCGAGCTGTACATCGGCGGGGTGCAAGTGGCGCGGGGTTACCTGAACCGTCCTGACCTCAGCGCCGAACGTTTCCTTCAGGATCCATTTCAGCCGAACGGCCGGATGTACCGTACCGGCGACGTCGCCCGTTATCTGGCCGACGGCAACATCGAATACCTGGGTCGCAACGACGATCAGGTGAAGATCCGTGGCCTGCGCATCGAACTCGGTGAAATCCAGTCACGCCTGACCGACATCGGCGGTGTGCAGGAAGCGGCGGTGCTGGCCCGAGAAGATGTGCCGGGAGACAAACGCCTGGTGGCCTATTACACCGGCGCACGACTGGAAATCGACGTGCTGCGCGGTCACTTGCTCGAGCACCTGCCGGATTACATGGTGCCGGCGGTATTCGTGCACCTGGATGCGCTGCCACTGAGCCCCAACGGCAAACTCGACCGCAAGGCACTGCCGGCACCCGATCAAGCGTCTGTGATCACTCGCGAATACGAAGCCCCGGTGGGCGAAGTGGAAATTCTCCTCGCCGGGCTCTGGGCCGAATTGCTCAACGTGGAACGGGTAGGGCGGCACGACAACTTTTTTGAACTGGGCGGACACTCATTGCTGGCGGTCAGTCTGATCGGCCGGTTACGTCAGGAAGGCATGGAAGCCGAAGTCAGGGCGTTGTTCGAACAACCGACCCTGGCCGGTTACGCCGCAATTACGGAAAGAATGGAGATCGTCCTGTGAACGTGATCGAACTGTTGGCAACACTCAAGGCTAAAGACATCCAGTTGGCGGTCACCGACGACCAGTTGCGCGTACAGGGCAACAAACAGGCGCTGAGCGATCCGGCGGTGCTGGCGCTGTTGCGCGAGCACAAACCGGCGCTGATCGAACTGATCAAGGCCGGGCAATATTCAGCGACCAAGAGCGGTCAGGTCGATGTGCCGGCCAATGGCATTGCACCCGGCACCACGCGCATCACCCCGGCGATGCTGACCCTGGCCGAACTCGATCAGGCGGCCATCGACCGTCTGGTCGCCGACGTGCCGGGCGGCGCGGCCAATGTGCAGGATATCTATCCGCTGGCGCCGTTGCAGGAAGGCATTCTTTACCACCATGTCAGCGCCACGCAGGGTGATCCCTATGTGATGCAGGCGCATTTCGCCTTTGCCGATCGCGGGCGCTTGAGCGCTTTTGTCCAGGCTTTGCAGGCTGTGATCGATCGCCACGACATCCTCCGTACGGCAGTGGTCTGGGAGGGGCTGGATACGCCGCAGCAAATGGTCTGGCGTCAGGCCGAATTGCCGGTGGAAGAGATCGATGCCGAAGGCGATGCGCTGGCGTACTTGCACGAGCGTTTCGACGCCCGGGAATTCCGTATGGACGTGAGCCGGGCGCCGATGATGCGTCTGGCCCATGCGTGGGACGACGCCGGGCAACGGGTGGTCGCGACGCTGCTGTTTCATCACATGGCGCTGGATCACTCGGCGCTCGACGTGGTGCGCCATGAGATGCGCGCGTTCCTTACGGGGCAGGGCAATCTACTGGGGCGGCCGGTCGCGTTTCGTGACTACGTGGCACAGGCGCGGCTGGGTGTCAGCGAAACCGAGCACGAGGCGTTCTTTCGCGACATGCTCGGCGATATCGACGAGCCGACCTTGCCGTTCGGTTTGCAGGATGTGCAGGGTGACGGGCACGGCATCACCGAGCTGAGTGTGCCGGTCGAACCGGCCTTGGGGCAGCGTTTGCGGGGGCAGGCGCGGCAGCTCGGGGTGAGCGCGGCCAGTCTGTTTCACCTGGCCTGGGCGCAGGTGCTGGCCACACTCGCCGGCAAGCAGCGCGTGGTGTTCGGCACAGTGTTGATGGGCCGCCTGCAAGGTGCCGAGGCCACCGACCGGGCGCTGGGTATCTTCATCAACACCTTGCCGGTGCGGGTGGACGTCGATACTCAGAGCGTGCGCAACGCCGTGCAGGCGACCCACGCGCGCCTGACCACGCTGATGCGTCATGAACACGCGCCGCTGGCGCTGGCCCAGCGCTGCAGCAGCGTGGCTGCGCCGACGCCGCTGTTCAGCGCCTTGCTCAATTACCGCCACAGCCATGGCGCGGCATCGGCGAGTGCACAAACCCTGTCCGCATGGGAAGGCATCACCACCCTGCACTCGGAAGAGCGCACCAATTATCCGCTGACCCTGAGTATCGATGACTTGGGTGATGCCTTCAGCCTGACCCTGCTCGCCACTACTGAAGTCGACCCGCAACGGGTATGCGATTACATGCTCGGTGCCCTGAGCGGTCTGGTGTCTGCGCTGGAGCAGGCACCGGATTCGCCGATCAGCCAGGTGCCGATCCTGCCGGACGCCGAGCGCGAGCAGATCCTGCGCGGCTTCAATGCGACCCAGGCCGACTACCCGCAAGGGCTGACCATTCATCAGCGTTTCGAGGCGCAAGTCATCGAGCGGCCGGAAGCGGTGGCGGCGGTGTTCCTCGGTGAACAAGTGACCTATGCCGAGCTGAACCAGCACGCCAATGCACTGGCCCATCATCTGATCAGCCTGGGCGTTCGCCCCGATGATCGCGTGGCCATCGTCGCCCGCCGAGGGTTGGATACGCTGGCCGGGCTGCTGGCGATTCTCAAGGCCGGGGCCGGCTACGTACCGGTTGACCCGGCGCATCCCGCCGAACGCTTGAGCTATCTGCTCAGCGACAGCGCCCCGGTGGTGGTGCTGACCCAGAGCGATCTGCGTGATCGACTGCCGACGCTGGACGTCCCGGTGATCGACCTCGACCGCCGTACCTGGCCACTGAGTCTGGCCCTCGATCCGCAGGTGCCGGGGTTGACCACCGAGCATCTGGCCTACGTGATCTACACCTCGGGTTCGACCGGTCTGCCCAAGGGCGTGATGGTCGAACACCGCACCTTGTCCAACCTCGTCGACTGGCATTGCGGCGCGTTCGATCTGTGCGCCGGCCGCCACACTTCAAGCCTTGCCGGGTTCGGCTTCGACGCCATGGCCTGGGAAGTCTGGCCGGCGTTGTGTGCCGGTGCGACCCTGCATCTGGCCCCGGCCCGCGACGGCAACGAAGACATCGATGCCTTGCTCGATTGGTGGCGCGCGCAGCCGCTGGATGTGAGCTTTTTGCCAACGCCAGTGGCCGAATACGCCTTCAGTCAAAACCTCGAACACCCGACCTTGCGCACGCTGCTGATCGGCGGGGATCGCTTGCGGCAGTTCAGCCGTCACCAGCATTTCGACGTGATCAACAACTACGGCCCGACTGAAGCCACGGTGGTGGCGACCTCGGGCAAGATCGAGGCCGGGCAGACGCTGCACATCGGTCGGCCGGTGAGCAATGCCACGGTGTATCTGCTGGATGAGCAGCAACGTCCGGTGCCCATCGGGGTAGCGGGGGAGTTGTATGTCGGTGGCGCCGGGGTTGCCCGGGGTTATCTGAACCGTCCCGAGTTGACGGCCGAACGCTTTCTCGACGATCCATTCAACAGCGGGCGCATGTACCGCACCGGTGACCTGGCGCGCTGGCAGGACGACGGCACCCTCGAATACCTGGGACGCAACGATGATCAGGTGAAAATTCGCGGCGTGCGCATTGAACTGGGCGAGATTGAAACCCGGCTCAACCAGCTTCCCGGTATCCAGGAAGCAGTATTGCTGGCCCGCGAAGATGAACCCGGTCAGCCGCGCCTCGTCGCCTATTACACCGAACAGGCTCAGGTCGAACCGCAACCGGTGGCTGAGCTGCGCGCCTGCCTGCTGGCGCAATTGCCCGAGTACATGGTGCCGTCGGCGTTCGTGCGACTGGATGCGCTGCCGCTGACCGCCAACGGCAAAGTCGACCGTAAAGCCTTGCCGGCGCCGGACCGCGCGGCGCTGTTCACCCGTCATTACGAAGCACCGCAAGGCGAACTGGAAACCGCGTTGGCGCGGATCTGGGGCGAAGTGCTGCAGGTCGAGCGTGTCGGGCGGCGGGACCACTTTTTCGAGCTGGGTGGCCACTCGCTGCTGGCGATGCGCATGGTGTCTCAGGTTCGCCAACGCCTGGGCGTCGAGCTGGCGCTTAGTGAACTGTTTGCCAATGCCGAGCTGTCAGCGGTCGCAGAAGTGCTGGCCCAGGCCGGGCGCAGTTCGCAACCGGCGATGGTGCCGGTGCCTCGTGACGGCGCGCTGCCGCTGTCGTTCGCCCAGCAACGGTTGTGGTTTTTGGCGCGTATGGAAGGAGTCAACACCGCCTACAACATTCCGTTGGGCCTGCGCCTGCGCGGTGATCTCGAGGAGGCGGCGCTGCAACAGGCACTGGCCCGGATCGTCGACCGCCACGAAACCCTGCGCAGCCGTTTTGTCCCGCACAACGATGAGGTGCAGGTGATGATCGCGGCGGTCGACAGCGGCATGCTGCTGCGGGTCGAGGATCTGCGTCAGCATCCACACGCCGACGAAGCCTTGCAGGCGTTGATCCGTGAACAGGCCTCGACCCCGTTCGATTTGCAGAACGATCCGTTGATTCGCGGGCGTCTGGTCCGGCTGGCCGACGATCACCATGTGTTGCTGCTGACCTTGCACCACATCATCTCCGATGGCTGGTCGATGGGCGTGCTGACCCGTGAACTGATGGCGCTGTATCAGGCTTACAGCCATGGCGAGGCCGATCCGCTGCCGCCACTGGCGCTGCAATACGCCGACTACGCGACCTGGCAACGGCGCTGGTTGAGCGGTGAAGTGCTGCAGCGTCAGAGCGATTACTGGCAGCAGAATCTGGCGGGGGCCCCGACCTTGCTGGTGCTGCCGACCGACCGTCCGCGTCCGGCGCAACAGGATTACACCGGCAGCAGCGTCGAGTTCCGGCTCGGCGAACCGCTGAGCGCCGGGCTCAAGGCGCTGAGCCAGCGGCACGGCGTGACGATGTACATGACGATGGTGAGCGCCTGGGCGTTGTTGCTCAGTCGCTTGTCCGGCCAGTCCGACGTGGTGGTGGGTTCGCCGATTGCCAACCGTGGTCGGGCGGAAATCGAAGGGCTGATCGGGTTGTTCATCAATACCCTGGCCCTGCGGATCGATACATCCGGTGGGCTCAGCGTCGAGGCGTTGCTGGCCCGGGTCAAGGCGTGCACGCTGCAAGCCCAGGCCCATCAGGATCTGCCCTTCGAGCAGGTGGTGGAAGTCACCCGGCCGGCGCGCAGTCTTTCCCACAGTCCGTTGTTCCAGACCACCCTGAGCTGGGAAAACAGCGTGGGGCCGGAGCTGGCTCTGGGTGATCTGGCGCTGGAAAACGTGGCCGGTCCGGCTCAGTTTGCCAAGTTCGACCTGTCGCTGACCCTGGGTGAAACCCGCAGCGGAATTCGCGGAGCGCTGGAATACGCCACGGCGTTGTTCGATGAGTCGACGATCCAGCGTTATGTCGGCTACTTCCAGCAACTGCTGCATGCAATGGTCACCAACGATCAGGCGGAGCTGGAACAGCTCGATATGGTTCAGGCCCACGAGCGTGAACAGTTGCTCGTCACGTTCAACGACACGCACACGGCGTTTGTGTCGGGGCTGACCATTGCGCAGCGATTCGAGGCACAAGTGATCGAGCGGCCCGAGGCGGTTGCGGCGGTCAGTCAGGGGCAGGCGTTGTCCTTTGCCGAGCTGAACCGACAGGCCAACACTCTGGCTCATCACCTGATCGGGCTGGGCGTTCGCCCTGACGATCGCGTGGCCATCGTCGCCCGGTGCGGGCTCGACACACTGGTCGGGCTGGTGGCCATTCTCAAGGCCGGCGCCGGTTATGTGCCGGTGGATCCGGCGCACCCGGCGGAGCGTTTGCACTATCTGCTGAGCGACAGTGCGCCCGTGGCGGTGCTGTGCCTGAGTGATTTGCGTGAACGCTTGCCGGCGCTTGATGTTCCGGTGATCGATCTGGATTTGCGTACCTGGCCGGACAACGAGACCGGTAATCCGCAGGTGCCTGGCATGACCAGCGAACACCTGGCCTACGTCATCTACACCTCGGGCTCCACCGGTTTGCCCAAGGGCGTGATGGTCGAACACCACACCTTGAGCAACCTCGTCGATTGGCACTGCAAGGCTTTCGACCTGTGCGCCGGGCGCCACACGTCGAGCCTTGCCGGTTTCGGCTTCGACGCCATGGCCTGGGAAGTCTGGCCGGCCTTGTGTGCCGGCGCGACCCTGCATCTGGCGCCGGCCCGCGACGGCAGCGAAGACGTGGATGCGTTGCTCGACTGGTGGCGCGCGCAGCCGCTGGACGTGAGCTTCTTGCCGACACCGGTGGCCGAATACGCCTTCAGCCAGAACCTTGAACACCCGACCCTGCGCACGCTGCTGATCGGCGGCGACCGTTTGCGTCAGTTCAACCGCCATCAGTCGTTCGATGTGGTCAACAACTACGGCCCGACCGAGGCCACGGTGGTCGCCACCTCGGGCATTGTCGAAGCGGGGCAGGCGCTGCACATCGGCAAACCGATCGCCAACGCGACGGTGTACCTGCTCGATGAACAGCAGCGCCCGGTACCTGTCGGCGTGGCGGGGGAGCTGTATGTGGGTGGCGCCGGTGTGGCCCGGGGCTACCTGAATCGTGCGGATCTGACCCAAGAACGTTTCCTGCGTGACCCGTTCAATCACGGCCGGATGTACCGCACAGGTGATCTGGCGCGCTGGCGCGCCGACGGTTCCATCGAGTATCTGGGGCGCAACGACGATCAGGTGAAAATCCGTGGCGTTCGGGTCGAGCTGGGCGAAATCGAAACCCGCCTCAATCAGTTGCTCGGCATTCAGGAAGCGGTGCTGGTGGCCCGCGAAGACGAGCCCGGCCAGGTGCGGCTGGTGGCGTATTTCACCGAGCAGGCACAGGTCGAGCCGTTGGCCGTGGCCGAACTGCGGGCACACCTGTTGACCCAGTTGCCGGAATACATGGTGCCGGCGGCCTTCGTCAGACTCGACGCGCTGCCGCTGACCGCCAACGGCAAGGTCGACCGCAAGGCCTTGCCAATGCCGGATCGCAGCGCCTTGTTCACCCGCGACTATCAAGCACCGCAAGGTGAACTGGAAACCACTCTGGCGCAGATCTGGGCCGACGTGCTGCAAGTTGAGCAGGTCGGACGTCAGGATCACTTTTTCGAGCTGGGCGGTCATTCGTTGCTGGCGATGCGCATGCTGTCTCAGGTGCGCCAGCGGCTGGGGGTGGAACTGACGCTCGCTGAGCTGTTCGCCAATGCCGAGCTGTCAGCGGTCGCCGAGGTGCTGGCCCAGGCCGGGCGCTGCACGCAACCGGCGATCATGCCGGCGCCGCGGGACGGCGCGCTGCCGTTGTCGTTCGCTCAACAACGGTTGTGGTTCATGGCGCAACTGGAAGGCGCCAACACCGCCTACAACATTCCCCTCGGCCTGCGCCTGCGCGGTCGCCTCGACGAAACCGCCCTGCAACGAGCACTGGCGCGGATCGTTGAGCGTCACGAAACCCTGCGCAGCCGCTTCGCCCAGTTCAACGATGAAGCCCAGGTGCTGATCGCGCCGCTCGACAGCGGTGTGCTGCTGCGGGTCGAAGATTTGCGCCACCACCCGCAAGCCGACGACGCCTTGCTCGCGCTGATTCAGGGTGAAGCCTCGGGGCCGTTCGATTTGCAGGACGACCCGTTGATTCGCGGGCGTCTGGTGCGACTCGCCGATGATCATCATGTGTTGCTGCTGACCCTGCACCACATCATCTCCGATGGCTGGTCGATGGGCGTCCTGACCCGCGAATTGATGGTGCTGTATCAGGCGTTCAGCCATGGCGAGGCCGATCCGCTGCCGCCGTTGGCGTTGCAATACACCGATTACGCCGTGTGGCAGCGCCGCTGGTTGAGCGGTGAAGTCTTGCAGCGTCAGAGCGATTTCTGGCAGCAGACCCTGGCCGGTGCGCCGGCCTTGCTGATGTTGCCGACCGACCGTCCACGCCCGGCCCAGCAGGATTACGCTGGCAGCAGTGTCGACATCCGGCTGGATGAGCGTTTGAGCGCCGGGCTCAAGGCGCTGTGCCAACGCCACGGCGTGACGCCTTACATGGCGGTGATGAGTGCGTGGGCGATGTTGCTCGGTCGCTTGTCCGGCCAATCGGACGTAGTGATCGGGTCGCCCGTCGCCAACCGCAACCGGGCGGAAATCGAAGGGCTGATCGGATTGTTCGTCAACACGCTTGCGCTGCGCATCGATACTTCGGGTGCGCTCAGCGTCGAAGCGTTGCTGGCGCGAGTCAAGGCGTGCACGCTTGAGGCGCAGGCCCATCAGGACCTGCCGTTCGAACAGGTGGTGGAAATCACCCGGCCGGTGCGCAGCCTGTCACACAGCCCGTTGTTCCAGACATTGTTGAGCTGGGACAGTGGCAGCGGTGCGACGCTGGCTCTCGGTGACCTGACGCTGGAAGGCGTGGCCGAGCCGAGCCATTTCGCCAAGTTCGACCTGTCGCTGACGTTGGGCGAGGCCCAAGGTGTGATCCGGGGTTCGCTGGAATACGCCACGGCGTTGTTCGATGAGTCGACGATCCAGCGTTATGCCGGTTACTTGCAGCAGTTGTTGCAGGCCATGGTCAGCAACGATCAGGCGTTGCTGGAGCAGGTCGATGTGCTGGCGGAGGATGAGCGTCGGCACTTGCTGCATGACTTCAATGCCACTGACGTTGATTACGATCTGGAGCAGAGCATCCACGGTCTGTTCGAAGCGCAGGTCTTGCGCACGCCGCAGGCTGTGGCGGTGCTCTCAGGCGAACAGCGGCTGAGCTATGCCGAGCTGAACGCTCGGGCCAACCGTTTGGCGCATCACTTGCGCGGCTTGGGTGTTGGCCCGGATGCGCGGGTGGCGATCTGCGTCGAGCGCGGGCTGGAAATGGTGGTCGGGTTGCTGGCGATTCTGAAGGCCGGCGGCGGTTATGTGCCGCTGGATCCGGCGTATCCGCTGGAACGTCTGGCTTACATGCTGGAGGACAGCGCACCGTTGGCAGTGCTGGTGCAGGGTTCGACCCGCGAACTGTTGGGTGAGGTGTCGGTGCCGGTGGTCGATCTGGATCACAACACCTGGCAATCGCTGTCGGCCGAAAACCTTTCCGTTGATGGACTGACCCCGCAACACACCGCCTACGTGATCTACACCTCGGGCTCCACCGGTCAGCCGAAAGGTGTGATCAACGAGCATTCCGGTGTGGTCAACCGCTTGCTGTGGATGCAGGACGCTTATCGCCTGACGGCTGAGGACGTGGTGCTGCAGAAAACCCCGTTCAGTTTCGACGTCTCGGTCTGGGAGTTCTTCTGGCCGTTGATGACCGGCGCCCGACTGGTGATGGCGCGTCCGGGCGGCCACAAGGATCCGCTGTATCTGAGCGAAGTGATCGAACGCGAGCAGATCACCACGCTGCACTTTGTGCCGTCGATGCTCGACGTGTTCCTCGCTCACGGTGACACCGCACATTGCAACGGTTTGCGTCAGGTGATGTGCAGCGGTGAAGCGTTGCCGGGCAGTCTGGTACGGCGCTTCAAGCAGCAATTGCCGAACAGTGGTTTGCACAACCTGTACGGCCCGACCGAAGCGGCAGTGGACGTTACCGCATGGGATTGCGCCGGGCCGTTGGAGCTAACGCCAGACAACACGCCCATCGGCAAACCGATCGCCAACACCCATATGTACATCCTCGATGCCCAGCAGCAACCGGTGCCGCAAGGCGTGGTCGGCGAGTTGTACATCGGGGGTGTGCAAGTGGCTCGCGGTTATCTGAACCGGCCCGAGTTGAGCGCCGAGCGTTTCCTGAACGATCCATTCCAGCCGAACGGCAGGATGTACCGCACCGGCGACGTCGCCCGTTATCTGGCCGATGGCAACATCGAATACCTGGGCCGCAACGACGATCAGGTGAAGATCCGTGGCCTGCGCATCGAACTCGGGGAAATCCAGTCACGCCTGACCGACATCGGCGGCGTGCAGGAAGCGGCAGTGCTGGCCCGCGAAGACGTGCCGGGAGACAAGCGCCTTGTCGCCTACTACACCGGCGCCCGTCTGGAAATCGACCTGCTGCGCAGTCAACTGCTGGAGCACCTGCCGGATTACATGGTGCCCGCAGTGTTCGTGCATCTGGACGCTCTGCCGCTGAGCCCCAACGGCAAACTCGACCGCAAAGCCTTGCCGATGCCGGATCAGGCCTCGGTGATCACTCGCGAGTACGAAGCGCCCGTCGGCGAGGTGGAAATTCTCCTCGCAGGGTTGTGGGCCGAACTGCTCAAGGTGGAGCGAGTAGGGCGCCACGACAACTTCTTCGAACTGGGCGGACACTCGCTGATGGCAGTCAACCTGGTGGCGCGGATGCGCCACGTCGGGCTGACGGCTGATGTGCGTGTGCTGTTCAGCCAGCCGACGCTCGCCGCACTGGCCGCCGCGGTCGGCGATGAGACGGAGAGCGAAATTCCGGCCAACCGGATTGCACCGGACTGCAAACACATCACCCCGGACATGCTGCCACTGGTTGCACTGGATCAGCCCGCCATCGACCGCATTGTCGCCAGCATTCCCGGCGGCGCAGCGAACGTGCAGGACATTTATCCGTTGGCGCCGTTGCAGGCCGGCATTCTGTTCCATCACTTGTCGGCACCCCAGGGCGATCCGTATGTGTTGCAGGCGCAGTTCGCCTTTGCCAATGAGTCACGCCTGAGGGTGTTCGCTGAAGCCTTGCAGGCCGTGATCGAGCGCCATGACATCCTGCGCACGTCGCTGTTCTGGGACGGTCTGCAAGAGCCGGTGCAAGTGGTCTGGCGTCAGGCGTCGCTGGTGTGTGAAACGGTGGAGCTGGATGCTGGCGAAACTGATGCACTCGATCAGTTGCGCAGTCGGTTCGATACCCGGCAATACCGCATGGCCGTCACACAGGCGCCATTGATGCGAGTGGTGCACGGCTGGGACGCGGTCAATCGGCGCGTGGTGGCGCTGCTGCTGTTCCATCACCTGGTCATGGACCACATTGCGCTCGAGGTACTGCGCCACGAGATGCAGGCAGTCCTGCTCGGCCAGGTGCGGCAACTGGCCGAACCGGTGCCTTATCGCACCTATGTCGCCCGTACTCGCTCGGGGCTGAGCGAAGAGGAACATGAGACGTTCTTCCGTGACATGCTCGGCGATATCGACGAACCGACCCTGCCGTATGGCCAGAGTTCTGTCGCGGACAGCGGTAACGGGCATGCGCAGCGGCTGCTGAACACCGCGCTGAGCCAGCGGGTCAGGGCCAAGGCCAGGCGCCTGGGCATCAGCGCCGCCAGCCTGATGCACCTGGCCTGGGCCAGCGTGCTGGGGCAACTGTCGGGGCGTGAAAACGTGGTGTTCGGCACCGTCATGCTCGGCCGGTTGCACGGCGGTGAAGGTGCCGAACGGGCGCTGGGCGTGTTCATCAACACGCTGCCGTTGCGCATCGATCTGGACGGGCAATCGGTGAAAGAAGCGGCGCTGGCAACCCATCAGCGCTTGAACCGCTTGCTGCATCACGAACACGCGCCGCTGGCGCTGGTGCAACGTTGCAGCGCCATGGCCCCGGGGTCGCCGCTGTTCAATGCGTTGTTCAATTACCGCCACAGTGGCGGCGGGGGCACGCCGTCCGACGAAGTCGTGGCGGCATGGCAGGGCATGCAGTTGCTCAATGCCGAAGAACACAGCAACTACCGCCTGAGCCTGAGCGTCGATGACCTGGGCGAAGACTTCAGCCTGACCGCGTTGACCACGTCCGGGATCGACGCCGAGCGGATCTGCGACTACATGGATCTTGCGGTCGACAGCTTGTTGCAGACGCTGGAGCGGACGCCGCAACTGGGCATCGATCAGTTGTCGATCCTGCCGCGGGATGAGCGGCGGCAACTGCTGGTCGAGTTCAACGCCACTCAACGGGATTACCCGGCGACGTTGACGGTTCATCGTCTGTTCGAACAGCAGGTGACGAAGCATCCGCAAGCGGTGGCAGCCGTGCATGGTGCGCTATCGCTGAGCTACTTTGAGTTGAATGAGCGGGCCAATCGCCTGGCCCATCACTTGATCGGCCAAGGTGTGCAACCGGGCGATCACGTGGCGATCCTGCTGCCACGCTCGCTGGATCTGCTGATCGCGCAACTGGCCATCGGCAAGTGCGCGGCGGCGTATGTGCCGCTGGACATTAACGCCCCGTCCGAGCGTCAGGCGTTCATGGTTGAGGATTGCGGGGCGAAAGCGCTGTTGACCTTCAGCACTGAAACGGTTGATTACGCCGTACGCCGGATCGATCTGGATGTGCTGAGGCTTGATGCGCAACCGACGCACAACCCGGATCTGTCGCAGTCTTCCGAATCCGTGGCCTACATCATGTACACCTCCGGTTCCACCGGCACGCCGAAGGGGGTGATGGTGCCGCACCGGGCGATCGGTCGACTGGTGATCAACAACGGCTACGCGGATTTCAATGCGCAGGACCGTGTGGCGTTCGCCTCCAACCCGGCGTTCGACGCCAGCACCATGGATGTCTGGGGGCCGCTGCTCAATGGCGGGCGAGTGGTGGTAATCGATCACGCGACCTTGCTCGATCCACAAGCCTTTGGACGTGAACTGGCCAACACCGGTGCGACGATCCTGTTTGTCACCACCGCGCTGTTCAACCAGTACGTGCAACTGATTCCCGAAGTCCTCAAAGGCTTGCGTATTGTGCTGTGCGGTGGCGAACGCGCCGACCCGGCCGCCTTCCGCCGCTTGCTCGCCGAGGC
The DNA here is from genome assembly GCF_058789255.1 of Pseudomonas sp. FW215-R2. Lineage (NCBI taxonomy): Bacteria > Pseudomonadati > Pseudomonadota > Gammaproteobacteria > Pseudomonadales > Pseudomonadaceae > Pseudomonas > Pseudomonas sp. FW215-R2. The sequence continues at coordinate 136,038 of NZ_JBYTBO010000015.1, forward strand.
GCCGGACCTGCGCATCGTCCACTGCTACGGCCCGACCGAAACCACTACCTACGCGACTACTTTCGAAGTGCGCGAAGTGGCGGACGATGCCGACAGCGTGCCGATTGGCGGCCCGATCTCCAACACCCAGGTCTATGTACTCGATGCCCGCCAGCAACCGGTACCGATGGGCGTCATCGGCGAGCTGTACATCGGTGGGCAAGGTGTGGCGTTGGGCTATTTGAATCGCCCGGATCTGACCGCCGAAAAATTCCTGCAAGACCCGTTCGGCGATCAACCGGGCGCCTTGCTGTACCGCACCGGCGACCTCGCACGCTGGCTGGCACCGGGGCAACTGGAATGCATCGGCCGCAACGACGATCAGGTGAAGATCCGTGGCTTCCGCATCGAACTGGGAGAGATCGAAAACCGCCTGCTGAACTGCGAAGGGGTCAAGGAGGCCATCGTGCTGGCCCGTCAGGACGGCCAGGAACCTTTGCGCCTGGTGGCGTATTTCACCGCTGAAGAGGGCGTCGACAGCGCCAGCCTGCGCAGCCAATTGCAGGCACGCCTGCCGGAATACATGGTGCCGTCGGCCTGGGTGCAACTCGACGCGTTGCCGCTGAACAACAACGGCAAGGTCGACCGCAAGGCGTTGCCAGTTCCGGCACAGGACGCACTACTCAGTCGTACCTATGAAGCCCCGGCCAATCCGCTCGAGGAATCTCTGGCGCTGTTGTGGGCCGAGGTATTGCAGGTCGAGCAGGTTGGTCGTCACGACAACTTCTTCGAGCTGGGCGGGCATTCGTTGCTGGCGATTCGTCTGGTCAACCTGATGCAACAGAACGGCCTGGAGGTGACGCTGGCCGAGCTGTTCCAGCACGCCAGCATCGAGTCGCTCGGCACGTTGCTCAGCCAGCGCACAGGCGCAGAACAGCAGGATGACGGGCTGGTCGTGGTGCGGGCTGGTGGCGCAGACACGCCGTTGTTCCTGATGCATGAGTTCAGCGGAATGGACGCTTACTTCCCGGCGCTGGGCCTGCACATCGAGGGCGATTTCCCGATCTACGGGCTGCCGGGCATTCCGTTCGGCAAGGCACCGCTGCGCACCATGGAATGCCTGGCGGCACGCATGGTGGAGATCATCCGCTCGGTGCAGCCGCAAGGGCCTTATCGCCTGGCCGGCTGGTCGTTCGGCGGGGTGCTGGCCTATGAAGTGGCGATGCAGTTGCTCGGCATGGATGAGACGGTAGCGTTCGTTGGCCTGATCGACAGTTTCGTGCCGCGCCTGACCGATCAGGGCAAGGCGCGCTGGAGCGACGAGCATGCGCACAAGCGCCAGCTGTTGCAGCACTGCACGATGTACCGGGCCTCTCTTGGAAACGCGGGACAAGCCGCACTGGCGCATCTGGCAGTGTTGCAGACCGAGTTGGAGCAGATCGACTTCCAGCCGCTGTTACAGCGCTGCCGGGAGGAGCAATTGCTGCACCCGGACATGGCCGCCGCCGAGCCTCAAGACCTCTGGCACTACCTCGACCGCGAGGTCGCCCACGGGCATGCGCTGGCGCATTACCGGATCAATCCATTGGGTATCCCGTTGCATCTGTTCCGGGCCCAGGAGCATCCGACAGAGCTGTCTCGTCGTCATCCTACCCTGGGCTGGGCGGACGAGGTGCCGGCCACGCTCCTGCATTGCATCGACGTGCCGGGCGATCACCAGAGCATGATGCAGGCACCGCATGTGCACGTGCTCGGTCAGGCGCTCAGTCAGGCATTGCAGGCGTCGGCGATGGTCGAATCCCGGGCGTATCAGCCGTTGTTGACGATCCAGACCGGCTACACCGGGCACGCGCCGATTTTCTGTGTGCCGGGGGCCGGTGACAGTGTCACCGGGTTTATCCATCTGACCGAGGCGCTGGGGCCGGAGTGGCCGATTTACGGGCTTCAACCCCGAGGCCTAGACGGCGCGACGGTGCCGCACAGTCGGGTCGAAAGCGCTGCCACGTTCTACCTGCGGGCGCTTGAGCAGTTGTACCCGCAAGGGCCGGTGCATCTGATCGGGCATTCGTTCGGTGGCTGGGTGGCGTACGCCATGGCGGCGCAGTTGCAGGCTGCGGGGCGCGAGGTGGCATCCCTGACCCTGATCGACAGCGAATCGCCGGGCGGCAACAGCGTGGTGGGCAAGCCTTACACCACCACGGCAGCGCTGCTGCGACTGATCGAGTCGCTGCAACTGTCCAGCGGCAAGTCTTTGGGCATCGATGCGCTGGCCTTCGCCGAAGCCGACGACACCACGCAAATGCGCCTGCTGCATGACGGGATGGTGCACGCGGGTGTGCTGTCTGAACGTGCGTCAACCGATGCGATGCAGGGCCCGGTGCGCACGTTCGCCACCGCGCTGCGCACGGTCTATCGACCGGCTCTGGCCTACACCGGGCCGGTGCGTCTGGCGTTGGTGGACGACCCGACGCTGGACGCCTCGGGCAACCAGCGCGAACAGGTTGCAATGCTCGAAGGCTGGCAGCGCGAGGCCAGGGATCTGGCGGTGTGGTACGGCCCTGGCAACCACTTCACGATTCTCAAGGCGCCCAACGTCTTCAGTCTCGCGGCGTGGTGGCATGACGGGTTGACGGTGGCGGCTGGCCAAGTGTTGTCCTGATTGAAGTCTTTATCCTGGAACCCGGCCGCTGGCCGGGCTCAACCCTGAACGGAATTGTGGTCATTTATGGAACAGTCGAAGTTGCGCAAAGTCGGTCTGGGAATCGCGTTGACGCTGGTGGCCGGGTTGGTCTTCTACACGGTGCAGGCACCGGCCGAAGCACCGCAATACCTGACCGCCACGGTCGAACGCGGTGACATTGAAAACGCAGTGTTGGCCACCGGTTTGCTGGAGGGCATCAAACAGGTGGATGTTGGTGCTCAGGTCTCGGGGCAGTTGAAGTCGCTCAAGGTCAAGGTCGGCGACAAGGTCAAGAAAGGCCAGTGGCTGGCGGAGATCGACCCGTTGGTGCTGCAGAACACCCTGCGTCAGGCTCAGGTCGATGAGGAAAACCTGCAAGCCCAGCGCCGGGCGACTCAGGCTCAGGTCAGGCAGACCAAGGCGATCTACGAGCGCTATCAAAATCTGCAGGAGGACGCCTCGATCTCGCGGCAGGATTTTGAAACCGCGCAATCGAACTACGAAGTGCAGCAGGCCAATCTGTTGTCGCTGGATGCGCAGATCAAGAGCGCGCATATCCAGATCGACACGGCCAAGGTCAACCTGGCCTACACGCGGATCATCGCGCCCATCGACGGCGATGTGGTGGGCATCGTGACTCAGGAAGGCCAGACTGTGATTGCCAACCAACTGGCGCCGATCCTGCTGAAGCTGGCGGATCTGGACACCATGACCGTCAAGGCTCAGGTGTCGGAGGCGGATGTCATTCACATCGCGCCGGGGCAGGAGGTTTATTTCACCATTCTGGGCGAGGACAAACGTTATTACGGCAAGCTGCGCGGCACTGAACCCGCGCCGCAGAACTTCCTCGAAACCCCGCCCGCCGGCACGCCGAAACAGAACACGGCGGTGTTCTACAACGCGCTGTTCGAGGTGCCGAACCCCGATCACCGCTTGCGCATTTCCATGACGGCCCAGGTGCGGGTGGTGCTCGACACCGCCAAATCGGTGTTGACGATTCCGGTGGCCGCGCTGGGCCCGCGCAACAACGATGGCAGTTTTCCGGTGCGGGTGCTGGACGCCAAGGGCCAGGCGCAGTCGCGCAACGTACAGACCGGGATCAACAACAACGTCAAGGTGCAGGTCAACGGCGGTCTGGCCGAAGGTGACCGGGTGGTGATCGGTGATCCGGTGTCGAAAGTGGCAGGGGCATGAGCATGACCGAACCTCTGCTGCAACTGACCGGCATCAGCCGCAGTTTTACCGCGGGCGACCGTGAATTTCTGGCGCTGAAGAATATCGACCTGACGATCAATGCCGGGGAAATGGTGGCGATCATCGGTGCCTCGGGCTCCGGCAAATCAACCCTGATGAACCTCCTCGGCTGCCTCGACTACGCCACGGCCGGCAGCTACAAGATCAACGGCCGGGAAACCCGTGATCTGGATAATCAGGCGCTGGCCGAACTGCGCCGCGACTATTTCGGTTTCATCTTCCAGCGCTACCACCTGCTGCCGCATCTGAGTGCGATGCACAACGTCGAAATGCCGGCGATCTACGCCGGCACACCGGAACCGCAGCGTCATGCCCGGGCCCGTGAGCTGCTGGCACGACTGGGGCTGGAAGGGCACCTGACTCATCGTCCGAGCCAACTGTCGGGCGGTCAGCAGCAGCGCGTCAGTATCGCCCGGGCCTTGATGAACGGCGGCGAAGTGATCCTCGCCGATGAGCCCACCGGCGCACTCGACACCACCAGTGGCAAAGAGGTGATGCGTATTTTGCTGGAGCTGCACGCCGCCGGGCACACGGTGATTCTGGTGACCCACGACCCCAAGGTTGCGGCCAACGCCGAGCGCATCATCGAAGTCAGCGACGGCGAAATCCTCAGCGACCGCTGCAACGAGCGCGACACCACGGCGCTGACCAATGAGGACGCAGTGCCGCCCAAGTCCACGGCGGCGCGGCGTCTGGTGGCCAGCCTCGGGTTGTTCAAGGAAGCGTTCAACATGGCCTGGGTCGCACTGATCTCCCATCGGATGCGCACCTTGCTGACCATGCTCGGGATCGTCATCGGCATCACCTCGGTGGTGTCGATTTCGGCCATCGGCGAAGGGGCCAAGCGCTATGTCTTGAAAGACATCCAGGCCATCGGCAGCAACACCATCGATATCTATTCCGGCACCAGTTTCGGCGATAGCCGTTCGGCGGCCATCGAAACCCTGGTGCCGGCGGATGTGACGGCGCTCAATCAGCTGTACTACGTCGACAGTGCCACGCCGGTGGTCGGGCGCAATCTGTTGCTGCGTTACCGCAACATCGACCTCGATGCGCAGGTCAACGGCGTCAGCGATCTGTACTTCCAGGTGCGCGGGATCAAGATGGAGTCGGGCATCCCGTTCAGTGAAAGCGATGCAAGGCGTCAGGCGCAAGTGGTGGTGATCGATCACAACACCCGCCATAGATTGTTCGGCGAAGGGGTTGATCCGCTGGGGCAGGTGATCCTGATCGGTAACCTGCCGTGCACCGTGATCGGTGTGGCGGCGGAGAACAAGAACATCTTCTCGTCGAGCAAGTCGCTCAACGTCTGGGTGCCCTATGAAACCGCCGCCGGCCGACTGTTGGGCCAGCGTTATCTGGACAGCATCAGTGTGCGGATCAAGGACGGCCAGCCGAGCAAGGTGGTGGAAGACAACGTCAACAAGCTGATGCTGCAACGCCACGGCACCAAGGATTTCTTCACCAACAACCTCGACAGCGTGATGCAGACCGTACAGAAAACCAGCCGCTCACTGGCCTTGCTGTTGTCGCTGATTGCGGTGATTTCGCTGGTGGTAGGCGGCATCGGCGTGATGAACATCATGCTGGTGTCGGTCACCGAGCGTACCCGTGAAATCGGCATCCGCATGGCGGTCGGGGCTCGGCAGTCGGACATTCGCCAGCAGTTTCTGGTGGAGGCGGTGATGGTCTGCCTGCTGGGTGGCGCCATCGGTATCTCGTTGAGTTACGCCATCGGCCACCTGTTCTCGCTGTTCATCAAGGAATGGGAAATGGTGTTCTCGCTGACCTCGGTGCTCACTGCTGTGCTTTGCTCGACCCTGATCGGTATCGTGTTCGGCTTCGTGCCGGCGCGCAATGCGTCGCGGCTCGATCCGATCGAGGCGTTGGCCCGGGATTGAAACGGGCGCAAAAAAAACCGCCATCCTTTGCAGGAGGGCGGTTTCGTTACAGGCGTGTGAACCGTCAGGCAGCGTTCGACGGGCCGCAGGCTGCGGGGCAGTCCTTTGGCGAGTACATCCAGCGCATCAGCGAGTGACGGCCGCTGATACCCAGTTTGATCGCGGCGCGTTTGAGGTAGCTCTCCACGGTGTTGACCTTCAGTTGCAACTGCTCGGCCAGTTCTGGCGCGGTGCGCCCGGCGAGCAGGCCGACACACACTTCCATTTCGCGGTTCGACAGGCTCAGCCCCAGTTGCTCCACGCGCTCGCAAAAGCGCAGGCGCAGGGTTTCCAGGCCCAGCAGGGTTGAGTCCGATTGCTCCTGAGATTGTCCCTGGGCGTCAGTGTTCGCCGGTTGCAGGGCGTTGATGTGTTTCTCGACCATCGGCAGTAGCACCGGAGAAATGTCCTGCAACAAACTGCGCTCGTGGGCGGAAAAGCGTTTTGACGGGCCGCACCGGTAAACCGAGATCACATAGCGGTAACCGTCCTTGCGCCGGGTCAGATGCAATTGCGAGGCGTCGGTGACCGTCGGGGGTTCGGGAGTGGGCAATTCATTGGCACTCGGCAGAGTGCTCAACTCGGAATACACCGTTTCAGCCAGCAAGGATGCTTCCTTGACGCATTCGGGCTCACTGCGCGGCTGTGCGCGTCCGACCGGTTCCACGCGCATCTGCCGGATGTGCGTGGCGTCCACCGCCAGTTGGGTCAGGATCAGGTCGTGCAGCATCCGTGGGAAATGTCGGCTGCCAGTGCTGGCGATGACCTTGCCAATGTGAGGAAACAGCTGTGAGTTCATGTCGTTCATCCATGAGTTGCAGTGTGGTACTCGTGTTCCTGAACCACCGGAAAACAGCTCCATGCCCGGCGACAGCGAATCAGGAAATTGGATCCTATCCTAGTACAACGTTTCAGCGACGGTTTAATGAAGGGGCTATTAGCTCATAACTGACGGTGAGGGGGATGTCGGGATGACAGGTGTCAGCGAAATGCCTTACAGCTGAGTAGGGATGTTTTTATAAAAATCCTACAAGTGACAGTATTTAAAAACAAAAAAAGCCCGTTTCAGCCGAAGCCAAAACGGGCTTTTTCCCTCATAGACAACCGTTACTTCAGGTTGTCAAAGTGGTCTCGCAGGAACTCGTAAAAGCGAAACGCTTGAAACGATCTCCATACGAGGCTCAGCGTACGCAGCAAAAGCTTCATACGTTTTGGCCTCCAGGTCGGGGGCCAAACCTCCAGCGCACTTACCGGACCATGTGTGCCTTCGGACATGCACGTCAATGTTGTCCATGAGGCGGCCGGTTGTGATCCCTCCGAGCCATCATTCCGGCACGGGTGCAAAACCGTGTCGAAGGGCATGAAACCGTTATGGTTCCAGCCAAACCTCACGGATGCACTGGCGAGTGAGCGTCGGCATATTAACTTGTCTTGTGGCGTGATTCTGAGGATCCCGGGCAAAGACTTGATGAGTTTTGTAATTCGTTATTTCTGTCAGTATGTTTTTGCGGGTTAAAGACTTGCCAGGGTTGACCTTGGCTTCACATAACGTCATTCAACACTCACAAAATCACGTTGCAACGAGTACCAAAGATTAATAGTATTCCCGCACGTCAGTGTTGTCCGTGAGACACCAGGCCCCAGCCGCAAACTGAGGTCTACCGAAAAACCGCCCCGCAAAGGCGGTTTTTTTTCGCCCATCGTTTGCCCCCTGCCAGCAATCCTACGCCTCGCTCACCAAGGGCAACCCTGCATCCACCAGCTCGATCCAGTGCTTGACCGGCGTGCGTCCCGCGCCGTCGAGGTGGGCCTGGCAGCCGATATTGGCGGTGGCGATGATGTCCGGATGGTCGCTTTCCAGGGCGTTGAGCTTTTGGTCGCGCAGTTGCCGGGCCAGCGCCGGTTGGGTTATCGAATAGGTGCCCGCCGAGCCGCAGCACAGATGGGCGTCCGGCACGGTCGTGAGGTTGAAGCCCAATCGGGTCAGCACCGACTCCACCGCGCCGCCGAGTTTCTGTGCGTGTTGCAAGGTACAGGGGCAGTGGAAAGCCAAGCGCTGATCGGCATGAATACCTAGGGACTCGAGCGGTTCCTCACGCAACACTTCCACCAGATCTTTCGCCAGCGCACTCACGGTTTTCGCCTTTTCGGCATAGGCCGGATCGGTGCACAGCAAGTGTCCGTAATCCTTGATGAACGCGCCGCAACCGCTGGCGGTCTGCACGATGGCTTCGGCGCCTTGTTCGATGGCCGGCCACCACGCATCGATGTTCTGGCGGGCGCGGTCAAGTCCGGTGGCCTGGGCGTCGAGGTGATAGTCCACGGCGCCACAACAGCCGGCCTTTCGCGCCGGTGTAATGCTGATCCCCAATCGATCCAGCACCCGTGCTGCCGCCGCGTTGGTATTGGGCGACAAACCCGGTTGCACGCAGCCTTCGAGCATCAGCACCTGGCGGGCATGTCGCGTTACCGGGCGGGGTGCGATTGCAGAGGTGCTGCGCGGCAGTTTGGCTTGCAGGGTATTGGGCAACAGCACACGGAAGATCTGGCCAGCGCTGACCAGTCCTTTGAACAGTCCGGGATTCGGTGCCACACCACGTAAACCTGCCCGCAACACACGTTGACCAATGGGGCGCGGCACAGCGGCATCAACCACGGCGCGGCCGATGTCGAGCAGGTTGTGATAGTCCACGCCCGAGGGGCAGGTGGTTTCGCAATTGCGGCAGGACAGGCAACGATCCAGGTGCAGCTGGGTCTTGCGGGTAACTTCGTTGCCTTCCAGCACCTGTTTGATCAGGTAGATGCGACCCCGTGGGCCGTCGAGTTCATCGCCGAGCAACTGATAGGTCGGGCAGGTCGCGTTGCAGAAGCCGCAATGCACGCAAGTGCGCAGGATGCTTTCGGCTTCTTCGGCGCGAGGCAGTTGCCGGGCTTCTTCGCTGAGAGTGGTTTGCATGGCTCAAAGCTCCGCGTACAGGCGACCGGGGGTGAAGATGCCCTGAGGGTCAAGTTGCTGCTTGAGGCGGCGGTGATAGTGCAGAAGGGCGGGCGGCAACGGATGGAAAGGTGCATCGATCAAACCATGGCTGTAGCAGGTCGCATGCCCGCCAACAGCCGAAACCACCTTGCGAATCAGTGCCGCCTCGGCTCCTGATTTGAGCCAACGCTGGGCGCCGCCCCAGTCGAGCATTTGTACACCGGCCAAGGCCAGCGGCGGGGTGTTGTTTGGCACCGACAGGCGCCACAGGGGCTGGTCCTCATCAAAAAAATCCAGGCGCTGTTCATTCAGATCTGACCAATAAGCGCTATCGAGCATTTCACCACCGAGACGATCACGGGCTGCGGCCACGGAGCCTTCGCCACCCTCCAGACGCAAGTGCAGATGCTGCCCATCGTGGCAGGCGGCGCTGATCGGCAACGGCTGTTGGCCCCATTCAGCCAGGCGCTGCAAGGCCCGCTCGCTGTCCATTTCCAGGCTGATGCTCAGGCACTCACGCGGTTTGGGCAGGACCTTGAGCGAGACTTCGGTGATCACCCCCAGCGAGCCGTAACTGCCGGCCATCAGCCGCGACAGGTCATAACCGGCGACGTTTTTCATGACTTCACCGCCAAAGCGCAGATGCTTGCCGTGGCCGGTGATGATCCGCGTGCCGAGTACGAAATCCCGCACCGACCCCGACCACGGGCGCCGCGGGCCTGACAGTCCGCTGGCGATCATCCCGCCCACCGTCGCGTCGTCGGCGAAGGCCGGTGGTTCGCACGGCAACATTTGTTGTGAAGCGTTCAGCACCGCCAGCAGTTCGGCCAGTGGAGTGCCGCAACGCGCGGTGATCACCAGTTCGGTCGGGTCGTAGCTGACAATCCCGCGATGGGTGCGGGTGTCGAGGATTTCTCCGGCAACGATACGCCCCAGAAACGCCTTGCTGTTGGCGCCCTGAATCCGCAGTGGCGTGGCGTCCTGCAATGCCTGATTGACCTGATCGAGCAGCGCGATGCTGTCGTCGACATCCTTTTCTCGGACCATCAGAAACGCTCCAGCTCGGGGAAGGGCAGGTGCCCGGCGTGAATATGCATGGCGCCGAATTCGGCGCAGCGGTGCAGGGTCGGGATGTTCTTGCCCGGATTGAGCAGACCGCCGGGGTCGAACGCGGCTTTGACGGCGTGGAACAGGGTCAACTCGTCGTTGTTGAACTGCGCGCACATCTGGTTGATTTTTTCCCGCCCCACGCCGTGCTCGCCGGTGATGCTGCCGCCGACCTTCACGCACAACTCAAGGATTTTGCCTCCCAGGGTTTCGGCGCGCTCGAGCTCGCCGGGTTGATTGGCGTCGAACAGAATCAACGGGTGCATGTTGCCGTCGCCGGCATGGAACACGTTGGCCACCCGCAAGCCGTATTCGGCGGACAACTGCGCAATGGCTTGCAGCACGCCGGGCAGTTCGCGGCGCGGGATGGTGCCGTCCATGCAGTAATAGTCCGGCGACAAGCGCCCCACGGCCGGGAAGGCATTCTTGCGTCCGGCCCAGAAGCGCACGCGCTCGGCCTCGTCCCTGGCCTGACGCACTTCGGTCGCGCCGGCGTTCTCCAGCACCTGGCGGACGCGGATGCAGTCATCGTGGACGTCGGCTTCGACGCCATCGAGTTCACAGAGCAAAATGGCTTCGGCGTCCACCGGGTAGCCGGCGTGGATGAAGTCCTCGGCGGCGCGGATGGCCAGGTTGTCCATCATTTCCAGGCCTCCGGGAATGATCCCGGCGGCGATGATGTCAGCCACGGCGCGGCCGGCGTTTTCCACGGAATCGAATGCGGCCAGCAAGACTTTGGCCGTCTGAGGTTTGGGCAGCAGTTTGACCGTGACTTCGGTGATGACGCCCAGCAGGCCTTCGGAACCGGTGAACAGCGCCAGCAAGTCGAAACCGGGAGAATCGAGCGCGTCGGAGCCCAGCGTGAGGTGTTCGCCCTCGACGGTCAGGATCTCGACCTTGAGCAGGTTGTGCACGGTCAGGCCGTACTTGAGGCAATGCACCCCGCCAGCATTTTCCGCCACATTGCCGCCGATGGAGCAGGCGATCTGCGAGGACGGATCCGGTGCGTAATACAGACCGAACGGAGCAGCCGCCTGGGAAATCGCCAGATTGCGCACCCCGGGCTGAACCCGTGCCGTGCGGGCGGCCGGGTCGATGTGCAGGATGTTGTTGAAGCGTGCCATCACCAGCAGCACGCCTTTCTCCAGAGGCAACGCCCCGCCGGACAACCCGGTGCCTGCACCCCGGGCCACCACCGGCACGTTTCTCTCATGACAGATTCGCAAAACACCCTGCACCTCATCGAGATGCCGGGGCAGGACCACCAGCAGCGGAGTGGTGCGGTAGGCGGACAATCCGTCACATTCGTACGGTGCGAGATCCTCGCGCTGATGCAGGACTTCCAGCGTCGGCCACTGGCTGTGCAGTGCCTGCAACAGCGCCGCTTTGTCGACGTCCGGCAGGGCGCCGTCGACCTGCTCGTCGTAGAGAATGTTCATGAACGATGGGTGCCCCTTGGTTTTTGTTATCGGGTGCGGGTTGCGTGGGTTGCTCAGCCCAGATCAGCAGCCTCATGTCGTTCCGGTACCTGGCTCGCTTCATCGCCCCAGGTACGGTTGACGCGCTGCCCACGAATAACCGCAGGCCGGTTGGCGATCTCCTCGGCCCAGCGCTGGACATGAGTGTATTCATGAGCCGACAGGAACTCGGCCGCCCCGTACACATTGTTGCGCACCAGTTGCCCGTACCACGGCCAGACCGCGATGTCGGCGATGGTGTAGTTGTCACCGGCAAGATAAGGGTTTTCAGCCAGGCGCCGGTCGAGCACATCCAGCTGACGCTTGGTTTCCATGGTGAAGCGGTTGATCGGGTATTCGAGCTTGTCCGGCGCGTAGGCGTAAAAATGCCCGAAACCACCACCCAGGTAGGGCGCCGAGCCCATTTGCCAGAACAGCCAGTTCAGGGTTTCAGTGCGACCGGCGATGTCGGTGGGCAGGAAGGTGCCGAATTTTTCGGCGAGGTAAAGCAGGATCGAGCCGGACTCGAAAACCCGGATGGCCGGCTCCACACCGCGATCCAGCAGCGCCGGGATCTTGGAGTTCGGGTTGATCTCGACAAAGCCGCTGGAAAATTGATCGCCTTCGCCGATGCGGATCAACCAGGCGTCGTATTCGGCCCCGGTGTGCCCCAGCGCCAGCAACTCTTCGAGCAGGATGGTGACCTTGACGCCGTTGGGCGTGGCCAGCGAATACAGCTGCAACGGGTGCTTGCCGACGGGCAATGCCTTGTCGTGGGTCGGCCCGGCAATCGGGCGATTGATGTTGGCGAACTGGCCGCCGGAGGGAGCGCTGTGTTTCCAGACCTTGGGTGGTACGTAAGGCGCCTTGCTCATGAAACGGACCTCATCGTCAGGTTGCTGAAGGGGCGTGAGCCGGCAGAAATAACCACCGGCTCCTGACGAACAGAACACCACAGAAGGGCGTTTGAATTCCACCCTGTTGCCCGATCAACGCCTTATATCGTTATTCGATTCGCGGATGCTGCTGCGCCAGATGCTCGCGTTTGGCTTGCAGTTCGGCGATCTCGGCGTCGATGTCTTCGATCTTCTGTTCGATGTTGTCGTGGTGCTCCTGCAGCAGCTCCCGCGCTTCCTCTATGTCGGAAGCCGCCGGTGCCGCGCCTCGCAGGGGTTTGTTCGCGGTTTCTTTCATCGTCAGCCCGGTCATCAGTCCGATCACGGCAGTCACCATCAGATAGTAGGCGGGCATGTACAGGTTCTGGGTACCTTCCACCAGCCAGGCCACGACGGTCGGGGTCAGGCCGGCGATCAGTACCGAGACGTTGAACGCCCCGGCCAGCGCGCTGTAACGGATGTGGGTCGGGAACATCGCTGGCAGCGTCGAGGCCATGACGCCAATGAAGAAATTGAGCAGCACGGCCAATATCAGCAAGCCCGAAAAGATCAGGCCGATCTTGCCGCTGTTGATCAGCATGAACGCTGGAATCGCGAGGATGAACAGGCCGATGCTGCCGCAGATGATGAAGGGGCGACGGCCGATCTTGTCGCTGATGAAGCCGATCGCAGGCTGAACGAACAGCATGCCGACCATGATCGCGATGATGATCAGCACCCCGCGATTTTCGCTGTAGTGCAGGTTGTGCGACAGGTAACTCGGCATGTAGGTGAGCAGCATGTAGTAGGTGACATTGGTCGCCGTCACCACGCCGATGCAAGTCATCAGGCTGCGCCAGTGCTTGGTCGCGACCTCCTTGAACGACACTTTCGGGCCGCTGGCCAGACCTTCGCGGTCGCCTTGTTCAAGCTTCTCGACGTGTTGCTGGAACGCCGGGGTTTCTTCGAGCGCGTGGCGCAGGTAGAGCCCGATCATGCCCAGCGGGAGGGCGAGGAAGAACGGCAGTCGCCAGCCCCACTCCTGGAATTTTTCTTCGCCGATGATCGTGGAAATCAACACCACCACACCCGCGCCGAGGACAAAACCGGCGATGGAGCCGAAGTCCAGCCAGCTGCCGAGGAACCCGCGTTTGCGATCCGGTGCATATTCGGCAACGAAGATCGAGGCGCCGGTGTATTCGCCGCCGACCGAAAACCCTTGAGCCATTTTCGCCAGCAGCAGAAGGATCGGCGCCCAGATACCGATCGAGGCATAGGAGGGGATCAACCCGATGGCAAAGGTGCTGAGCGACATGATCACGATGGTCGCCGCCAGGACTTTCTGTCGTCCGTACTTGTCACCCAGTGCGCCGAAGAACAGACCGCCCAGCGGCCGGATCAGGAACGGCACCGAGAAGGTCGCCAGTGCGGCGATCATCTGCACACCGGGATCGGCACCGGGGAAAAACACCTTGCCGAGCACGTAGGCAACGAAGCCATAGACGCCGAAGTCGAACCACTCCATTGCATTGCCCAGCGCGGCGGCCGTAATGGCTTTGCGCATCTTGGCGTCGTCGACAATGGTGATGTCTTTCAGTCGGATCGGGCTGACGCTTTCCTTTGATTCCATGGGATTCACTCTGCATCTGATCTGTCTTTATGCAAACCGGTAAGCCCGGAGAGGCTTGGGCCAGAGCGGTTTGCCTTGATCGATGCCATCTCCTTGATGGCACGGCTTCTTTCAGATCAGATACAAGTGGACACGAAAAAATTCACCACTGATTTCGTTTTTTGCCGATGAAAGAATTGTGACGCGATCCTGTGCGCAATTGCGCCGGACTCACGCCAAGTCGCTGTTTGAACGCGCTGGTCATGTGTGCCTGAGAGTTGAAGCCGCAGGCGAGGGCGATCTCCGACAGGCTGGCCGTGGAGTCGCGCATCAATGCGCGAGCCCGGGCCAGGCGGCGGTCGATCAGGTAGCTGTGGGGGCTTTTGCCGGTGGCCTGCTTGAAGGCACGAATGAAATAGCCTTCGGACAATTCCAGCAGTTGCGCCATGGTGTGAAGGCCGAGCGGGCCGTCGAGGCCGGCGTCGATGAACTCGTCGAGCAGGCGCATTCGGCGGCCGGTCATCGAGCCTTGGGTCGACGGCGTGTCTTTGCCTTCGGCGCGCTCGGCCAAGGCGAGCGCCCAGGTTTCCCAGTCATCGTCCACTGAGGCATTCAACAACGCACGGCGCATTCGCGAGGCGAGGTCAATGGCCTGCGGATCGATGCGATTGTTGAACGCCTGCTCACCTGCCAGCGCGATGCCGTCGGTGCGGACCACCCGCAGGTATTCGCCGCCCATGGGTGACTCGGACATCACATCACAGCCGACGGGTACGAACGCCAGACCATTGGGCATGGCATCGAAGGGGCGCACCCGGTCGCTGCCGATGGCATGGACGCCGCGCTGGCTGTCGAAGGCAAAACCGATAGCCGACTGCGCCGCCACATAGCGCGTCGCGTAGGCGGCGCCGGGCAGCAATTCGATCGCCCACGGGCCGGCCTCGATACGACGCACCGGTTCGGGGACGACGGCTGGCTGCTGGCGGTTTCGATGGCTCATGAGCGCCATAGTAGTGAAGTGCGGACGCAAAAGTCAGGTCAGTTTTTTGAAAGCCGACGTGATGTGCCTGTGCCTAGACTGAGTGACGCCCAAGGAGACTCACATGCACACATTCACTCGCGAAGACATCGAACAGGCTGCCCGCCAGGTTTACCAGGTGATGCCGGCCACCGCTCAGTATCGCTGGCCGTTGCTGGCCGAGCGGCTGGGTTGCACGGTGTGGGTCAAACATGAAAACCACACGCCGACCGGCGCGTTCAAGGTGCGCGGCGGCATCACCTTCATGCACTGGCTGCGGCGTGAACATCCCAATGTCAAAGGCATTGTCTCTGCGACGCGCGGCAATCACGGCCAAAGCCTGGCGCTGGCGGCGCAAGCGGTAGGGCTGAAGGCATTGATCGTGGTGCCGCAGGGCAATTCGCTGGAGAAGAACAATGCCATGCGCGGCTTTGGCGGCGAAGTGGTCGAGTACGGGCGTGATTTCGATGAGGCCCGTGAGGAAGCGGCGCGTCTGGCGCTGGAGCATGGACTCTATCTGGTGCCGCCGTTCCACACCGAACTGGTCAAGGGCGTGGCGACTTATGCGCTGGAGTTGTTCAGCGCGGCGCCGGATCTGCACACCGTCTACGTGCCGATCGGTTGCGGCTCAGGTATCTGCGGCGTGATCGCCGCGCGTGATGCGCTGGGTCTGGATACCCAGGTGGTGGGCGTGGTGTCCACGGAAGCGGCCGCCGCCAAGTTGTCCTTCGAGGCGAAAACGATCTGCGAGACCGCCTCCGCCAATACCTTTGCCGACGGCCTGGCCGTACGCAAACCGATTGCTGAAGCGTTCGATATCTACGGCGCCGGCGCAACAAGGATCGTCGCAGTCAGCGAGGACGAAATCGCCGAGGCGATGCGCGTGTATTACACCGACACCCACAACCTCGCCGAAGGTGCCGGCGCCGCTGCTTTGGCTGCGCTCATTCAGGAACGGGAAAGGATGCAGGGCAAAAAGGTCGGGGTGATCCTGTCGGGCGGGAACATCGACCGGTCGGTGTATGCGCGGGTGATTGGTTGACCAATGGCGGCTGGCTGCGTGGCACGGTTTTTCCGCTTGTGATTGGTCCTGACTACCCCTTATAAGATCGGCTTTCACTTTCGATATGAAAAGGGTGTCACGCATGAGCAATGCCTGGAACGAAGGTTATTTCACGGACGAGGGCTACACCTACGGGTATAGCCGGGAGATCAATCCGGTTTTCCAGCGTTATTGTTTGTTGCTGCGCGGTTTTGCCACGCTGGAGAGTACCGACGGTTATCACTGCGAATTGGGTTTTGGCCAGGGTGTCTCGATCAATATCCATGCGGCAGGCAATCCGGGCGGCTACGTCGGTACGGATTTCCATCCCGGGCAGGCGGCCCATGCCATTGCGCTGGCAACCGACTGGGGCAGTGATGCCCGGCTGTATGACGACAGCTTCGAGCAACTGCTGGCTCGCCAAGACCTGCCGCAGTTCGACAGCATCAGCCTGCACGGCATCTGGACCTGGGTCAGTCGTGACAATCACAAGTTGATCGTCGAGTTTGTCCGTCGTCATCTCAAACCGGGCGGTCATGTCTACATCAGCTACAACTGCTTCCCGGGCTGGTCGCCGCTGGCGCCATTGCGTCAGTTGTTCAGTCTGCATGACCGTTTTGCCACGCAAACTTCTGCTCGCCCGGATCAGCGGATCGACGCCGCGCTGCAATTCTCCGAAGCCCTGCTGGCTGCCAACCCCAACTATGCCAACTCGGCGCCGAATCTGGACGCCAAGCTCCAGAGCATCAAAGGCCAGAATCGCCAGTACGTCGCCCATGAATATTTCAACCGCGACTGGAATTGCATGTACTTCACCGACGTGGTCGATGCGCTGGCACCTGCCAAACTCGATTACGCCACAACCGCCGTGCCGCTGGACTCGGTGGACCCGCTCAACCTGAGCGCCGAAGGCATGGACTTTCTGGAAGGCATCGAGCATCCGATCATGCGCGAGCAAGCGCGCGATTACTTCGTCAATCAGAACTTCCGCCGGGACCTTTACATCCGCGGCGCGAACAAGCTGTCCACCAGCGAGCACCGCGAACGCATGCTCAGTACCCGCTTTGCCCTGTTGCAACTGGCCGACAGCGTAGCGGGCAGCGTCACGGGGCCCGCAGGCTCAGCCACGTTGCAGGCGGAAATTTACGGCCCGGTGCTGGATGCGCTGGCGGACGACGCGTATGTACCGAAAACCTTGCGCCACTTGCTGGAAGCCTCGCCTTCATTGAGTTATGGCGATCTGGTGCAGGCGATCAACGTGTTGATCGGTATGGGCGCCGTGGCGCCATGCCAGAGTGAAACGGCCGAGAAACTGGTGCAGACAACCTGCAACACCCTCAATCTGCAACTGTGCAGACGCTCGCTGTTCGATCACAAGATCCAGGTCCTGGCCAGCCCGGTGACCGGTGGTGGCGTGACGGTCAGTCGCTTCCAGCAACTGTTCCTGATATCGATCAAACAAGGCAAAAAGCACCCGGCCGAGTGGGCGCTTCTGGCGTGGGGCATCATCGGCGGCCAGGGTGAAGGCCTGCTCAAGGACGGCAAGGCCCTCACGACTGCCGAAGAAAACATTGCCGAACTGACCGAGCAGGCCGAGGCATTTGCCGAGCAATCGCTGGTCATTCTCAAGGCCCTGAAAATCGTCTAGCGGCAAAAAAGTCTTTTGGGGTCCGGTTTTTTCATCGAACCGGCCGATCAGCGAACAGTTCATCGAGGGCCTGACACGCCGTTGCTGCGCCTTCGATGGACTGCTTGTATCCTGCGCGGCCCGGGACATACGGTCGCTGTTGTTGCCCCGGTCCGACAACGGCCGTGACGGAAAACGGACTTTCCAAAAGGTACTGATGTGAAGCGTGATACCCACCTCGTGATGCTGTTGCTGTTGATGATCGGCTGCTCCCTGGCGTCGCTGACCATCTGGAAGGTGCTGGGCTCTCGGGAGCGCGCACTGGACGAGGTGAACGTCCACGGGTTGAACCTGACCCAGGCGCTGGCGACCTATTCCGAAGGCATCGTCCGACAGAGCTCGCTGCTCTTGCTCGGGCTCGTCGAGCGTCTGGAAACCGAGGGCAGCGGCCCCGCGCAGATCGAACGGTTGAATGGGCTGGTCAACCGTCAGCAGCCGCTGATGCCGCAGCTCAGTGGCATCACCGTTTACGATAATCGCGGCCACTGGCTGATGTCCTCCAACCGACCGATTCCGGCCGGGGTCAACAGCAGTGACCGGGACTATTTCATCCATCACCGTGACGATCCTTCCCGCGAGCCCTTCATCGGCCCGCCCATCCGTAGCCGCTCGAATCAGGAGTGGGTGATTACTGTCAGCCGCCGCTTCAATGACGCGCGCGGAGAGTTCGCCGGTGTGGTGGCGGTCACCCTGGGGGTCGAGAACTTTCTGCGACTGTTCGGCAAGCTCGATGTGGGGCAGGAAGGCGCCATCGGTCTGTCCTACACCGACGGTACGCTGCTGGTGCGATATCCCTTTCGCGAACAGGACATGGGGCGCAATTTCTCCAAGTCGCCCATATATGCGAAGTACCTGGTGGACCAATCGGTGGGCACCGCTTCCTTCACGTCCAGCCTCGACGGGGTGGAGCGGCTCTACGCGTTTCGCAAGAGTGAAAAGCTGCCGCTGATCACCACGGTCGCGCTCGGCAAGCGCGAAGCATTGGCGGCGTGGCGACTGGAGGCGCTGCTGTCGATCGTGGTGGTCGCATCGTTGCTGGGGCTCACTGGCGTGATCGGCTGGTTTCTCATTCTCGATATACGTCGGCGGACTCAGGTGGAAGGGGAGTTGCGGCTCACTCAACAGCAGTTGCTCGGATCAAACCGGCAGCTGGAGTTGCTGGCGATGAAGGATGCGCTGACCGGCCTCGCCAATCGCCGCTGTTTCGATGAGACATTGGCCATGGAAGCGCGCCGGGCTCAGCGGGACGGGGTTTCGCTGGCCTTGCTGATGATCGATATCGACTACTTCAAGCTGTTCAACGATTCCCAGGGGCATGTTGCCGGCGACGCCTGCCTGCAACGGGTGGGGAAAGTGCTTGAGGCCTGTGTGCGGCGACCGTCGGATCTGGTGGCGCGCTATGGCGGGGAAGAGATGGCGATCATCATGCCCGACACCGATGGCGAGGGGGCGGCGGTCGTGGCGCAACTGATTCTGGAGCGACTGACGCAAGCGCACATTGCTCATCCGGCGAGCCCGTTCGGTCGGGTGACGGTCAGTATCGGCGTCACCGCGGCGGCCGGTCCCGAACTGGCAGTGGTACAAGCGCTGATCGAGACGGCAGATCAGGCGCTGTACCAGGCGAAGACCACAGGGCGAAACCGGATGGCAAGGAAAGCTCCCGGCGACAGTTCCCGTTCACCACTGCCAGTGTGAGCGGTGCTGAACGGGCGGGCGTTGCGCCTTACCGATAATCGGCAGTCATCACGCGTACTCGGGGTAGTCCACATACCCTTCGGCATGACCACCGTAGACCGTGGTCGGATTCAGTGAATTCAGCGGCCAGTCATTGGCGATGCGCGCAGGCAGGTCCGGGTTGGCCATGAACGGACGGCCGAAGGCCACGAAATCCGCCAGCCCGGAATCCAACAACTGCGCACCGGATTCTGCGGTGTAACGGCCGGCGTAAATGATCGCGCCGCTGAAGGTGTCGCGCACTGCCTGGCGGAACGTGAGTGGCATCGCCGGGGCATCGTCCCAGTCGGCTTCGGCGATGGACAGATAGGCAATGCCCACGTCCTGCAGCACCTTGATCGCTTCGATGTAAGTGGTGTGCGGATCTTCCTCGACCATACCCAGGTAGGTACGCGCCTCGTCGGTGGTGGTGAACAGCGGGGCGAAGCGCACACCGACTTTTTCACGACCGATGCACTCGGCAACACCGGACACCACTTCACGCAAAAAGCGCAGGCGGTTGTGCAGCGAGCCGCCGTACTGGTCGGTGCGCAGATTACTGTGGGCCGAGATGAACTGGTTCACCAGATAGCCGTTGGCGCAGTGCAGTTCGATGCCGTCGAAACCTGCTTCCATCGCATTGCGTGCGGCCTGGATGTACAGCTGAACCAGTTCCTGCACTTCATCGGTGGTCAGTGCGCGAGGGGCGGACGGTGGCACCAGGGCGCCGGCGCCGGGCGCGGTTTCGATGAACACGCTGACCCGGTCAGTGGCCACCGCAGAGGCCGATACCGGCGCGGCACCGTCGGGTTGCAGAGCTGTATGGGACACGCGCCCCACATGCCAGAGCTGGGCGAAGATCACGCCCTCTCTGGCGTGCACTGCTTCAGTGACTTTGCGCCACCCGGCAATCTGCTCGGGTGTGTGAATGCCCGGTGTCCAGGCGTAACCCTGGCCCTGGGGTTCGATCTGGGTGCCCTCGGTCACCAGCAGACCGGCGCCCGCGCGCTGCTGGTAATACTCGGCCATCAACTCATTGGCAACGTTGCCCGGCTGTGTGCTGCGCTGGCGGGTGAGGGGCGGCAGGACAATGCGGTTTTTCAGGGTGTGACGACCCAAAGTGGCGGGTTTGAAGAAACTGCTGTGATTCATGGATGTGCCTTGATCGGGATTTATTAGACCAGTCGACTAGTTGTCGGGCCCAAAAAAGACGCCGTGCAACACGCGCACGGCGTCCGGATTGATGACGGCTGAAAGCGTCAGCCGAGCAGCTTCAACAGTTTCTCGGCGACAGCGGCGGAGCTGGCAGGGTTCTGGCCAGTGACCAGTTTCCCATCGGCCACCACGTGCACTTGCCAGTCAGCCACTTTGGAATACCGCGCGCCGAGGCGCTGGAACTCGTCTTCGACCAGGAACGGCACCACATCCGTCAGACCGACCGCCGCTTCTTCAGAGTTGGTGAAGCCGGTGACGTCACGATCCTTGACCAAGGGTTTGCCCTCGGCGCCGAGCACATGCCGCAGCACACCCGGGGCATGGCAAACGAAACCATGAGGCTTGTTGCTGCGGGCGAAGGCTTCGATCAGGGCGATGGAATGCTTGTCTTCGGCCAGATCCCAAAGCGGGCCGTGGCCACCTGGATAAAACACTGCATCGAAATCTTCGGCGCTGACTTCGGCCAGGCGCCCGGTGTTTGCCAGCGCCTGTTGCGCCGCCGAATCCTTGCGGAAGCGGTCGGTTTCGGCGGTCTGGGCGTCAGGTTCGTCGCTTTTGGGATCAAGCGGTGGCTGGCCGCCGGCAGGGGAAACCAGCGTGATATCGGCGCCGGCGTCCTTGAAGGCGTAGTAGGGCGCGGCGAACTCTTCGAGCCAGAAGCCGGTTTTCTTGCCGGTGTTGCCGAGTTGATCGTGGGAAGTCAGAACCATCAAGATTTTCATAGAGCACCTTGGGTGGGTCGGGTGTCGTGGCTGTGCGAGGAATTCGCACGCAATCAACACCGGGGAGAAGGTTGGTCGGGGCGCAGCATAGTTTCCAATTAGACCGGTCGTCTAGTAATTTTTTATCCGCATGTTTTTCATGGACCGGTGTGGCAAACTCCCGTTCCTTCGAGTTAAACGACTGGTCTATTGCCTGGTAATCTGCGCCCCGATGAAACCGACCTACGACGACACCCGCCAACACCTGCTCGACACCGGCCACCGGATGATGGCCGAAAAGGGCTTCACCAGTGTCGGCCTGAACGAGATCCTGCAAACCGCCGGTGTGCCCAAGGGCTCGTTCTATCACTACTTCAAATCCAAAGAGCTGTATGGCCAGGCGCTGCTCGAGGACTACTTCGTCTGTTACCTGGCCGACATGGAGCGACGCCTGACGCTGCCCGACCTGAATGCCCGCGAGCGACTGATGGATTACTGGCAGGGCTGGCAGGACCGCTGCACGCTGGAAGGGCACGGTGACGAGTGTCTGGTAGTGAAGCTCAGTGCCGAGGTGGCCGATCTGTCCGAAGCCATGCGCCTGACCTTGCGCGATGGCGCCGAGCGAGTGGTGGCTCGCATCACCACTTGCATCGAGCAGGGCCAGGCCGATCAATGCCTGCCCGACGGCGATGCCCGGCAACTGGCGGAAACCCTGTATCAGCTTTGGCTGGGTGCCAGCCTTTTGAACAAGTTGCAACGGACGGGACAATCGTTGGCTACATCGATGGCGACCACGAAGCGGCTCTTGGGCGTTTGAGTGGCATGCGATTACAAGTGATGAATGAACAACGGTTCAGTCTCTGGAGTTGACGATGGCGTTCTCCACCACGCTGTGGGAATGGTATGGGCAAGATGAACACAAACGCGTTCTCTCGGTTTGCGGAGCCATTGAGGGGCTGACAGTCCTGGCATCGAGCGCTGATGTGCAGCGAAATACGATCCCGGATTGCCCGGCCTGTGAGGTGTGGTCAGCGTCAATGTTGCCGGTCAATGAGGTGCTCACAGTGTGTGGCAGCGCGATGCCTCGTGACGTTCGGGCTCAACTTCAGCAGGTTTGGGCGTTATGTGACTCGCTGCCGGAAACGGCTTTTCTCTGCCATGACCAGGAAATTTTTTACCGTATCGAATGGCAAGCCATCCGGCATGCCGCCGCGCAGGCGCTGGAATTGATCGAAGTGGTGAAACTGACGCCCTACCTGGATGAGTTGATGTCGTATTGCAGCGATGCTGTGCGCGGACTGAAGGGGCGCGACCGGGGAACGCCTTTCGAATATTGAGTTGACCACGCCTTCCACGCTCAAAGGCCACGACTGTTTCTGATCAGCTCATATGCTCGCCTGACCAGCGGGTTTACGGTGTTCGGCCGGATCCACAAGTGATAAGTCACATCCGGCAGCCTCGGCAAGCCATCGGTTTCCCCCAGAACCCGCATGTCCGGGCCAAGCATTTCCATGCTGCGCGGGGTGACCCCCAATCCTGCGCGAGTGGCAGCCTTGATGCCAATCAGGTTCGACGCCAGATACGCCTGGCGCCAGGCAATGTTGGCACGCTCCAACGCCTCAAGTGCGTAGCGCCTGTAGATGCTCGGCTCATCCACCAAAATCAGCGGCAGCGGTTCGCCGGGGTTGTGGATGTATTGCGCCGAACAGATCCACCACACCGGCGAAGTACGCAGGGCGAAGCCTTCGAGGGTCGGGTCTTCGCGGGTGGAAATCACCATGTCGACCTTGCCCCGGTGCAGATCGTCCATCAGAAACGGGCTGCGCCCGACATCGATTTCCAGGCGCAGGCGTGGTGCCGAGCGGGCGATGTGGCTGAGGATCGGCGGCAGAATGGTATCGGCGATGTCGTGGGGTGAACCGATGCGCAACACACCACTCAAGCTGCTTTCGCGCAGAGAACTCAATGCGTCGTCGTTGAGCGACAGCATCTGTCGCGCGTGCCGCAACAACTGCAAGCCGGGTTCGGTGAGGTGTTTTTGGCGGCCACGTTTCTCGAACAGACTGACCCCGACCTGTTGCTCCAGCCGCTGTATATGCTGGGTGACGGACGCTTGCGTGCGCGCCAGGTGCACGCCGGCTTCGGCAAAACTGTGGTGATCGACCACGGCTATGAAAGTGCGCAGCAGTTCGAGATCCAGCGTCGACATGGTTCTGTTCCAAGCGTTTTTTTACATCAGCAGTGTAAACATAATCATAAAGAATCGTTATGTGTTGCTGCTGGTTTTGTTGGAGGGTAAGTCAAAATACCCAGTAAAACAGCTGGTTTGCGAGTTCTTCGCTCGTTTGATGTTCTGCAAGTTATAACGATATTAGATCTTTGCATTTCCGTTGGTACACCGCGAAACCTACGATGCCCCCTGTCAGGTCGGAAGACGCCGATCATTCAAAAAGGGGAAGTCCATGTTGCCCAAGCACACGTTTGTAAAACGCCTATTGCCTGTGATGTTGGGTGCCGTGGTTTCCATGGCGGGGGGCGCAGCCCAGGCTGACGCGACACTGAACAAGATCGAGCAACGCCACGTACTGGCGGTCGGCGTGCTGCTCTCAGGTGGCCCCTTCGGCAGTATCGATCCCGCCACTCAGCAGCCGCGCGGCCTCAATGTGGAACTGGCGCAAGAACTGGGCAAGCAGCTCGGCGCAGAGGTGCAGTTGGTGCCGGTGCTGCCGGCCAACCGCGTGCAATTTCTGCAACAGGGCAAGGTTGACGTGCTGATCGCCAACATGGAATGGACCGCCGAGCGCGGCGAGATTCTCGGCTTCGTGCCGACACCGTTCTACCGTGTGGGCGGCACGGCCGCCGTGCTCAAGGACAGCAAGATCACTCGCTGGGAAGACCTAAAAGGCCAACCGGTGTGCACGTCCCAGGGCAGCAGTTACGTCAAACCGCTGACTGAATTGGGCGCCGAACTGAAAGCGTTCAAAAGCTCTTCCGAATCCTTGCTGGCGCTGCGTGGCAATAACTGCGTGGCGGCGGTGCATGACGCCACGCTGATCAACCCGCTGATCGCCGACAATGCCGAATGGCAGGGCTATCGTGCCCTTGCCCCGGAACTCAATCCGGCGCCGTCGGTGATCTGGACCCGTCGCGGTGAAAGCGACACCCAGGCCCGGCTTGATCCGATCATCAAGCAACTGCACCGCAGTGGCTGGCTGATCGAGGCCCAGACCCGCAACCACATCACGCCCGCGTCTCCTGCGCTGGTCGAACTGCAAAAACAGTTTCAAGCCAACGGCGCCTGACTTTCCTTTTTATCGATTTCCCGCAACCGTCGTCCTGGACGACGGTTGCCTGAGGCCGGCGTGCATGAATCATTATTTTCTCTCTAAAGACCTGATCAACGCGTCAGTGCAGCAGGTCGTTCGCACGCGGAGCGAACCATGACTCACTGGCTTGAGCTTTTCGTCCACTGGACCGCCGGGCTGGGCCTCAACTACAGCTTTGTGCTCGATGCCTATCAGCGCGGATCTCTCGGGCAAGGTGCGCTGACCACCGTGCTGCTGTGCGTATTCACCATCATTGGCAGCTTGCTGGCGGGCGTCGGACTGGCGGCGATGCTCACGTCAGGCAAACCCTGGCTGGCGACACCGGCCCGAATCTTTGTCGAAGTCACCCGCAACACGCCGACACTGGTACAGCTGTATTGCGCCTTCCTGGTGCTGAACATGCTGCTGACCCAGGCCATCGGTGCGGCGAATCCGCTGACGCCATTTGCCTGGGTGGTGATCGTGATTTCCCTGCACAAGGGGGCGTTTCATGCCGAAGCGCTGCGTGCCGGCATCGAAGCGGTGCCGACCGTGACGCTGGAAGCGGCCAGCTCACTGGCCTTCAGCAGTCGGCAGTTGCTGTGGAATGTGCAGTTGCCGCTGGCCCTGCGTTTTGCCCTGCCATCGCTGATCAACAACCTGATCGATCTGGTGAAGATGACCGCCGTGGCCTCGGCCATCGCTGTGGGCGACATCACCTACGCAGCGATCATGATCTGGACCCAGAGCGACAATGTGCTGGAGTTGATGATCCTGATCCTGAGCTTTTTCGGCCTGCTGAGTTTTATCGTCAATTGCGTGGGGCGCTACCTGGAAGCGCGCCTGAGGATGCCCGGTTATGGCCATTGACTCGTCCGTCAGCGTGATGACGACCTTGCCGCGCAAGCACCTCGGCAAGCTGTTGGCGCTGATTTTCCTGGGTTTGGCGTTGCTGTATTTCGGTGCGCAAAGCCCGGTGCTCAAGGCCTTGGTGCAGTGGTCGCCGGCGCTGGCTGCGGGGTTCGCCCGGAATATTCTGATCAGCCTGGTCGCCATCGCGCTGGGGTCGCTGCTGGGGTTGTTGGTGGGCGCGCTGGCCCTGTCGCCGTTGCGCTTGACGCGTCTGCCGGCGCAGATCTGGGTGCAGGTGTTCCGTAATGCGCCGTGGCTGGTGCTGATCTATTTCACCACTTATGTGTTCCCGTTCGAGATTCACGTCGCCGGCGTTTACCTGCCGTTTCCGGACTGGGTCAAGGTCACCATCGGCCTCGCGCTGCCGGCCAGCGCCAACGTCGCGGAAATCTTCCGCGGTGCCGTGGCGTCGATCCCGGCCACCCAATGGGAGGCGGCGCGTTCACTGGCGTTCACCCGTGGGCAGATTTTCCGCTCGATCATCCTGCCACAGTGCTTCAAACGCATGCTGCCGCCGTGGATGAACCTGTACGCGGTGATCACCATGGGCACGGCGCTGGCTTCGCTGGTGGGCGTGCATGACGTGATCGACACCGCGCAGATCGCCAGCAACACCGTGAACATGACCGGGTTTACCGTGGTGATTTACCTGAGCCTGCTGGTGTTGTTCTTCGCCTATTGCTACCCGATTTCCCGACTCACCCGACGCCTGGAGCGACGTTATGCCTTCTATTGAAACCGTCGGCGAGCCGCTGGTCAGCCTGCGGGATTTGCACCTGTCGTTCAGCGGCAACCCGGTGCTCAAGGGCATCGACCTGGACGTGCATCGCGGTCAGGCGGTGTCGATCATCGGCCCGTCCGGCTCCGGCAAGTCGACCATCCTGCGCTGCATCACCGGCCTGTTGCAGCCCCAGCGTGGCAGCATCCGTGTCGGCTCGACCGAGGTGCACACGCTGACGCAGGAAACCCAGCGCATCGAGTTGCGCAAACGCGTGGGGTTTGTGTTTCAGCAGTACAACCTGTTCCCGCATCTGTCGGTGCTGGAGAACCTGGTCGTGGCGCCGCGCAAGGTGCTGGGCCGCAACCGGGACGACGCCGAAAAGGACGCACGCGCCTTGCTGGCCAAAGTGCGTCTGGAGCACAAGGCCGATGCCTATCCCGGGCAGTTGTCCGGCGGCCAGCAACAGCGCGTGGCGATTGCCCGGGCATTGGCGATGCGCCCGGAGCTGATTCTGTTCGATGAAGTGACTTCGGCCCTCGACCCGGAAACGGTCGGCGAAGTGTTGACGGTGATTCGCGAACTGACCGAGGAGGGCATGACCTGCGTATTGGTGACTCATGAAATGCGTTTCGCCGAAGAAATCAGCGACGTCGTCTATTTCACCGAGAACGGCGTCATCGTCGAGCACGGCAGTGCCGAGCAGATCTTCCAGAACCCCGTTAGTGAACGCACCCAGACCTTTTTGCGGCATGCCTTGGGCGATCCGGGTCGTCGCCCGGCGCTCGCCAACGATCCCTACCTGCTGAGCAATCTGAGCCGTTACAGCCTGTCCGTCTGAACCGAGGAGATATCCATGAGTACCGTGAACCGCGCCGACGTCATCGAGGACTTCCTGAAGAAAGTCCGCGTCATCCATCAACGGGGCGTCGACCGCACTGCGTTGAAGGAGATCGTGACGTTGCTCGAAGCGCTTGCCGAGCGCCGCGATCTGTTCAATTTCGACGAATTTCCCGCACCGGTGCCGGGGCAGGGCAGCACCGCATTCCGCTACCGTCTCAACGACGATGGCGACACACCGACGCTGTACCTCAACTCGCTGCTGCCGGGCAAAAGCACCATCCCCCACAACCATGAAACCTGGGCGATCATCAGTGCCATCGAGGGCCAGGAAATCAATTACGTCTACGCCCGCAGTGACGAGGGCCGCGAGCCGGGTTTCACCACCTTGCATCTGGAACGGGAAGTCATCGTGCAGCCCGGTACCTCGATCTCGTTCCTGGGTGAGGACCTGCACGGCATCCGTGTCGACGGCGACCAGCCGACCCTGCATTTCCACCTGTACGGTTTGCCGCTGGAGTCCCTCAACGGTCGCTACGGCGTCGAGGCGGACGGGCGCATTCTCAATTACAACGCCTCGCAAATGGCCCCGTCGATCAAGGCCTACGCATGATCGACCTGTATTACTGGCCGACTGGCAATGGCCTGAAAATCGCCATTCTTCTGGAAGAACTCGGGCTGGAGTACCGCGTACTGCCGGTCAATATCCGCGAGGGTGAGCAGAAGTGGCCGGCGTTCCAGCGCATCAGCGCCAATGGGCGGATTCCGGCGATTGTCGATCACGCGCCTCACAGTCTGGGCGAGCCACTGAGCCTGTTCGAGTCCGGCGCGATCCTCAACTACCTGGCTGACAAGGCCGGGCAATTCCTGCCGCCGCCGGGCACCGCCGCACGCCAAAAAGTCCAGGAGTGGCTGTTCTGGCAAGTGGGACATGTGACGCCGTACCTGAGCCAGTTGCAGCTGTTCAAGGAAAAGGCGCCACAACCGCAGCCGTTTGCCCTCGACCTGCTCAGCGGCGAAGCGACGCGACTGTATGGCGTGCTGGAGACGCGGTTGTCTGAAGTGCCGTATGTGGCGGGGGAGTATTCCGTCGCCGACATGGCGATCTTTCCGTGGATTCAGCCGCTGCGTCAGGGCCAGGACCTGGCGCATTTTCCGCAGATCAGTGCCTGGCGCGAGCGACTCAAACAGCGTCCGGCCATCCAGCGCGCCTATGCCAAGGGCCGGGACATCGCGGTCAACGAGCGCTCCCTGGCGCTTCAATAATTCATCTTCAAAAAGCGGAACCTCCATGAGCCAGACCGTATCCCCGCAGCAGTTGCAGCAATGGCTGTTCGACGGGCAGGAAATTGCCCTGTTTGATGTGCGCGAGCACGGCCAGTATGGCGAAGCGCATCTGTTTTTCGGGGTGAACCTGCCCTTCAGTCGACTGGAACTCGAGGCGGCACGCCTGGCGCCGAATCCGCATGTGCGGCTGGTGATCTACGACCAGGATGGCGGCAGTCTGGTGGCCCGTTGTATGCAGGTGCTGCAGGGGTTGGGCTATGACAACGTGCACTGGCTCGCCGGGGGCGCCGACGGCTGGGAAGCAGCAGGTTATCAGCTGTTCGCCGGCGTACACGTGCCGTCCAAGGCGTTCGGTGAATTGGTCGAGGAGGCCAGTCACACGCCGCATGTCACGGCGCAGCAACTGGCCGAATGGCAGGCCCGGGGCGCGCCGCTGGTGATGCTCGACGGTCGGCCGTTCGAGGAATACCGCAAGATGACCATCCCCGGTGCCATCTGCTGCCCGAACGGGGAACTGGGCTACCGCATCCATGACCTGATTCCGGACGACAGCACGCCGATCGTGGTCAACTGCGCCGGGCGAACCCGCAGCATTATCGGCGCCCAGACGCTGATCAATCTGGGGCTGAAGAACCCGGTCTACGCGTTGGAAAACGGTACTCAGGGCTGGTATCTGGAGGACTTTCGACTGGAGCACGGCAGTGCCCGGCGCTATGCCGATGAAGTGTCCGCCAAGGGGCTGGAAGCCCGGCGTCTGGCGGCCGCCCGGCTGGCGGACAAGGCCGGAGTGAAAACCGTAGCGGCTGACGAAGTCCGGCGTTGGGCCGATGACGCAGGGCGCAGTCTGTTCCTGTGTGATGTGCGCACGGCCGAGGAATTTGCCGAGGGCACTCTGCCGGGGGCGCAGCACACGCCGGGTGGGCAGCTCGTTCAATCCACCGATTTGTACATTGGTGTGCGCCGGGCGCGGGTGGTGCTATTCGACAGCGACGGCGTGCGCGCGCCGATCGTTGCCAGTTGGCTGCGGCAGTTGGGACATGAGGCTTATGTGCTGGCAGGTGGGACGGGCAGTGGCCTGGTGTTGTCCGGCACGGGCGTCGATACGCCCGCCGCATTGCCTCTGATCACGGCCCGGGCTCTGGCCGACGCACTCAAGGACGAGGCGATCGTGCTGGTGGATCTGCGCCCGAGCATGGACTATCGCAAGGGGCATGTGGCGGGTTCGCGCTGGTCGATCCGCCCGTTGCTCGCCGGTGCCGTGGCCGGGGAGACAAGGCCATTGGTGTTATTGGCGGATGATCCGGCGCTGGCGGCCATCGCCGCTCTGGAATTGCCTGCGGTTCAACGCGCTGGCGTGCGCTTGCTGGACGGCGGACTGTCGGCGTGGCAAGCGGCGGGCGGCGCGGTGCAGGAGGAGGGCAGCAGTCCGGCAGATCAGGATTGCATCGACTTCCTGTTTTTCACCCATGACCGTCATTCCGGGAACAAGGACGCGGCACGGCAATATCTGGCCTGGGAAATCGGCCTGCTGGCGCAGATGAGTCGCAAGGAAATCGCCAGCCTCAAGCCGCTGAAAACACCGGGCGATGCACGCGTACGCACCCGGCTGATTCATTCGGCCCGCACCGAAAACGGCAGCGGCGCACGCTCGGTCAATGTCCCGGTCACCCGCCTGAGCACCGTGTTGTTCGACAACCTGGCGCAGATGCGTGACGCCCGTCAGCGTCGCGACACTGAACGTGTCTTGAGCTACGGCGCCCGGGGCAATCCCACGGCGTTTGCCCTTGAGGACCTGGTCACGGAACTGGAAGGCGGCTATCGCACGCGTCTGTTCAGCACCGGGCTGGCGGCGGTGGCGCAGACGTTCCTGGCCTATCTGCGCCCCGGCGATCATCTGCTGATTACCGACGCGGTCTATGCGCCCGTGCGGCGACTGGCCGCTGAGCTTCTGGAACCGTTCGGCATTCAGGTCGATTACTTCCAGGCCGACGGCAGCACTCTGCCGGGTTTGCTCAAGGCCAACACCCGAATGGTCTACACCGAAGTGCCGGGATCGCTGCTCTACGAACTCTGCGACTTGCCGGCGATAACGAGCCTTTGCCAACCCCGCAACATCCTGCTGGCCGTGGACAACACCTGGGGCTCGGGTTACCTGTACCGGCCGCTGGCGCTGGGCGCGGACATTTCCATCATGGCGCTGACCAAATACCTGAGCGGCCACAGCGACGTGGTCATGGGTAGCGTCTGCACCCGCGAGGACGTCTGGCAACCCTTGGCGTCCATGAGCGATGCAATGGGTGTCACGGTCAGCCCCGACGACGCGTATCTGGTGCTGCGCGGTGCACGCACCCTGGCATCACGCCTGGAGGTTCATGAGCGCCAGGCGCTGGAGATCGCTCACTGGTTGCAGGCGCACCCGGCGGTGAAACGGGTTTTCCATCCAGCACTGGCCGAACATCCCGGGCATGCGCTGTGGCAACGGGATTTCACCGGGAGCAACGGGCTGTTGTCGTTCGAGCTGCATCACGCCGGGGCTGATCAATTGGAGCGATTCATCGATTCGCTGCAACTGTTCGGGCTGGGCGCGTCGTGGGGCGGGTACGAGAGCCTGATCACGGTGACCGATGCGCTGGACAGTCGTGGCGCAGGTTCAGTGTTGCGGCTGCACATCGGGCTGGAGGATGTCGAGGCGTTGATCGAGGATCTGCAGCGCGGGTTTGCACGCCTGTCGTGAACGCTAGTCCTCCCGCACCTTACTGATCGAAAACCGGCGCAACTTCAGCGCCGTGTCCAGTCGGCTGACCCAGTTGATGTCATTGAGATCCGCGCCCAGCAGGTTCTCGATGCGTCCCGTCCGGTAATTGAGGGTGTTCGGGTGGATGCCGAGGGTCTTGGCGGTCTGGGCGCGGTGACGGCCACTTGAGAAGAACGCCTCCAGCGTCAGCAGGAGGTCGGGTTCATGGCTGAGTTGCTCGATGAGCGAAATCAGGTACCTGAGGGTGTTGTCATGGCTGCGCACGCTGTCTTCGATCAGCACGCTGGAATAGCGTCTGACGAGTTGTTCGGCCCCGTTGAAAGGGAAGAGGTCGATCGCCTTGATCGCTTCTTCTGCCGTGCTGATCCAGCCGGCGATACCTTGATTCAACAGACCGATACCCACGCCCCGCAGTTGGGGCAGGAGCGCGGGCAGTGACGCAGCGCTTTCGGCCATTCGCTGGTCGCATTGGGTCAGGGTTTCGCCTTTGATGCCCGGCAGCCAGATCACCAGTTTGTCCCGGTACCAGACGCGGATCAGCTCCTTGACGGGAATCTTCAGGTGCCGGGAAACCTGCAGGGTCAGGCGGTCGAATTCGTCTTCGCGCTGCAACGGCTGGACAGGGCGCAAGGGCAGTTCCAGTGCGAGCGCCACGCGGGGCGTGCTGGCGTCCAGGCTGAGTGCCGACAGAGTGTCCTCAAATCCCTCGGTATCCTGTGGCGAGTGCAGCAGGAAGTGATAAAGACGCTGATGCAGATGTTCCCTCCAGCGGACTTTCTGAATCTGTTCTTCCAGATACGCCTGGACCACTTCTTCGGCGATATCGTCGAAGAAGTCGAACATGTAGCCGGAAATCTGCAACAACAACTCTTTGCTTAATGCATCGTCGTCTCTGGCGAGTTCCAGGTAGCCGCTCCAGATTTCACGCACCCCCAGACTGAAGCCGCGCATCAGCGATTGCAGGGGCACGCCCTGATGGACCCGCCTGCAACCGATCTCCTTCAGCGTAAGACGCGTGTCCTGCGACAGACCCTCGCCGGTCAGCAGCGTTTCGCACCACAGGCGCGCGGTGTAGCTCAGGGAGTTTTCCAGATCCTTGCGGGCTTCTGGCGTGAGGTCCTTGTAGCCCGCCATCCGGTTGAGCTGGCTGTTGATCTTCGCGGTGAGCAGGGAAGGGGTGTTCGCAAATTCGCGGGTGATCGTTGCAAGTCGAGCGCTGAGGGTGGGGATTGGCGTCACTGTGTTCACCTTTTTGCGCCTGGAAGTGTCGGTTTCACTCGCCGGCGAGTGTCTGTGCGCGCTCTATACTCTTACGTTCACCAAGCCAGTTCAACAACGCTTTCAGCCCGGTTTTCCGGTTGTTTACTGTCACAACGAAGTTATGTTTTTTTCCAATATCGGGGCCGTGGACGGATCGGTAAGGTGCGCAGGTCAATTCCTTGCCCAGAGGTTCCGGTTTGCGTCAGTCGTCACTTGCGGAGGTAGGCATGCCTTCATTCAATCCCGTCAGGCTGGCACTGATACCTGTCGTTCTACTGCTCAGTGGATGCTCCATGTCCCCCTCGCTTGTACTGTTCGGTGCGGCTTTTCCTGACTGGCTGTTCTGCATTGTCGGCGGCGTTCTGGCGACCACGGCGATCCACGTGATACTGGGCAGATATTCGCTGCGCGAACGCATTTCTCCTCTGGCACTGAGTTACCCGGCACTGACCGGACTCCTGGCGATGCTGTTGTGGCTCGTCGTCTTCCACGGATGAATGCCCGCCATGAATAAAACCACCGAAAAAACGCATTCAAGCCGTGTGCCGGCGCTGCTGATCGTTCTGGCCGCTTTTCTGGTGCTGGGTTATGTGCTCTGGCAAACCGAAACCCGGCCGAGTACCGATGATGCCTATGTGTACGCCGACACCATCGATGTCGTTCCGGAAGTGAACGGCCGGATCGTCGAGATGCCGGTGCGCGACAACCAGTTGGTCAAGCAGGGCGATCTGTTGATCCGCATCGACGCACGCCCGTATCAGGACGCGCTGGATCAGGCCAGGGCGCGGCTGGTTACGCTCAATCATCAGATCGGTTTGACCCAGCGCAGTGTGAACGCCCAACAATACGAGGCGGCATCGGCTGTGGCGTCGGTCGAGCGGGCGCGGGCGCAGGCCACGCAATCGAACGACACCCTTCAGCGTCTGGAGAAGTTGCTCGCCAAGGGTTATGTGTCCGTGGAAGCGGTGGATCAGGCGCGAACGGCCCAGCGTTCGACGGCTGCCGAACTCAACGCCTCCCGATTGCAGGCGCAACGAGCCGGGGCTGCCGTCAGTGGTGTGGATGCGCTGGTGGCGCAGCGGGCCGAGGTCGAAGCGCAGATTTCCCTGGCCGAACTGAGCCTGGAGTTCACCGAGGTTCGCGCACCTTTCGACGGGCGAATCGCGTCCTTGCGCACCACCGTCGGCCAGTTCGCCTCGGCCTACAAACCGATTTTCACGCTGATCGATACGCGCCACTGGTACGTGGTGGCGAACTTTCGCGAGACCGATCTGAAAGGCATCAAGGCTGGCACGTCCGCCACGCTTTATCTGTTGGGCGACACCGGCAAGCGGTTTCAGGGGCGGGTCGACTCGCTCAGTTTCGGTGTGCTGCCGGATGACGGCGGAACCGTCATCGAAGGCCTGCCGCGCGTCCAGCGCACCATCAACTGGGTCAGGGTTTCGCAACGCTTTCCGGTGAAGATCTCGGTGCAAGACCCCGACCCGGAGCTGTTTCGCATCGGCGCCTCTGCCGTCGCGGTACTGCGCCCTGACGAACCGGCCAAGACCGGTCAATGAAACGCTCGGCGGAAGACAGGAACAGGGGCAGCCTGGAGCGCCTGTATCGGTTTCTGGTCGATGAACTTCAGCCGTACCCTGGCCGTGTGAACCTGTTGCTGCGCACGCTGCTGGGCAGTGCGCTGGTGATCATCATTTCGATGACCCTGCAGGTTCCGTTGCTGGCGCTATCGTTGATCGTGGTCTTCTACGTGACGCAGACCAATGTGGTGCTGACACGCATGGTCGGGATGCTGTTCCTGGTCGGCGCAACACTGGCCATCGGCTTGACCATCCTGCTTCTGAAGTTCACCTACGGATACCCGCTCCTGAGAATTCTCGGCGCGAGCATGCTGTTTTTCTGTAGTGCCTATCTGATCCGGGTCACCCGGATCGGTGTTGTGTTTTTCGTGGTCGGCATTGTGGTGATCTATGCCCAGACCTTCGTCGACCTGACCGATCAGGCCGAGGCCGTTTTGCGTCTGGTGCTGTGGGTGTGGGTGGCGGTCAGTTACGCCATCGGCCTGACGCTGTTGGTCAATACGCTGCTGTTGCCGGCGGAGCCTGTCAGGCAACTGGAGAATCATCTGCGATCGCAGTTGTTGATCGTTGCCCGGTGTCTGAGCGGCGAGCAGAGCGGTGCGGCGCTGGGTGCCGCCGCGATTCAGCGCAGCGTGTTGGCCGCGCAGCAACTGTTGAGGTTCGCCTGCATGAGGGACGCCGGTTATCGCAGCCAACAAGTCGCTCACCTGGCGCGCATCAGCAGTATTTCCCGACTGTTGACGTTGGCCGCTCAATTGCCGGCGCCCACAGCGAACGCTCTGTCCAACGAATTATTGCGACAGGCAGTGCTTGATCTGGAGGCTTCTCTGGGCACGGGACAGGCACCCGAAGGGATGTCCGTTCTTGATCAGATCGATACGAGAGGATTGCCCGGCGTTTACGAGGAAATACGCCTGGAGTTGCTGTCTTTTCTGAATGTGGAGAAGGCTGATAACCCTCAAGGCACCAAGGCTCAGAGCGCGCCGATGTGGGTGCCGGATGCGTTCGAAAACCCGGTGTACATGCAGTTTGCCGTCAAGACGCTGCTGGCGGCGTCGCTTTGTTACCTGTTCTACATGGGCACGGACTGGCAAGGCATCCACACCATCATGCTGACCTGCCTGATCGTCGCTCAACCCAGCCTCGGCGCGACCGGGATGCGTGCGACGTTGCGTGTCGGTGGTGCGCTGGTGGGCAGTGCCTTGGCTTTGGCGATGGTGATTCTGGTGGTTCCGCACATCGACGGGATCGTCGGCCTGTTGTTCATGTCATTGCCGGTGATTGCGCTGGGTTCCTGGATCGCCGCCGGCTCCGAGCGAATCAGCTACGCCGGCGTGCAGATCGTGTTCACTTTCGCGTTGGCGTTGCTGGAGCAATTCGAGCCCAGCACCAACCTGACGGAGATTCGTGATCGCGTGATCGGTGTGCTGTTGGGTGTCGGGATATCCCTGTTGATTCACGCCTTTCTGTGGCCCGAGGCAGAGGGTGAAGCGTTGCGTCAGCGATTGGCGAAGCTGATGGACCGACTGGCAGACTCGTTGAAAACCCGACGAACAGCTGACGAGGCGCCCCGTGATTTGCGGGTATGGAATGAGTTGGCCGACAGCCAGGCGATGTTGGCCAGGGTGGCGCTGGAACCTGGCTGGCAGGTCGCCGAGAGTCATCAGGAAGTGCTGGTTTTTCGTATGCAGGAATTGCTGGTGCGGCTTCGCACCATCGCCATGGCAATCGATGCGCTACAAGTGGAGTTGACTCACGATCAGTCGGAAGGCGAGGCCTGGCTGGCATCACTCGAACTGTGCAACGAGACCGCCGCCGTGCTCGATGACTATGCACAACAGTTGAAAGGTCAGGGTGGTTTTGTTGTCGCGAGAGGGACGCTTGCACGCTTGCATGCTTATGCAATGGCAAGACTTCAGGACGACACCTTGAGAGCGCGCTTTGTCGATTTGCTGGCGAGCGTCGATGACTTGCCTTCAAGCGGTCCGGGATTGGGGGTAGGGCTGCCCGCCGAATAAGGCGAACAGCCTCCCATTAACGTAGACGGTTACTCAAAGCACGCCGTCATAGGTACGGATGTTTTGTCGCAGCGCCGCGAGGAAAGAGAACGCGTTCTCCACGCGCTCGCCTTCGAAGCCGTGATAGTAGTTCTGCGGAGTCAGCACGGTGCCGGCGCTGCGCTTGTTATCCGGGTGGAGGCAGTAGGGGATCGACAGGAATCCACTGTCGAAGGCACTGAGGATGGCTTCGGACAGATTGGTATCGCGCTTCAACGTCCCCTCGATCAGCCGTTTTGCGGCCCCCAGAATGCGCGCGTGTTCCTGCGCATCGAACGGGATATCCGGCAGAACGCCGTCGGTGTGCAGGCAATAATCCGCGTATTCCAGGGCCGCGATGTTCTCCTCGATCCGGGGAATCCGCCGTGATTCCACCGGCGTCTTGATGATGACCCTTTGCACGCCTGTCGCGCGGATCATGCCCAGCGCATCGCCGGTGATTCGGCAGAATCCACCCAGGGTCCGGGGGAAGAACCCCATGAACACATAGCCGACAAAGTGATAACTGCCCGGTGCGAAGTACTCGGCCGCCAACTGTTGCAGCGCCGTCACTGCGGCGCGGTCCTGTACCGGTGAGGTGCCCTGGGCATAGGAGAAGGACAAGGTCTTGATCCCGTGGGAGCGCAAGAAGAGCCCTTCAAGGATGTTGAGTGCAACCAGAATGACCGGGTCGCACATCTGCCCCATCATGCAGCCGGCAAAGCTTTCGATATGACTCTGCTCTACGCCCTGGGCCAGCACCTGGCAGGATTTCTCCCAGTGGCCGAAGGCTTCGCGCAGCGGTGTGCGGCTGTAAGGCAGGCAATAAGAGATCGGTCCGCCTTCGGTGGTGGCCAGGCCGATCTCGACCATGCGCTGGAAAATGTGCAGCGGGTTGGGCGAGCCATGGCGAATCTGCACCGGCAGTCGGTAGCGGTCGTGAATCTGACCTAGCATGGTACGGGTCTGTGCCGGTGGATGGTTGACGATCGGGTAGCCATTGAGCATGGAAGCCGTATCGATGGCCCGTTGTGCCGCCTCAAGGTTGTTCACCCGTGTGAATGCATCAAGGGTGATGGTGCAAACGGTGTTTGCCCGGCTTGCCGCTGTGGCCTCCAGACCCGCCTGCATGCGGGCCGGGTCACTGAAACCCATGCGCGGCTGAAGTACCGGGCCGCGTGCGTCGAACTGTTCAAGGACATGCGTGTTGAAGTCGATCATCCTGGCAAACCTTTATCTGGACCTGAGGGGGCGGTGTCGCGGGTCATCGAGCGACCCGTTTTTCCAGGTAATGCGTCGGATAAAGCTGCGCTGTCACCAGCTCCTGAAAGGCATCGAAGCTGTTCGCGACGCTGTCGTCGAACACTTCATCAAAGCCTGCCGTCCTGAGGGTTTCGCTGTGCCGGGCGATGGTCTGCGGATCGTTTTCGGTGCAGATCTTGCCACCGATATACAGCCCCTCCGAGTGATCGGTCTCTGCACGAATGCGCCGGGCGAGTTCGGCGCCTTCAAGGTAACCGTGGCCGTTGACCGTGCTGACCACAACGATTGCGCTACCGTTGCGATTGAGCCGCGAGACCACCTCATCCATCGGGGTGTTGGGCCCCAGGTTTTCGACCTTGTAGCCAAGGTCGTTGAGCAGGAACTCCATGAACACCAGATTCCAGCTGTGAGAGTCCGAAGGTACGGTGGTGAGCAGTGCGGTTTGTTTGAACGTCATCGTTAAAGTCCCTTTTAAGTTGCATTCCTGGCTGCGTAATACGGGAGTGCCCGTTGAAAGTTGCGAAAGTTCGTCGTGACCGCGTTGATGTATCCCCAGTTCTCCCCGTAGTTGGTCGGGAAGGGTTTGGAGCCTTCGATCCTGTCGCGCTCGCGGGCGGTGATGTAGTTCGGCCACTCCTTGGATCGCGGGCGGCGATGGTGGAAGTCGTGGCACGGCGTATCACCGACCATTACAAACAGGCGAATGAACAAGTGGAACGCGAGCATCTTGATCAGCCACAGGCCGATATGGGCGTAGCGTCGAACGGTGCCTGCGCCGTCGGGGATGTGCAGTTCTTCGCCGATGAACACCGCTGTCGTGCTTTCGCAGATGAAGTCGATGCCGCGTCGCTCCAGGACATCCACGCTTGGCCAGGTGTGTTCGGCGGCGAGGCGGAAGGTGGTGCTGATGTGGTAACCCGCGAAGACCGGCACGACCCAGGCCATCATGAACAGATCGAAATGGCCCAAAACGATCGACAACAGCGCAAGGCTCGCCCAGAACAGGAGGGTCAGTGCCGAGACGCGTCGGTTTGGCGCCGTTGCGGAGGCCTTCAGTCGCCCCCAGAACGAGCGCAGGATGGCGAGCGGGGAAAACGCCGTGGACACCAGTTTGGTCCACATGGTGGTGATGCTGTCGGACGGCTTCAGCCCTACCACGCTTTGCAGGTAGGAGAGGGTGTCGTCATCGTCGGTCAGCAGGGTTTTGGAGCTGTGATGCAGCGTGTGCTCATGCTTGTACGTATCGAAAGGCTTGAGCATCAGGGCGCCGGAAATGATCCGGCCCACGGTCAGGTTCTTCTCGCGTGATTCAAAGACCATGTCGTGAGCGCAGTTGTGGCAGATCATCACTTGCATCTGCTTGATGCCCCCGGTCGCCACGACGAAGCCCAGCAGCCAGAGTGCAACGTTGCCGTGCAGGTAACCGATGCCGGCCAGCAGCGTGCCGGAGGCTATTAATCCCGCCGACACAAGGATATGGTGCATCGGTTTCAGGACGCGGACCCGATCGAGGTCTTCGGGCAGAGGTTTGGCCGTCAGCCAGCTCAAGAACGGCTGCATGAACCCTGGAAGGGCGCGCATTGAATTACGTATCATCCATGTTTCCTCTGGGTTTTGCTCCGTGCAAAAACTCTAACGTGGCCTCGAATTATTTCGAATAGAAATAGGTGGGGATCGATTTTCCATTTTTGGGTATGTCATCAACATGGACTGGGATGATCTGAAGGTTTTTGTCTTCGTCGCCAAATCGAACAACGTGACCGAGGCCGGAATTTCGCTCAAGGTCTCGGCCTCGACGGTATCGCGCAAGATCGCCGCGCTCGAGGAATCGCTCGGCACTGTGCTGTTCTCGAAGAAGACCAATGGCTATTTCCTCACGGAGGCGGGCCGCACGTTGCTGCCACTGGCACTGGAAACCGAGGAACGCTTCAAACTGATGGAGCGGCAGATGTCGCAACCGGGGGACCGGATGGCGGGGCAGGTGCGGATCGATTGTCCTGAACTGATGGGCACGCACCTGATCATTCCGGGGCTTGCCGCATTCCGTGATCAGCATCCGGAAATCAGCTTCGATTTCATCAACTCGGCGGTGTCCTCCAAACTCACGCAAAGCCACAGCGACATCATTGTCCGGTTGCGCAGGCCCGATAACGGCAACTTCACCATGCGCCGGGTGGGCACGCTGATGCAGGGGCTGTTCTGTTCCCAGGGATATGCCGCAACCCATGGGCTGCCCACGGAGCCCGGCGACTTGAAGGATCACAACCTGATCGGCTGGACCGAGGAGATGGCTTACATGCCGCTGGCGCAGTGGCTGAGTGAAGTCAGTGGTGACCAGAAGCTCTGGATGCGTGTGTCCAACCTCAACGCTCAGCTGAAAGCGGTCGAGGCCAACCTTGGCATCGCTGCGTTGCCGGCCTATGTCGGCCACCAGTCCGGTTTGCTGCAGGTGTTGCCCGACCGGCCGTCACGCACCTCGGATATCTGGTTGCTGCGCAATCAGGCGACGCAGGGCGTCAGTCGTGTCGATCGGGTGGTGGAGTATCTGACGGAGCTGTTTCACAGCAAAACGGCCGAAATTCACTGACGGCCGTTTTGCTGCGAGGTCAGGGGACCAGGATCAGCGAGCCCCGGGTTTCCCGGTCTTGCATCATGCGATGGGCTTCAGCGGCCATGGCCAGCGGCAGGCGCGTTATCCGAGGGGCCTGGATCGAACCGTCGGACAGGGCCAGCAGCACACGCGAGGCAGCGTCGGCGAGTTCGGCGTCCTGGCCGATGTAGTGCTTCAAGGAGGGCCGGGTGACATGCAATGAGCCCAATTGCCCAAGCCGTGACAGGTTGAACCCGGTCACATCGCCCGAGGCATTGCCAAACAGCACGAGATGACCACGCTGGCGCAAACTGGCCAGCGACAGCTCCACGGTGTCGTGCCCGACAGAATCGAACACCACATGAGCACCCTTGCCCTCGGTCAATTCACGAATGGATGCTGCTGCGCCCGGGGCGCCCGCGTCGAGAGCGGCAATGCATCCGGCCTCCAGCACTTGTTTGCGCTTGGCTTCGGTCGACGCGAGGCCGATGACGCGCATGCCTCGAGCGACCAGCCAGCGGGTGGCAATGCTGCCCACGCCTCCGGCAGCGGCGTGCCAGACAACATAATCGTCAGGCTTGAGCGGGACGCAACGATGAGTCAGGTATTCGGCCGTCAACCCCTTGAACATCAACGCCGCGACGACCTCGGCGGGTGCATCATCGGGCAGGCGAATGGCGCGTGCGGCCGGAAGGATTGCGTGGCTGGCGTAACTCCCGGTCGAGTTGTCGACGAACGCAACCCGGTCACCGGGGGCGAAGCCTTTTACCTGGGCTCCACATTCGACTACGCGACCGGCACCTTCCATGCCCAGACCCCTGGGAAACGGCGAACCGTCCTCCAGAGCACCACTGCGACGGTGCAGGTCGATGAAGTTCACCCCCGCCGCTTCGATGGCAACCGTGATCTCCTCGGGGCCTGCGGCGCGCAGTCTGTATTCGCGTAATTCGAGGACGTCCGGTTGACCTGGTGTGGCGAATACGATCCCGTGTGCATGGGTCATAGGTCCTCCTTACAGTGGGCCGATACGCAGGAAAATCCAGACCGCCACGGCGATCAGCATCAGACCGAACGCGGCGTTCTGGAACACCAGTAATCTGGGGCGTGACTGGATCAGTTTCTGCACGGTCGAGCCCAGCGAGACCCAGATGACATGCGAGAAGAAATTCAGCGAGATCAGAGCGGCGCTCAGGATCAGCACGACACTGCTGCTGGTTTCACCGGAGGGCATGAAGGTCGAGAACATCACCAGCAACATCACGATGCCCTG
Source organism: Pseudomonas sp. FW215-R2 (assembly GCF_058789255.1). Classification (NCBI taxonomy): domain Bacteria; kingdom Pseudomonadati; phylum Pseudomonadota; class Gammaproteobacteria; order Pseudomonadales; family Pseudomonadaceae; genus Pseudomonas; species Pseudomonas sp. FW215-R2. The sequence continues at coordinate 177,108 of NZ_JBYTBO010000015.1, forward strand.
AACATTGCCCAGTTGCACAACGATCCCGTCCTTGAATTGCAGGTGCATGGCCTTGTCGCTGGGCGCCTTGAGCGGGCGACGCAACAGCCGGATGCCCAGGTACAGAATGTAGAAACTGCCGACGACTTGCAGAACCCAGACCAGCGTCGGGCTGTTCATGAGCGTGTGATAAAGGCCCAGTCCGACCAGCACGGCGATCAGGAAGTAAGTGATATCCAGGCCGGCAATGAACCGGACCGAGCGGCGCACACCGCTTTGCGCACCCGAGGTCGCCACCATCAGATTGCCAGGGCCTGCACTGAGGGTCAGCGGCACCATGGTTGATAGCCAGAGCAACCAGTTGATGCTGAAAATTTCTTGCATGTTGTCTTCCTTAATCGCGATGCGAACTGAACTGCAGCCAGTCTAATTCGCGGTCGCTTATAAGGTTATAGCGAAGAGCGCAAGGCGGTTTCCCAGAAATGGGGGAAGCGCGGGAGAGGGCGATCAATGCGACGAAACATACTCCGAGGGTGTAGTCGGCGCAGGCAAGGCATAGGTTGCTTTCATCCACTCGATCTCCGCCTGCGGCGTCCTGCCGAAAAAGCGTTTGAACTCGCGACTGAACTGCGAGGCGCTTTCATAACCCACGTTGAACGCCGCTGCCGAAGCGGTCATGGCATTGCGCAGCATCAGCAGTCGCGCCTGGTGCAGTCGCGTCGACTTCAAGTACTGCATCGGCGAGGTGTCCGTCACGCTGCGAAAGTGCAGGTGAAAGTTGGGCACGCTCATTCGGGCTTCGTGAGCGAGTTGCTCGACGTCCAGGCGCTCCTGATAGCTGCTGTGGATCTTGCGGATCGCCCGAGTCACCTTGCCGAAATGCCCCTGTCGATTCAGCGCAGCACGCATCGATCCGCCTTGTTCACCCGTCAGAATGCGGTAGTAGATTTCCCGCATCAGCGATGGCCCCAGTATCTGCGCGTCCCCCGGGATACTCATCGCTTCGAGAAAACGCAATGTCGACGCACGGAGCCTGTCGTCCATCGGCGAGGCGTACATGCCCTTGGGTTGCGCGTCGCTTGGGCCGTGAAGGTCATCCACTTGCTGCATCAACTCGCTGGCCAACTGGAAGTCGAGGTGCATGTAGATCGCAAGCATCGGCTCGGCCTCGGTGGCATCGGTTTCCATGGTGAAGGGGATGGGCACGGACACCACCAGATAATGCTGGGCGTCGTAGACGTAGACGTCGTCGCCCAGATAACCGCGTTTCTGGCCCTGACAAAGGATCACGATGCCCGGGTCGTACAGCACCGGCGTGCGGGTCAGCGGCCGGTTCGAGCGCAGGAAGCGGACACCTTCAAGCGCACTGAGGTTGTAGCCCTCGACCGGTGCGAGCGTTTCCATGAGCTGCACCATGCGCGAGGTGCCTGCGTCGGCCTGCTTCATTGCGTCCCCTCTATTGGCCGCTCAATGGTCGGTGGAGCGAGTCAACGCTTCCCACTGATCGATCTCGCCGGCGGCGTGTTTGAGCTTTTCACGCACCAGGCGCAACGCGTCACTGCCCAAAAGCAAGTGTGCCGGTGGGGCCGGGCTGGCGATGATCTGCAACATTGCCTGGGCTGCTTTTTGCGGGTCGCCGAGTTGCTTGCCGCTCTTTTCTTCGCGCGCCTTGCGCACCGGATCGAAACTGGCGTCATAGTCGGCAATGCTGCGCGGCGTGCGCTGCATCGAGCGACCGGCCCAGTCCGTTCGAAATGAACCCGGTGCAACGGCGGTCACGAAGATATTGAAGGGCGTCAGCTCTTTGCTCAGCGTATCGGAGATGCCTTCGAGCGCAAACTTGCTGCCGCAGTAGTACGCGATGCCCGGCATCGTGATCGTGCCGCCCATCGAGGTGATATTGATGATGTGGCCCGCACGCCGCTTGCGAAAGAAGGGCAGGAACGCCTTGATCACGGCAACGGCGCCGAACACGTTCACGTCGAACTGGCGGCGCATGTCTTCCAGCGGTGACTCTTCGAAGATGCCTTCATGGCCGTACCCCGCGTTGTTGATCAACACATCGACCGGCCCATGAGTCGCTTCAACTTCGGCAATGACGCCGTCGATCCGGTCGAAGTCCGTGATATCCAGAATTACCCCGTAGGCGTTTTCCATGGACAGCGACTGAAAGGCGTGCAAGTCGGCTTCCTTGCGCACGGTGCCAATGACACGGTAGCCGGCCGCGAGTGCTTCCCTGGCCAGCGCATGGCCGAAGCCGCTGCTGGCGCCGGTAATGAAAAGGGTCTTGGTGGTGGTCATGACGGGCTCCGGTGAGTGGGGTTTCAGGTCATGGTATCCATCGAAGAAACACTCACCTATGTCGGTTTGTCTTTGAGCATTGCCTATTCCTATCAACGAGGCGAGATGACGGCTGATGAACTTTTTGCGTTGCTCCGGGCATCCAGGCTGGAACAGACCGCAACCGCTGATATCCTGCGCAACTACCGCCGATGAGCCAGGACGAAATGAAGACATCAACCCGTTGGCCCGCAGACGATAACGAGTTGGCGCAATTGCGCGCGTTCAACAGGAAGCTTGCCCGGCTGCCGCGTTTTCGCATCCGCAATCGCATCACACCGCGAGTGTTTCAAATGCTGTTACGCCTCAGCCAATTGGGCGGCGTGAGAAAGTTGCTCAAGCACGGGCTCGAGGCCGAACACAAAGTGGTGGGCGTCGACGGCGCTTCAGTGCCGGTGCGGATCATTCGGCCAAAGACAAAGGCCAAAGGCGTGGTGCTGGATTTTCATGGCGGCGGTTGGGTCATCGGCAACGCGCAGATGAACGACCACCTCAACATCGGCATGGTGAACGCCTGCGACGTGGCCGTGGTCTCCGTCGACTATCGGCTGGTGGTCTCGACGCCGATTGAAGGCGTGATGCAGGACTGCCTTACGGCGGCTCGCTGGTTGCTCAGTGATGACTGCCGTGAATTTGCGAACCTCCCCATCATCGTCGTGGGGGAGTCTGCCGGCGGCCACCTCGCCGCCGCGACTCTGCTGCAACTCAAACAGTGGCCGCACTTGCTCGAACGGGTGAGCGGGGCGCTGCTGTACTACGGCGTCTACGACCTGACCGGAACCCCCAGCGTACGCAACGCCGGGCCCGATACCTTGCTGCTGGATGGGCCGGGGATGGTCGAGGCGCTGCAAATACTCACGCCGGGATTGAGCGATGAAGAGCGTCGGCAGGCGCCGTTGTCTCCGCTGTACGGTGACTTCACCGGGTTTCCGCCGGCGTTGATGTTTGCGGCGGAGCTGGATCCGCTCAGGGATGACACGCTTGAGTTGGCTGAGCGTTGGGGTAGGGAGGCGGAGGTTGAAGTGCATCTGTTGCCGGAAACGGCGCATGGGGTGATTCATTTTCCGTTGGGGTTGGCGGGGAGGGTGGTTGGGTATGGTCGGGCTTGGGTTGCGGGGCGAGTTGCTGAAGGGTGAGTGTTTTATGGAGAGTCGGTTTCGGCGGCCACGAATGTCCGCTATCGACCCGCCGTTGCCAGTGACGAAGCTGCAACCGGAGTAGCGATTTGTCATTAAGTCGAATATTATTGTCTGCCATTTGATACTAAATGGCCACGTAGCACACATAACGGATTACTCCAAGGAACCTAGTTAATGTTGGACGTAGTTGTGTCAGGAGCAATCTCGCTATTGATGGTGCTCGTAGAGTCCGTTGGGATAGCAGTAGCAAAATGGGCAGTAGTTCGTCGTCAGTCGGAAAAGCGGGTCGCAATTGCAATGGCGGAAGCTGCCGATAGCTTTGTGGGTGCGGCTTCAGGACGGGTTGCCTTCATCGCTGATGCAGGTGCACAGGCTCGGAAAGACGTTAGAAAAGAGTTGGTACTTAATATTATTCCTGGCCCAGAATTTTCGTTTATGGCTTTAACTTTTCTTGTGACATTGTTCTTGTCATATTTTTACGCCACCGAAGCTCTGCGTAAGACTATAAGCCCATTTTTGTCAGAATCTTCTAGCAATTATCCCATTCTATTTGGATCAATATTGGCATCATTGGTTGTATGGTTCTTTTTGTTTTTGTGGAGAGAAATGGTTGTTTCTTCTGAATCAGGTAGGCATCGCAAGAAATGCATCTCTGCTATACTGGCGTTGGGCGTTATCAATCTTACAGCTGCTCTCTATTTGATTATTGCAGGGAGAGTGTAATGTTAGAACTAATTTTAAAGATTGCTGCCATGATCGCTACAGGCGTTGTATCTCTGGCTGTGCCGGAAGTGGTCAGTAGAGTTTCAACACGTCGCCCTAAAATCTTTGACTATCATGATCTTCTGGAGGAGGCTGAGAAAGCTAGAGCAGCTGGAGCGGATGCTGCGTCTGTTCAACTAGCTTTTTCTTGCATAGAAATCATGCTAGATCAGATTTTAGATAACAATGAAGGTGAGACTGATTTTACAAAAAAAATTAAGTATGCTCAGCAAGTCGGGGTGGTTTCTGATGACGTTGCGGCTGAATTGAAAAGACTTTCGGGCATAAGAGCTAGAGTTATACATCCCCGTCCTAATCAGGTGAAAATCGGTACTACCCCCGAAGATGCTGCAAGTTTTATAGATAGGGTGAGAAGGGCATTGTTAGATATAGAACATGCCGAGATCGAGCTGCAATATAAGCCAACCTGATTTATTCGGCTCATAGTTGCATATTGATTTTAACTGGCAGAACACGATCCGAGATGGAGTCCATGCTACGGCCTCGGCCTACTAGGCCTGTCTGAAGCAACTGAGGCCGCTCGAAAGCAAAGGCCTGCACTTGGTCGGAGTAAGCTTGTCGCGACCGTCCGCAATCTACCCATAGCTGCCCATCGTAGTGGCAGTCCCCTTTTTTGAGTGGCGGTTAGCAGGCCGCCCTATTAAGCCGCTGGTGCTGGGTCATGAGGCTTGATTTCCTCCATGCCCTGTACCTCGCCTGGGGTATAAGGGCGTATAAAGTCGTCGTAAGTCTCGCAAAGGTGGATCAATAGTGTTATGTCGTCACTGAGCTTTCGGGCGGTTTTTTCCGTCTCTCTGAGCTCTGCATATGTCATGGTCACCATTTGATCTGTTTTTTTATCGTATCTAATCATCTCCATCTGCCCACCACCGACAAGCGTTAATACACCATGGGCGATATGATTACGATTATCCATTAACACCTTCACACGTGCGAAGATTCGTTTTATACGTAAGGTGGCTGGAGACTCAGGCATTTTATACAACTCAGCCTCAACCAGCTTTAGTCGATCAGAGGTTGTTAGCTTTTGCCACTTGCTTGGTAATGTGATTGGCCTTTTCTGTTGAGTAATAAAGCCATAAAAGTGAATAAGTAACATGTCTACTTCACTGACTGAGTAGATGATCCACCCCATCCCTGATGCCCAATGACTCCGCATTGAGCCTTCTACGTCTTGCATCCCTAACTCCCAAAGTCAATATTGAAAGGCTGCGCTGGTATTTATAGCAACCCAACGCTGCCAAAAAAAGAAAAATTGGCTTAATTAGCCGGCTCTCGTGCGATCATTTCATTAAGCTCTCGATAGCCAGCGTACAAATCAACGAAGGACGACACTATATAAAAATGCCCCTTTTCCTCATTGTAGACACAAATCTGATCGTGATCATCAACGGAGTATTGCTCACACCGTTTATCGCTCAGGACTTCAGCAAGAATTTTGAGTGTGTCAAGGGTTAGGGTCGGCTTGCAATTGCGCTCAGATATATAAACTCCAAGACAGTATTCTAGTTCTTCAGCGTCCAATCCATCGAAGGCACCATCCTCGTCATAGCAGACCTTCAGGGTGGTGGGGCTTAAATTAATCGTCCGCTCTTCTCCATTATCTAAAATAATGGTTGCTACAGGGCTGAGTGGCTCTAAGTCGCCAATGAACACATTGTTTATATCTAACACCCTCATGCTCGCCGAACTCCGTGTAAGAAAACGACATTTTATACGGAATCCAGATGCTTGCACGCTAGCTTATGAGCTTTACGCGTACCCTTCCTTAAAAAGCTTCGACAGACAGCTGACGGCTTTGGACCAAGCAGCGTGTCCTTGATTTCTTGCTCCGCATAGTCGCTGGTGTTGAACTGACGGTCTCAGGCTCACTGAATCGTCCCGTGTTTTGAAGATGCTGAACGACTGCTTTTAGCCGATTGCTGACCCTTACGAAGGGCTGAAGCCACCCCAAAACGGTCGGTCAAATACTTACGTTGCAACCACGGATAGTTCCAGCAACTGAGAAAGGGCAAAAAAGGGCACTGGTCTAATTCTGGAAAATAAATCAGTCCCCTTTTTCGCTAGCGTGCGCAACGCCGGGCCCGATATCTTACTGCTGGATGGGCCGGGGGTTGTTGAAGCGCTGCAAATGCTCACGCCGGGATTGAGCGACGAAGAACGCCGGCAGCCACCGTTGTCTCCGTTGTACGGCGACTTCACCGGGTTTCCGCCGGCGTTGATGTTTGCTGCGGAACTGGACCCGCTCAGGGATGACACGCTTGAACTGGCTGAGCGTTGGGGCAGGGCGGCGGAAGTGGAGGTGCATCTGTTGCCGGAAACGGCGCATGGGGTGATTCATTTTCCGTTGGGGTTGGCGGGGAGGG